>DYMA01000198.1 GCA_020721815.1 Sulfurovum sp. | reverse complement strand
CATTCCCCATAGAAAGGGCTTTTGATGGGTAATTTGACGGGAAGATTCGCTTCAAAATCAAAAAGCATAGTGAGCAGTTGATTTAAATCCAATATATCGCTTAATGTCGCTTGGGTAACGGTCAATTTCATACAATTCTCCTTAAACTATAGTATGCAAAAAACATACCCTTTGTGTATGGCTTTTATCTTAGTTAGGATAAAATAGTACCAATTTTTATAGGGTGCAATCTATTGTGCCAAAAGGTAATAGTTTGAGTATTAAAGAAGAGATTTTAAACGCATTAGAGAAGAACATTTTAGTCATTGACGGGGCGATGGGTACGCAAATTCAAGACCTCAAAATAGAGCCTCATCAATGGATAGACGACAAAGGTATCGCACAAGAGGGATGTAATGAATTGTTAAACGATACCGCTCCAGAGCTTATTAGCACCATTCACCGCCGTTATGCCAAAGCAGGGGCGGATTTGATCAAAACCAATACCTTTGGGGCGATGGATTGGGTGCTTGATGAGTACGACATGGGGCATCGTGCCTATGAGCTTAGCTTCAAAGGGGCGAAGCTTGTCAAAGATATTTGTACTGAGTTTAGCACTCCCGATCAAAAACGATTTGTTTTGGGTTCTATTGGACCAGGGACGAAGCTACCCTCACTCGGGCATATTGATTACGATACCATGCACAAAGGCTACAAAGAGATGGCATTTGGGCTTATTGATGGTGGGTGTGATGTGTTTTTGCTCGAAACATCGCAAGACCCACTTCAGCTCAAAGCCGCTATCAATGCACTCATTGATGCCAATAGAGAAAAAAAGGTAGCATTACCCATTATGGTTTCCGTTACGATGGAGCTTAGTGGGGCGATGCTTATTGGTACAGATGCAACGACCATTGCTACTATTTTAGAGCCTTTTGATATTTTGTCGTTGGGTTTTAATTGCGGCACGGGTCCTGATCAAGTCAAAAAACATCTCGTCACGTTGAGCAAACTGTGGAATCGTCCTATCTCCATTCATGCCAATGCAGGATTGCCCCAAAATAGAGGCGGATACACCTACTATCCTATGGGACCCGATGAGTTTGCACACAAACAACTCGAATTTTGCCACTACGATGGGGTGAGCTTTTTGGGTGGATGTTGCGGTACAACGCCTCAACACATTTTGGCTCTCAAAACAATACTCAAAGATACAAAACCCAAAAAAGCTACAGGTCGTATCGCTCCCTCTATCGCTTCACTCTTTAACAGTGTCGAATTGTTCCAAAAACCCGCCCCACTGCTTATTGGCGAACGCAGTAACGCTACGGGTTCAAAAGCTTTTAGAGATTTGTTACTCAACCAAGACTATGAGGGTACTTTGGTAGTAGCCCAAGAACAAGTACGCTCAGGGGCTCATCTGCTCGATGTCAATGTGGAGTTTGCAGGAAGAGATGGGGCAAAGGACATGAGAGCCGTTATGAATCTCTACAATCAAAAAGTCTCCATCCCCCTTATGCCCGATGCCACGCGTCTTGATACGATGGAGGTTGCACTCAAATCCATCGGCGGAAAAGCGATACTCAACTCTGTCAATCTTGAAGATGGAGAAGATAAGCTTGATGCTATTTGTACCCTTGCCAAACGCTACGGTTGTGCTTTGGTCGCTTTGACTATCGATGAGAAAGGCATGGCAAAAACCAAAGAGGATAAGCTTAGAATTGCGCACCGTTTGTATGATTTGTGCGTCAATCGTCACGGCATAGACCCCACAAATTTAATCTTTGATATGCTCACCTTCACCGTAGGGAGTGGGGATGTCGAGTACCGTGATGCCGCCGTGCAAACTATCGAAGCCATACGAGAGCTTCATAGAGTCTATCCCAATGTAGGTTCGACTTTGGGACTCTCTAATATCTCTTTTGGGCTTAGTGCCAATGCAAGGGTTTTTCTCAATTCAGTATTTTTGCACCACTGTCTTGAAGCGGGAATGACAAGCGTGATTATCAATGTCAAACATATTCTTCCTATGGCAAAAATAAGCGAGGAAGATAGAGCTATTTGTGAGGAGTTGTTATTTAATGCCAACGATACTACTCTGTTTAGATTTATTGACCATTTTAGTGATAAAGTTGTCGATACCTCACAAAACGATGAAGCCTTTCATGCCCTTAGCGATGAAGCCAAAATTTCAAAACTTCTTATCGATGGAGACAAAGAGCGAATGATTGGGCTTGTTGAAGAGCTTCGCCACACTATCGACCCCGACCGTATTGTCAATGAGATTTTGCTCGATACCATGAAACATATCGGCGAACTCTTTGGCAAAGGCGAGATGCAACTTCCCTTTGTACTCCAATCAGCCGAAACCATGAAAGCCACAGTTGATTATCTAAACCCCTATCTACCCAAAAAGCAGACCCAAAGCGATACCACATTGGTGATTGGTACGGTCAAGGGAGATGTGCATGATGTGGGCAAAAATCTTGTCGATATTATTCTCTCCAACAATGGATTTAAAGTGATAAATATTGGTATCAAAGTCCACATTGAAGATTTTATAGCCAAATTTCGTGAGGGGGAAGTCGATGCTTTGGGCATGAGTGGATTGCTTGTCAAATCGACACAAGTGATGAAAGAGAACCTCGAAGAACTCGAAAAGCAAGGTATTAAAATCTCTGTTTTATTAGGCGGTGCAGCACTTACCAAAAGCTTCGTCGATGATTTTTGTCGTCCGATATACAGCGGTGATATTTTCTATTGTCGAGATGCCTTTGATGGGGTGATTGCGATGGGACGAATCGAAAAACACAAAAAAGACCCCTCTACTCCACTTGATACCAAACTGGCAGGGGATTTGGTGCAGGTTGAAAAGAAAGCACAAAAAGAGGTGATTATCCCTCCCTTTGAAGAGATACAAATGCCTCCGCTTGTTGATATTCCAACGCCACCCTTTTGGGGGCGACGAGTGCTAACCAAAGAGCAGTTGGACTTTGATATGGTCGTCGATTGGGTCAATACGAGAACGCTCTTTAAGATGCACTGGGGATACAAAAGTAAAGGGATGAGCAAAGAGGCGTATCAAAAGCTCATGGACAACACCGTCTATCCTGCTTTTGAGCGATTGAAGCGTGAATTTAAAGCAAACGACCTCTTCGAGCCTACCATTATATATGGTTATTATCCTTGCCGTAGTGCCGATAGAGAGCTTTATCTATTTGATGAGTCCAGAGGATGGAACATCGATGCCAACGCCTCACGAGAGGATTTTGAGTCTATCAAAGATTTA
>DYMA01000197.1 GCA_020721815.1 Sulfurovum sp. | reverse complement strand
TTTAGAGGTTTTTTACTTTAATTTTGGCTTAGGTGATGGGGTGAGTGGTTACTCTTTTTCGATAGCGTTGTTGTGGTTTTGTATAAAATTCTCTTTTTTTTGATTGTAGCCTATTTGCAAAGCGATACAAAAGAGCGTCGTTGCCACCGCAAAAAAGATAAAAAAGAGAACAGAGTACTTTTGGGTATCAACGCTCTTTTCAGGCTTTTGACTGTAGGTCTCATGACGATTGTAAAAACCAATCAAAATCAAAATCAAAGCCGCAATCACCAAAAACGTCACAATATCAACGCTCCAATTGATATTTTCCAACGCACTTCTATCGATTTTTTCAAGTGGTTTGAGCATCAAAATATAAGCCATTGTTCTATCGTGGCGATCCAATAGAGTATGGTGAACCACCGCATAGTCTTGCTTGATTTCATAGTGCGTTTGGTACTCTAGCATGCTCTCTATGCCTTGCGTTTTGATGTATTGGAGAACCTTGGGTTGGATGCTATTGGCGATGTAGTAGCCGTTGATAAGATTTTCTTTGGAGGGCATCTTTAAGCGTTTGGCATAGTACTTATCGACGACAATAATAGGTTCAAATCCCTCTTGCGTAATTTTTTTGGCAATGGAGTTAAAGTGGGTAATAGTCTCCAAAAAGCCGATAAATTGACGGCTATCATCATAAAAGGGAACAAAAGCTCTAAAGGAGAGATTCTCCCCATCGACATCAATGGATGTATGGACTTTGGTAATAGTATTAAATTCTCGTATCCCAAAGAGATTGTCTCCTCTTAGATTGGACCAGCTTCGTGAAACAACCGTTCCGTTTCTATCCACCAGCCCAAACCACACATTTTTAAAATCGGTCTCTTGAGCCAATCTCGACGAAAAGTCCTTGAGATACTTCCCAATATCACGCTTATCAATAAGGGCTTGTTGTACACTCTTGTTTTCGCTCAAAGCCAATGCGATAGTGAGCGTGGCATTTGTTTTCTCTTCGATTAATACTTGAAGTTTGTGAGTAATCTCAGAAGCGAGTTTGGAGTAGATTTTTTGAGTTTGGATGGTGTGTTGATACTCTTTGTAGAAGATATTGAGTCTCACGACTCCAAGAGAAACAAGAATAAAAATCGCAACCAGCAACATCAACCCATTTTTGTGTTTCATTGGATACCTCGTTATTGTGCTAATATTTTATCATACTTACGGTATGAAATGTAAAATTTTTGATTCAATCATAATTCTTTGGCAATATTACTCATTCTAAATATTTTTTTAAAGTGCTTTAATGTATAATCTTCCAAATCAGATTTCATACAATATTGGTATGAAATAGGATAAAAACACTAAATTAAGGATTTATCAATGGGTAAATATATCGAATTAACAAACGCTAATTTTGATTCAACTATCGCTGAAGGTGTAGCAATGGTTGATTTTTGGGCTCCATGGTGTGGACCTTGTAGAATGATTGCTCCTGTCATTGAAGAGTTGGCTGAGGATTTTGAAGGAAAAGCAAAAATCTGTAAAGTAAACACCGATGAGCAACAAGAGGTTGCTGCTAAATACGGTATTCGTTCCATTCCTACCATTCTTTTCTTCAAAGATGGTCAAATGGTTGATCAAATGGTAGGTGCTGCATCCAAAGATGTATTTGCAGAAAAAATCAACGCACAATTGGCGTAATCTCTATCTGTCCCTATCCATCGTGGGTGGGGGTAGAGTTTAAATAAACTCTCTTTTACTCTGTTTTAACTCTTCCAAAAACTTTTCAATCGTATAGATTTTGCGATATTGAGGTGTCATGATATGAATCATAATATCTCCCAAATCCGCCACAATCCAATCCTCTGTCTCATCGGTAGCTACAAACTTCTCGCCGTGTTGCCTTAATGCCTCTTTGAGGTGGATATACAAAGCATCGGTGTGTTTGCCCCCTAGCGATGAAGCTATCACAACCTTTTGAGCGATGTAGTCGATGTTGCTTAAATCAACACTCTCAATATCTTCGGCTTTTTTCTCATCGAGTATTTTTTTAATCAATTCGAGTTTTGTTTCTATGTTTTCTATCAACGGTTTGCCTTTGCAATTTTATATTTTTAACCCAAATTATACCATGTATTTCCAGCAATCAAATATTTTATCACTCAAATAGCACTACTTTGAGAATATTTTTACGAGAATTTCAATAAAATTGGGTTAAAATTAGTATAACTTTTTGATACTGTTAAGGATGCGGATTTACAACTTACAGAGAGAATTACGAGATGATTATAGCACAAAATCACAAGAGTGTCAATGCGTTAAAGAGTTAAAAATAGATACCGCACAAGGAGAAATCGTGCAAAAACCAAAATGGGCTAGAGAGATAGAGCGATTTGTATCGATTAAATCGCAGTTTGTGCTTTGGGGAAACATCTACGATGTCTATCCCTATCAAAAGAGTGATGCTATTATTCCTCTCAATCTCACGGGCTATCTTACCCATCTATTGAGCGATAATGAGTATGAACTTATCGTCCAATATGAGCCATTGATGGGATTTTCGTTGCTAAAAGGCGACGAGGAGAGCTTCAAAACAGTGAGCGACCATGGGCTTAAAGATGGGCATTATCAAACCACACTTATCAAAAGCATCGACATTATTGAAAAAATTATCCACAACAACACCCTCTACGCTACGATAATACTCAACTTCTCTTCACGATTAAGCGATACTTCGGGTAATGACACCCATGAGTTCTATTACCGTATCTTTAGGTTGCTTCAAAATGCCTCTGCCAAGATTATCGGTGAGACCCAAAACCCCAAATTTAACCTGCTTTTTTGGTTTATCGACAAAGAAAACGACCTACCAACGTGGTACAGCATCGACAATCCCAAAATCAAAACCCTTCCCCTGCCTAAACCCGATTTTTTGATTCGCAAAACCATTATCTCCAAACTCTCCCCCAAGATTGCGGGTTTTAATGAAGTATCGCCTCAAAAACAAGAGGATATTATCGGTGCTTTTGTTGATGAGACCAATAATCTCTTTGCCAATGAGATACTCTCTATCATTACCCTTGCTATTCGAGAAGCCATTGAGTTTGGCAAGATTGGCGAAGCCATTAAGATGTACAAATTGGGGATTGTCGAAAACGAGTGGGCAAAAATTTCAACCCAAAAGATACTCAACGCCCCCATTGAACTCTCCAAACGTGTCAAAGGACAAACAAGAGCAATCAATAAAGTAAGCGAAATTTTAAAAAGAGCGTAACCACTCACCCCATCACCTAAGCCAAAATTAAAGTAAAAAACCTCTAAA
>DYMA01000196.1 GCA_020721815.1 Sulfurovum sp. | reverse complement strand
CTTGGGTTTTGGTTTGGTTATGATAGCTAAATTGGATGGATTTTTCAATGGGCAGTGGGAGAAGATTTTGTAAAACGGTTTTAAATTTTTTGGTGGTGGAGCAAGACGAGAGGTTAAAGTTAAAACTCTTATGCTATGATAGTATAAAAAATGGAAATACAAATGAATATTAATCTAAAAGGCAAAAATGTAGCATTAGGTGTGACAGGAAGCATCTCGATTTACAAAGCGTGTGAAGTAGCACGGCTCTTTATCAAAGCAGGGGCTAATCTCCATGTCATTATGACCCCTAGTGCCAAAAAGTTTATATCTCCTCTTACCTTTGAAGCCCTTACCCGCAATCCCGTGCTGTGTGACGAGAGCGAGAGTTGGGCTAGTAGTCACAACCATATCGATATGGCTAAAAAGTGCGATATTTTACTCATAGCCCCCGCTACTGCCAATACCCTCAACAAACTCTCCAAAGGCATTAGCGATAACATTTTGTTGCAAGTAGCGTTGGCGTTTCGTGGCACGATTTTGGTAGCCCCCTCTGCCAATACCCAAATGCTCAACAACCACCTTACGAATGGCTCACTTAAGATGCTTCGTGTCAATGATGTACGCATTATCGCCTCTCAAAATAAGCTTTTGGCTTGTGGCGATACGGGAGATGGAGCGTTGGCACAACCCCTTGAAATCTTCTATCACGGAGCAAAAGCGTTGTTGGAAGAGGATTTTTGGATCAATCGCAAAGTCGTTGTGACAGGCGGAGGGACACGAGAAAAGATCGATGAAGTACGCTACCTCTCCAATTTTTCAAGCGGCAAGATGGCTACAAACATTGCTACGGCTCTCTATCTAAGGGGTGCAGATGTTTGCTATATCACTACCGCCGATATAAGCCAACTACCCCTTGAAGTCTATACTATCGAAATTGACACAGCCAAAGAGATGCATGACTATACCATCGATGCGCTGCGAGTAGCCAAAAAAGGCAAGATGAGTACCACAAGCATGAACAATACCACTGCACCCTATATGATAATGAAACAACCCTATCTCTTTATGGTAGCAGCCGTTGCCGATTTTACCCCCAAATACCCCCAAAGTGGCAAAATCAAAAAAGCCTCTATCGGAGAGGAGTGGAATATTTCACTTAAAGAGACAGCTGATGTACTCCAAAGTGTCAATAAAGACAATCTCATTGCCATTGGATTTAAAGCCGAGATGGATGGCGAACAAGGATTGCAACACGCCATAGATGCCCTCCAAGCCAAAGGATGCGATGCGATTTGCTATAATCTACTCAAAGATAGCTCCAGCTTTGGTACAGATGAGAGTACCATTAGCTTCATCACCAAAGAGAACCAAGTCGATTTACCCAAAAAGAGCAAAATGGAGTTGGCGTTTGAGATATTGGATGAGAGTGTGAAGTTGGAAAATAGAGCCTAAAAAGAAAAAGTAATGCAGACAATTGATTTTAATACTATCCCCTTGCAAGAAAAATTTATGCTAATGGAGCAACTGTGGGAGAGTCTATCCCATGAAGCTAATACCAATGGCTTTACACCTAAGTGGCATCTTAATGAACTTGACAAACGACAACATCCGTAGGTTTGGCACTGCCAAACGTCTAAACGAAATTATGAACTTTAATAAATATTTTGAATCTGTAGGTGTGACCGTGTCACACGCTTTTTTCTCGTTCCCAAGCTTCTGCCTGAGAATGCCTATTGGAGATAGAGGTTTTAAAACTCTACATTCCACCCAACACGCTTTGACGTTTGGCAGTGCCAAACCTACGGGAGCAAAACCAAGCCGTAGGGTGGGCTTGCTAGCTCACCGAAAGGATAGATTATGGAATTAGTTTATTTATGGGTAGAAGAGTATAAAAATATCAAACAGCAGGGGTTTAATTTTTCGCCGAGGTTTGAGTGTGATTTTGATGGTAAAGATTTAACTATTGCAGAAAAATTAAACTATTCAAATATATTTCCCAAAAAATTACAAATCACTGCAATCATAGGCGAAAATGGAAGTGGAAAAAGTAATATCTTAAAATCCATCTTACAAGTTAGTGACTTTACAAATAAATTTGTTATAGTTTATAGAGAAAATGATAACTATTATTACTATACAAATATTACTGAATTGAGAACAATTATTCAAAAAGATGGTGCTACAAATGGACACTTAAGTAAATCTATTGCTTATATGAACTATGAACAGGGGAAAGAACTTTTTGAGAGAACTTATAAAGTTATTGAAACTACAAAAAAAGCAGTTATATATATTCTAATAAAGAATATTCAAGAGAACAAACAATTTGCAATTTCTTCTTTTATGTACTTGCCTAATCGTATTGAAATCAAATATAAAAGTCAAAAGGATTTACAATATAGATTTGTGCAAGATGAGGATTCTGAAATTCTTGATTATCTACGAGAGCAATTTATATCTGCTGGTGAAAATAGTTTTCATCAATTTCTTCTCACTAAATATCTAAGTTATAACGGTACAGGAAGTGGTGGTATTATAGAAAATGAGCAAGAACTTATTTCATATTTTAAAACAAAAGGTAGATTAGAAAATTTAGAGGACGGATATAAAAAAATTATTCAACTTGACTCTAAAAATATTTTTGATTTAAAAGAAGAAAAAAATGAAATTGAATTTTATATTAGTGATAACTATTTTTCCTATTTTGACTTTGATTTAATTGATAATAAAGATAGAAAATATAACTCATTAAGTACTGGTGAACAAGTAATATTTGCTCAGTTAGTTCAAATGTTTTCTTTTATCAATAACAATTTTTATCTAAATAACAAAAACCTACTATTTCTATTTGATGAACCTGAACTAAATTTGCATCCACAGTGGCAAAAACAATATATTCAAGAAATTATTACTTTACTAAAAACAACAAATCAAGAATATCATTTAATTCTTGCTTCCCACTCCCCATTCCTAATATCCGACCTCCCCAAAGAGAATGTAATATTTTTAGATAAGTATAAAAAAGATGAAGACCCAAACCAAAAAGAGGGTAATTGTAAAGTTTTGAAAGATGGACTTAAAAAACAAACCTTCGGAGCAAATATCCACACCCTCCTATCCGATGGGTTTTTTATGCAAGATGGATTGATGGGAGAGTTTGCAAAAGGTAAAATTGAAGCAATTAAAAAGTTTTATGAAAAAGTAACTCAATTCAAAAATAATCCTAAAAAACAAAAAAAATACTCTTGTTATTATGAGAAAAAGAAAAAAGAGTTTCAACACATCCACTCCATCATCGGTGAACCTTTTTTAAAGACTATC
>DYMA01000195.1 GCA_020721815.1 Sulfurovum sp. | reverse complement strand
TTGAAGAGCTTATTATCAAAGCTTATCAAAAATACAACCAAAAAGTCGTCATTCTAATAGATGAGTACGATAAGCCCATCCTTGATAATATCGAAAACAGTGAGATAGCAAGAGAGCGACGAGAGGATCTAAAAAACTTCTACTCCGTTATCAAAGGGGCTGATGAGTTTTTGAAGTTTGTCTTTATCACAGGGGTGAGCAAATTTTCAAAAGTAAGTCTCTTTTCTGGGCTTAATAATCTCTACGATATTACCCTCTCTCCCCAATATGCTACTATTTGCGGTTATACCCAAAACGATGTAGAGACCTCATTTAAAGAGCATCTTAAGGGGCAAGATTTTGCTAAGATAAGAGAGTGGTACAATGGCTACCAATGGCTAGGAGAGGGAGTCTATAATCCTTTTGATATTTTGCTTTTTATTGCCAATGGTTATAGATATGATAACTATTGGTTTAGCACCGCTACGCCTACCTTTTTGCTTAAACTCATCGAAACAAACAACTATTTTGTACCCGATTTGGAAAATATCATCAAAGATAGCAAAATGCTCGATAGCTTTGATGTCGATTATACCGAACTTGAGACACTGATGTGGCAAACGGGGTATCTAACCATTAGCGAAGTCCAAACCAATTTTGATGATACCCTTTTGTATCATTTGGATATCCCCAACAAGGAGGTTAGGGTATCTTTGCTAGGAAGCATTGCTGATTTTATGGCTCGTGTTGATAATGGGATAGTGATTAAAAACAATATCTACAAAGCCCTCTTTGAGCAAGATTTTGATGCACTTCAAACACAACTCACCGCACTCTACGCCTCTATCCCCTATCATCTCTTTACCCACAACAAAATGTATGAGTATGAGGGGTACTATGTGAGTGTTTTTTATGCCTATATCAAGAGCATGGGGATTGAGGTGATTGGTGAAGATACTACCAACAAAGGTCGCATCGATATGAGTATCAAACTCCCCAATGCCATCTTCATTATAGAATTTAAAGTTGATGGTAACAATGCACTAACACAAATCAAAGACAAAAAGTACCACGAGAAGTATCTAGGGGATAATAAGCCTATCTTTTTGATGGGTATTGAGTTTGATAGAGGTGAGCGTAATGTTAGTAAGGTGGAGTGGGAGGCACTCTAAGTCGGAAGTGGAACTTTAGTCCCAAAATGCCATTGCATCTGCATATTTTAAACTAAAAAACAATCTCAAAGATATTGAGGGTGTTGCGGTGGTGATACTTCAAATCCATAGCGTGTTTTTTTGCAATGGCGTTGCTAATGTAGAGTCCTAATCCTAGCCCTTTGGAGCTATCCTCATAGGCTCGGTTGAAGATTTTATCAAAAGCGATTGCCTCTATCGGGTCTCCTGCTGATTCGACGCTAAGGGCGTATTTGAAAAGGGTGATTTTGGGTTTGCTTTTGCCGTATTTTAGAGCAT
Organism: Sulfurovum sp.; assembly: GCA_020721815.1. GTDB lineage: Bacteria > Campylobacterota > Campylobacteria > Campylobacterales > Sulfurovaceae > FS08-3. The sequence continues at coordinate 1,870 of DYMA01000195.1, read as the reverse complement.
TATCAATGAGATTTTTAAGCACAATAGAGAAGAGTTCATAATCAACTTCGAGTTCTATCTCATCGTAAATTTCAAGCGTTATTGCACCAACTTCAAGGAGCAACAAATCCAAAGCGTTATCCAAAATATCCACCGCACGGTAGCGTTTGCGATTGAGCGGCATGGCGTTGGAGACTATCTGTTCGATTTTGCGAAACTCTCCCAATAGATACTCAAAACGGTTAAATATCTTGTGAAGTCGCTCTTGGTTTTTGGTATCATCCATCAAATCGCAAATGAGTTTACCTTTGGCTATGGGCGTGTTGAGTTCGTGCATGATATTACGCAAAAAAAGGGTTCGAGACTCTTGAAAGGCTTTGATTTTGGTAATGCTTTGGTTAAATTCATGGCTTAGGGTGGCTATCTCATCTTTGCCAATCACTTGCGGCATCCTCTCCATTTTGCCTTGTGAAAAAGCGATGATTTTATCTTTGAGAAGGATAAGAGGTTTGAGACGGTAGTACAAATAGAGATAAAAGAGCAAAAGCATAGCATTAACAACCCCTATGAGTAACCACAAAGTTACAGGGGAAGACTCCTCAATGTAGCGAAGCGTTAAGGTGTGCGAGGGTCTTTTGGCGACAAGATAGATACGATGGGCTTCTTGATAGACATAAAGCTCACGATGTTTCAAAACAAGCTTCATCTTGGTTGTATCAACTTTGCGTTCTAAAAGCTCCAAATCCAAAATCGATTTAAGACGCTTTTGCGTCTGTTCAAACCCCAAAAACTCCTCTCGTGCATGATGCAATACTCCTCTTGCCTCATGAAACTTTCGCAAATAGTTGTGTTGCTTTTGGCGTTGTTGGGCTTGAAGATGCAGATAAAAAAGCCCGTTGATAACTCCCATCAAAAAGAGAAAAAAGAGAGTGATTTTGAAGATAAGTGAGTGACTATTCATTGACAAGCTTGTATCCCAACCCTCGAATCGAAATCAAATATTGGGGAGATTTGGAATCCTCTTCGATTTTGATACGGATACGTCCTATCATAACATCGATGCTTTTGAGCGAACTCTCGTAATTAATGGCTTGGACATTGGTGAGTATCTCTTCACGCGAGAGAACCATGGAGCTGCGTTTGATAAAGTAGGTCAAGATTTCAAACTCGGCGTTGGTGAGATGAATGAGTGTGCCGTTTTTGCGTATCTCGTGTTTGTCTCTATCGACTTGAAAGGGTCTAATGGGTTCTTGCGCCTCTTGGGGAGCTTTTTGGGTACGGCGTAAAACAGAACGGATACGCAGCAACAGCTCTTGTGAATCGTAGGGTTTGGGAAGATAATCATCAGCCCCCATCATAAAACAGATGCTTTTGTCGCTAATATCGGCACGAGCCGAAGAGATGATGATGGGAATATCCGATTTTTCACGGATTTGACGGCACACCTCTACCCCATCCATCTCTGGCAAAGAGAGATCCAAAATGACCAAATCAAAAGCTTGAATCGTTAATGCCGAAAGAGCCAAATAGGGCGAATCGTAGTTTTGGACTGCCATATTGTGCTTGGCCAAAAACTCCTCCAACAACTCCGCCATATCCCAATCATCTTCGATCATTATTATCTTTATCATGGTGATTCCTTTTAGATAAAGTTATGAATATCATCCAAAAAAACATATTTTTGATGATATTCTAAATATTTTTCTCTTTTTTGGGGATAGATTCGCATGATATTTTTTGCATTGGGATTAATATTGAGCTTTTCCCATGTTAGAGTGCTTAGCTGAGTACCGCAAATCAACTTGCCGTCGTTGGCAAATGTGAGGTAACCTTGATCAAAAAGTTTATCGTAGGTGGGCGATAGACTAAGACCATTAAGATAATCCAAAGC
>DYMA01000194.1 GCA_020721815.1 Sulfurovum sp. | reverse complement strand
CATCACTTATGGATACGATTGGTAACAGGAGGAGCTAACCGATTAGCCTGTTAAAAATATAATAACAAATGCACCTTACTCCACGACATATTCAATTTGTCGTTCGTACTGAGCCTGTCAAAGTACATCAAACTCAAGACCCTTCGACAAGCTCAGGGTGAACGAATACAATATTTTTTACTCTGTCGTGAAGTGAGCAAATACACCAACTTTAAAAATAGGTTGAAAAAAATAACAACAAACAATAAATAGTTACGCATTTTAACTTTGAATGGGGTCATCGTATCTGTATGATAGGTTTTGTCTATCGTTTGGTGATACTAAACTTACAAAATATCAAATTTTCTCTCAAAGTGTGTAAGGTCAGTTAAGATATAATAACCCTATCGACAAAAATGGAAAAGAGATGAAACAACGATACCCAACCAAAAAGATATTTGTAGGCAAAGTTGCCGTAGGGGGTGATGCTCCCATAAGTGTGCAGTCTATGACCTATAGCGATACCAAAAATATCGAAGCTACCGTGGAACAAATCAATCGACTCCACTTTGCAGGGTGCGATATTGTGCGAGTGGCTGTGCCTGATATGGAGGATGCTTTGGCTCTCAAAGCCATCAAAGAGCAAATTGCTATCCCCCTTGTGGCTGATATTCACTTTAATTACAAACTGGCTTTAGAGGCTGCCAAATGGGTCGATTGTATCCGCTTCAATCCAGGCAATATTGGGGAGAAGAGTCGAGTCAAAGAGATTGTCAAGGCGTGTAGGGAGCGAAACTTGCCTATCCGTATAGGAGTCAATGCAGGAAGTCTTGAAAAAGAGTTTGAGCAAAAATATGGAGCCACGGCACAAGGAATGGTGGAGTCGGCTCTTTATAATATCAAGTTTTTAGAGGATTTGGGCTTTGAAGATATTAAAATCTCGCTCAAAGCCAGTGATGTCAATCGTACCGTCGATGCCTATCGGATGCTACGCCCCCTAGTGGAGTATCCCTTTCATTTGGGTGTGACGGAAGCGGGGACGATTTTTCATGCCACTATCAAATCGGCGATAGGTTTAGGAGCGTTGTTGCTTGATGGCATTGGGGATACGATGCGGGTTTCTATCACGGGAGAGCTTGAAGAGGAGATCAAAGTAGCCAAAGCCATTATCAAAGATAGTGGTCGAAGCCGTGAGGGGGTCAATATCATCTCCTGTCCCACGTGCGGACGCATTGAAGCCGATTTGGTCTCTGCTGTAGCACAGGTAGAAAAACGCACCGCCCATATCAAAGCACCACTTGATATATCGGTGATGGGGTGTGCTGTCAATGCCATTGGCGAAGCCAAACACGCCGATGTAGCCATTGCTTATGGCAAAAATGCGGGACTTATTATGGTCAAAGGCGAAGTAGTTGCCAAACTCCCCGAAGATCAATTGGTCGATAGATTTATCGATGAAGTTGAAAAATTTGCCAATAATCTAAAATAGTGTGTAGCGACTCTATCTTTATTAACTGATGTTACGCCATTTTGCCCAACAAATCATCTTGAAGCCCGTCATTGCGAACTTTTTTGGGTGAAGCAATCTTGAAGCTTCGTGCCTCGAAATGACGAATCTTTATCATTTTACGCTATAATCCACTCCATGAAAAAGACATAACCATCAAAAAAACCATTGTAAGAGCTTATCGTAGGTTCGGCTTTAGCCGAACATTTGGAGACTATTGAATACTTCAAACTCGGCTAAAGCCGAGGCTACAGATTGCATGACATTAAAATTATTTTACTCATTTAATGACTATGCACCCTTAAACCATATTTAGCTAAAATATTACACTAAAAAGGAGCATGAATGTTTGGATTTTTTAAACCCGATGAGAAAAAAGAAGAGAATAACAGAGCTTTTATCTATTTTGGCTCTACTCAGGCCAACAAAGAGGAGCGACGAGAGATTATCAACCCTTATTCTAAAGAGGCAGTCATATCCTATCCACTGTGTAGTGCCCAAGATACGCTAAAAGCTCTTGAAATTGCTTCACAAGCTTCAGTTGCTACCAAATCTTCTCCCCTGTCCCAACGCATCGCGTGGCTTGAAGATGTAGCCAAAACGCTTCAAGAACATCAAGAGGAGTTTGCCTTAGTCTTGACCAAAGAGGTAGCCAAACCTATCGCCTTTTCACGTATAGAGGTGCAACGAGCCATTGAGACGATTAAAATTACCGCCTATGAACTAGCCAACTTGCACGGTGAGACTATCCCTACCGATATTGCTCCTAGTGGCAAAAAGACGTTGGCGTTTTATCGCCGTGAACCTGTAGGAGTAGTAGCGTGTATTACCCCTTTTAATTTTCCTCTTAATCTCGTGGTGCATAAAATCGCTCCTGCTTTGGGTGCTGGAAATGCAGTCGTCCTCAAACCAACCCCCGAAGCCCCTATGACCTCATTTTTATTAGCCAAAGCCTTTATTGAATCCAAACACGCCGTCACCGATGCTTTGAGTGTAGTTTACGGTGATGTAGAGGTGGGTTCGACACTTGTCAAAAGTCCCATTCCTAGAGTGCTATCATTCACAGGTTCAGTGCCTGTGGGTCGTATTATTATGTCACAAGTGGGAATCAAAAAGGTCTCTCTTGAACTGGGTGGAAATGCGGCAACCTATATCGATAAGAGTGCCGATTTGGAGTTAGCAGCTCAAAGGTGTGCCTTTGGGGCGTTTATCAACAGTGGTCAAGTCTGTATCTCCTTGCAACGTATCTACGTAGCCAAAGATATCTATGAAGAGTTTAGTACGCTTCTTGCAAATGAAACGCAAAAACTCGTGGTGGGTTCTCCTTTTGATGAAGAGACCTTTATTGGACCACTTATTAATGATGAATCCAATGAGCGTGCCACAAGCTGGGTGCAAAATGCCATTGATGAGGGAGCAAAGGCGTTGTGTGGGGCTAAATTGGATGAAAATGGAGTCTTTTTACCCACCGTAATGAGTGATGTAACTGATGATATGAAGATTGTCTGCGAAGAGGTCTTTGCTCCAATAGTAAGTCTCATTGCCGTAGAGAGTTATGAAGAAGCGATGGGCAAAATCAACAATACCGATTACGGATTGCAGTTTTCGCTCTTTTCTAACGATCTCAAACTCACCCAACGCTTTATCAATGAAGCCCAAAGCGGTGGAGTAGTCATCAATGACATCCCAACGCTTCGCTTTGATGTACAGCCCTACGGTGGAGCAAAGCTTTCGGGTATTGGTCGAGAGGGTCCCAAATGGGCATTGGAAGAGTTTACAGAGATTAAATCGATAGTGATTTGTTAAAGCGAATCTTCCCGTCAAATTACCCATCAAAAGCCCTTTCTATGGGGAATG
>DYMA01000024.1 GCA_020721815.1 Sulfurovum sp. | reverse complement strand
CACTGGGGGCTTTAAGTGCTTTAAGCTATCTTTAATTTGGGAAGATTCGTTGTAGGAGTATCGAGGCGGTGATAGTAGCTTGAGAGTTGCTCTTTTTTGTATCGATACCAAAAACTAGGGGCAAAGAGTTTGGCGTAGCCTTGAAGATAATAGAGTATTTTGGGTTTTTTGGATAGGTCGATACGTAGCTTCAAAAGCGAAAGCAGTCGCTTTTTCCACTTTAGCTTTTGCAATTGATGTACCTTTTGGTGTAGCGAAAAAATTTACCTATAAAGTTGGTAATAGCAATCACAAAACCTCTCCAACCGTCCAAAAATCCTAATTGAAAAAAGTAGCTTTTGAAAAAGGCAAATTTGGCTTTGGCGATGACGACTATAAAAGAGCAGGTTTTTTTATCGTGCGATGCCAAATCGGAATAGCGTATGATTTTTTGTAAAAATTGGTTGATATTGGTAATGGCGTAGTGTTTGAAAGGGTTTTGAAGCGTTACTTTGAGGGTATGGCTTGTTGTTTCAATCGATTCGTGTACCTTGTTGCTATTAAATTGGTGCGTTTTTTTGTGATAGAGTCGTGCTAGATAATCCTTGCCCCAACCGCTGTGTTGGATGTGTTTATCCAAAAAGTAGTTCTCTCGCTTGAGGATGTAGAGCTTTTGGGGATTATCCAGTACCAAAGCGATAATCTCCTCAACCAAAGGGGGCAAAAGCTCCTCATCGCTATCGAGTGAGAGTATCCAATCGTGCGTGGCAAAAGAGGCGGCGTGGTTTTTGGTATCGCCAAAGCCCAAAAAAGCTCCCTCAACGATTTTGACATTGCTAAAGCTTTGAGCAATTAAGCCTGTGTTGTCGCTAGAGTCGTTGAGATAGAGTATCACCTCATCAAAAGCACTGAGGCTTTTAAGCGTGGTTTGGATGGTATCTTGTGCATCTTTGGCGATGATGACGACGCTAATGTTGGGTATCATGGTAGGTTCTTTTTTAAGGTATTGTATCAAAACTTTGTGAGTTTTTGGCTTCTTTCGTATTGATAGGCTCCGTGCAAAAGTGCAAAAAAGAGTACAAACAAAGCAAGGCTAAATTGTTTCATCATAAAAGGCTCAGCAATGAAGCCTACCAAAAAGAGGCTCACAAATACCACCTTAATGCTCTCAAACTCCCTATTTTCAAATCGCATCCGCACCAAAGCATAGAAGATGCTCAAAAAAATCACAAGCCCCACAAGCCCCAATGAAGTAACCACTTCGGCGTATTGATTGTGGTAGTGTTCAAACCAACTAAGGCACTCCATTTGTGGGTATTGGTGGGCTATAATTGCTCGAAGTCTATCGGTATGGTCAATCACTCCACTCCCCAAAAGTGACTCTTGTGCGACTATCTCTTTGGCAATGATAAGCGCACCCATGCGACTACCCCATGAGGTACAGTAGTCTTGATGATAGTAGAGTTTTTGAAGATTATCAAGCGAGACATTTACCCGTTCATGAAAGGTGTTGCTTAGGTTAAAAGCTAGGCTTACAATCACAACCAATGCCCCCATGGCAATACCAAAAGCACGCCAAAGGTAGCCAAATCGATGCATCCAAAGCATAACAAACCCAACCCCAAACGCCAAATAGCCAATGCGTCCTGCGATAATAAAGAGATTAATCGTCACACTGATAAAAAAAAGCAGGTAAAAGAGGCGATATTTCAAAGACTCCTCGTAGAGCAAACGACTCAATAGTAAAAGCGACGTAAAAGCCAAATAGAGTCCATAATCAAGATGATTCATAAAAGGCGTAGGATTATCGGATGAGCCGTGATTGAGTGAAATAAGCTCAAAAAAGATACCGTAAGAGAGCAGTTCACTAATGAGCATTCCCAATATAAAAGCCGAAATGACGCTTAAAATCTTCTCTTGTTCGATAGTAGTAGCTATTGCAACAATGACTAAAAAATACCAATATTTAAACGCATACCCTATTGCATCCATCCAATTGTGCGACTCCACCCACGCAAGTGACACAAGTGTATAGAGCCAAAAGAGCATCAATGCTTGAAAGGCATGGCTTTGGGTAAGTTCTTTGAGTCTCTTGTACTTTTCGTGACTCAAAAGCCAAAGAAGAATAATCAAAAGTGAAAAAATTGTAATCCCTGCACGTGAAAGGGGCAACACAAAGGCAAAGGCGACAAAGAGTAGATTAAGCAGTTGGTTTGTGGAGATCATGAGCAGTGTTTTCAAATCGATAATAGGCATGAAGCAGTGCAAAAAAGAGGGCAAACATCGCCATAGGAAACTGTTTGGCACTCAAATAGGGTTCGGCGATAAAGCCAATAAGATAGACGCTAACAAAGACTATTTTGAGGAGTTCAAACTCTTTGTTTTGAAACTTCATACGCGCTACAAAGTAAAAAATGGATAAAAAGAGCAGAAGCCCTACCAAACCTCCTTGTGTAAGAATCTCAAGATATTGATTGTGGTAGTGCATAAACCAACTCAAACACTCCATGGATGGATAGTGGGTAGCGATGATGGTTTGAAGTCTTTCAATATGGTCACGATTGCCTACGCCAAAAAGCGGGTCGTGTGCAACAATATCTTTGGCTACCACAAAAGCCCCCGCTCGCATTCCCCACGAGGTACAGTAGTCTTGATGGTTATAGAGCTTTGTGATGCTCTCTACGCTCATATCGGCACGGTGTTTAAAAGGGGGGCTAAGGTTGTACGCTCCAACCAAAACGATGCCTAGAAGCGATAGCGTAATCAAAAGAGCCTTAAGGCGTTGTTCAAAACGATAGAGAATCACAAACAACAAGGTGGGAATAAAGATAATATACCCTGATCTGCCACCGATAATAAAAATATTGATCGCCACAATGCCAAAAAGAGTCAAATAGAGGAGTTTGTATTGAAGATGGGTTTCATAAAGAAATCGTATCAAAAGTATCAAAGCACCAAAAGCCAAAAAGAGTCCAAAGTCCAAATGACGCATGATGGGGGTAGGGTCACTAGCAATCCCGTGTTTGGTAACAAACAACTCAAAAAAGATACCGTAAGAGAGTACGGCACTTAGCACAACACCTATCAGAAAAGTTGCCATAAGGGGTAAGATATGGTTTGGTTTGATGTTGGCAATCATAATAGGTATAACTAAAAAGTACCAATATTTTGAAAAAGCGTTGAGTGCTAAGAGTAAATTATCCGATTCAACCCACGACAAAGCAACAAAGCAGTAGAGAATATAGACAAAGAGAGCTTGGAGCGATCGGTACTCAAAAACACTCTTTAACTCCAAACGTCTATTTTCTCTCAAAAAGAGCCAAATCATGATAATCAAAAAACCAAATACCACAATTCCCGCACGGCTAATGGGTACGGATAGAGCGTAGAGAAAAAAGAGTCCATTAAGGATAGGGGTGATAGTTGATTGTGAAAACACTTTGTGACCTTAAAGCCTCTTGTAGTTGTGACGCAGATTGGCTTAAAATTTAGTAATTTTTAATATGATAGTATTTTCTTGCTTAAATTCACAATATCATCGACTTGAATACTCTCTATAGAAAAATCAGTTTTATCAAGCTTTAAAGCATTAACACCAGTGTTTGATTGAATGGTTTGGTTAATGGGGGTAGCAAAGCTGTTGCGAAGGGCGGGAGTATTGCCAAAAAGAGTGATAGAGGGGATATTCATCGCCCACGCTATATGTGCAGGTCCCGTATCGCCACCGATTACCAATTTGGCACTACCAATAAGGGCTTTGAGTGCTTCCAAATCGCCTTTGGGGGCTATCTCAATTCTCTCGCCGTGTTCTTGAAGCCAGAGTGCAACCTCCCGCTCTGTTTCATTGCCCCAAACCACAATCACCTTTTCATTCAAGGCGTTAGCAACCTCTAAGAACTTCTCTTTAGGATAGATTTTATTGGCTTTTGATGCCCCTACCACAAAAAGTATAGAATCTTTTTGCTCAAATGTACTATCTGTATATAAAAAGGGTTCTTTATCCAAAATATCTTGAACCGATAGATTAATACTAAGGGTTTTTGCAGTCAATGTCGTATTGCGGATAATAACATTTGCTTCATAGGCAATATCTATTTTTGTATCATAGAACCAACTTGCTATACTCTCTCGAATGGAGTGCTTATCAAATCCCACAATCACGCTTGTTTTGGAGGCGATAAGTTTGGCTACAATGGCGGATTTGAGCAGTCCTTGGGCATCAATGATCACATCGTAGTTATTTTTGGCATAGGTTTTGACTTTTTTGATTTCGCTTAAAAGATTGCGTTTGTGTTTTTTGATGGATTTGAGATTGAGCGGTAAAATGGTGTCGATATGGGGATTGTTTTGCAAAATTTGCACAAATGCCTCTTCGACTACCCAATCAATCCTGGCATCGGGGTGGGCTTTTTTGATAAACTGCAACACCACCATAGCATGAACAATATCCCCCAAAGCCGAAAGTTTGATAATAGCAATACGCACACGTTGTCCTTAATGTTTTGTAGATTTTATTATAGTCTATTTATGGTATAATTGACTTAAAAGGAGACCCAATGACTCTAGCACACAAATACGACTACACACCCATCTACAGCTACGAGGATTACCTTCATTGGGAGGGAAAATGGGAGCTTATTTACGGCACTGCCTTTGCTATGTCGCCTATGCCTATGCCTAGACACCAAAAGATAAGCAACAAAATTGCACGTTATTTAGATGAAGCTTTAGAAGAGTGTCAAGCCTGTCAAGCCCTGCTTCCCGTTGATTGGAAAATCGACAACTCCACTGTGGTACAACCCGATAATTTGGTGGTGTGCAACGACCCACTTGATAAAAGCTACATACAAAAAGCCCCCAAAATCATTTTTGAAATCCTCTCTCCCTCTACCATGCAAAAAGACCTCCATCTCAAATACGAACTCTATCAAAATGAGGGGGTGGAGTATTATGTTATCATCGACCCAAATGATAGTTTCGCCAAAATCTATCGCCTTAGAGAGGGAAGATACATCAAATATGCACAAGCCCACGATGAGAGTATCGCCTTTGAAATAGAGGAGTGCGGTAGTGCTTTTGAATTTAATTTTGGGTTGATTTGGTAAAACAAGGAGAGAGTATGACACTAGCCCACAAATACGACTACACACCCATCTACAGCTACGAGGATTACCTTCATTGGGAGGGAAAATGGGAGCTTATTTACGGCACTGCCTTTGCTATGTCGCCTATGCCTATGCCTAGACACCAAAAGATAAGCAACAAAATTGCACGTTATTTAGATGAAGCTTTAGAAGAGTGTCAAGCCTGTCAAGCCCTGCTTCCCGTTGATTGGAAAATCGACAACTCCACTGTGGTACAACCCGATAATTTGGTGGTGTGCAACGACCCACTTGATAAAAGCTACATACAAAAAGCCCCCAAAATCATTTTTGAAATCCTCTCTCCCTCTACCATGCAAAAAGACCTCCATCTCAAATACGAACTCTATCAAAATGAGGGGGTGGAGTATTATGTTATCATCGACCCAAATGATAGTTTCGCCAAAATCTATCGCCTTAGAGAGGGAAGATACATCAAATATGCACAAGCCCACGATGAGAGTATCGCCTTTGAAATAGAGGAGTGCGGTAGTGCTTTTGAATTTAATTTTGGGTTGATTTGGTAAGATGAAGATACTTATTGAACTACCCACATGGCTAGGCGATGCGACCATGGCGACTCCTGCGATTGAAAACATTGTAGCCACCTATCCCCATGCGAAACTTACTCTTTTTGGTTCATGGGTTGCTACGCAACTTTTTAGTGAGCATCCCAATGTCGAAAAAATTGTTATAGACGAGAGCAAACAAGGGAAGTTTCGCTTTTTTAAGCTCTATCGATACGCCAAAGCATTGGGGAGTTTTGAGTTGGCGTTAAGCTTTAGGCGTAATTTTACGACAAAGTTTTGGCTCTTTTTTGTCGATGCCAAACGCAAATCGCATTATCGTCGCTATACCTCAAACACGCTTCATCAAGTCGTGCGTTACAATGATTTTATCAATCGAACACTCACTATCAACACCGCTCCATCAACACTCAAAATCTATACTCAAATACCTAATAACTCCAAAGCAAAACCTCTACTAGGTATCAACGCTGGAGCCTCGTACGGTAGTGCCAAACGGTGGTATCCCAAAGAGTTTGCCGCTTGTGCCGTAGCCTTATCGCAAAAGTACGATATTGTTTTGCTGGGTTCTTTGAGCGAAAAAGAGATGGTGGAGGATATTGAGTATATATTGACCCAAAAAGGTATTACAAATTTTCACAATTTAGTAGGCAAAACAACCATTAGAGAGCTTATTGACACCGTAGCCTCTCTTGATCTTTTAATTACCAACGATTCGGGTCCCATGCACTTAGCAGCTGCTTTTGGGGTGCCAACGCTCACTATTTTTGGACCCACAAGGTACGATGAGACGAGTCAATGGATGAATGAAACCTCTATCATTGTAAGCAAAAATCTCCCCTGTTCACCCTGCATGAAACGCACCTGTCCGCTCAAACATCATGAGTGCATGAAGCTTATCAGTGCCGATAGGGTTTTGAGCCGTATCAAGGAAGCGGGGCTACTTTAACTCCACCTTAACAAGCTTTGAAAACTCTTCGATTTTGGGATTATCCAATACAATCCACGCTTTGAAAGAGGAGATAAACTTCTCATCGCTGACACTCCAGACTCTATCAAGGGTGGCGTTGGTTTTTTTGTCGTTGATGTAGATTTGCTTAGTGTCGATACCTTCCATCTCCTCTTTGTCCAAAAAGAGTACCAATTTGGCACGACTAAGATCGGCAATGGTAGCAATGGGCGAGGAGGGATTGACAAAATCTCCTGCACGTACATGAAGATGGTAGAGGTATTGATTATCCAACACAATGCTCTTTTTGGCGATGCTATCTTCAAGCTGAGCCTTTTTGAGTTCTAGCGATAGAAGCTTCTCTTTGGTAGAGAGGTATTGGTTTTTGGATGCGATGTATTGATAAAAAGCAGCATCTTTTTGGGTTTGCGATGTGGTAGAGAGGGCATTGACATTCTCATAATAGCGTTTTTGTTTGAGATAGGTTGCTTTGAGTCCGATAAGCATCTCTTGGGTAAGGGCTAAGGTCTCTAGGGTGTTGTTGAGATCTACACGGTTGAGCACATCATCGAGATGGACTATCTCTTGGTTGTTGATGGTGCGTCCTTGTGCCTCAACATCGGCTTTGAGTACCGCTGCACTTACGGCTGATTTGAGGAGGGTCGTATCGTAGGGTTCGATTTTGGCATAATGGACTTTGCTCCATGCCCATAGAGGCACTAAGGCTATTAATAGTAGTTTTTTCATCTTTTTCCTTTAGAGTGTTTTGCAGATATTGATATTGCCGTTTTCAAAACCTCGCTTAAACCACGCTACTCTTTGAGCAGAGGTTCCATGCGTAAAGGCATCGGGGACGACATGACCTTGTGAACGTTTTTGCAATGTATCGTCTCCGATAGCACTAGCAGCATTGATTGCCTCTTCTATATCCCCTTGTTCTAGGATATTGAAGCGTCGATTGGCATGGTGCGCCCATACTCCCGCCAAACAATCGGCTTGAAGCTCTACTTGCACCTGCACGGCATTTTTATCGGCTTTGGAGTGAAGCGTCATTTTGCGTTTGTGGGCGATCTCCAAAATACCCAAAATGTGTTGGATATGGTGTCCTACTTCGTGGGCAAGTACATAGGCTTGAGCGAAATCTCCTGCGGCGTTAAATTGTGTTTTGAGTTCATCAAAAAAACTCAAATCAATGTATATCTTCTCATCGGCAGGGCAATAAAAGGGTCCCGTTTGGGCATCGGCATTGCCGCATCCGCTGTGCGTAGCCCCTCTAAAAAGTACAAGCGTGGGGTGAGGATAGGAGCGTTTGTACCCTTCTAATACCTCCTCCCATACGAGTTCGGTATCTTTAAGCACAGTAGCAATGAAACGCTTTTGCTCATCATCTTGAGGTTCATTTACGATCGTTTTGGTTGTATTGCCGCCTCCCAAAGGTGAAAATCCAGCCAAATGCGCCACAACCCCTATGGCAATAATCGCCCAACCCAATTTGGTACGCAAGAGCATCTTAATAAGAGGCCAGAAAAAAAATGCCATTGAGATGAGGTTGCTACCCCCACCCAAACTGCCCACTTCACCTCGTCTATCATCAATATTGGAACTCTCATTTCTGCCTTGCCATCGCATAGGGACTACTCCGTTGAATGAATTTGGTAATTATAGCAAAATAATATATAATGTTTAAAAATTTAATACAAGGAATCCTATGGCGAAGGCTTATTTTATAGATGTACAAGGCACACTTATTGATGATATTCATGAAAAGCCTATTGCGGGGGCGTTGGAGTTTGTGGAGTATCTCAACACCCATGCTATCCCCTATGTGCTTATCACCAACAATACCCAAATCCCCTCCAAAGCATTTTTTGCCTATCTCAAAAGCTTAGGCTTTGCGATTGCTTTTGATGCCTATATCGATACGTTTGGGGTGCTTCAAGAGGTTGTGCCACTAGGAAGAGTTGCACTCTTTGGTACGCCCATCTTTCAAACCAATATCAAAGCGTTGGGATATGAGGTTGTCACTCATAATCCTGAGGCTATTATTATCACGCTCAACAAAAACTACACCAATGAAGATTACGCTCAAATGATAGGCTATGCCCTAGAGGGTGCCAAAGTCATTGGAATGCACGGTACCTCCATCTATGCCAAAGAGAACAAAAGCTACCCAGGGGTAGGAGCTATCGTTGCCATGATAGAGTACGCCACCAAAGCCACCGCCCAAATCGTAGGCAAACCCAGTCCAAACTTCTACCAAAAGGGGCTTAGAACGCTTCAATCCATCGACAACACTTTGCGTTTTGAGGATATAGAGATTATTAGCGATGATGTTATTGGCGACCTTGTGGGTGCTAAGGCGTTGGGAATGCGTACAAGCTTTGTGCTTAGCGGCAAATACCCAAACGCCGATATTGTCCACAAACTCCAACTCCACGAAAAACCCGATGCTATTTACGCCCATATCGCAGAGATTTTGGAGAGGTTAGAGTAGTACTTTGGAGGCTACGGCTAAAGCTGCACTTTGGCTTTTGAGAATCAAAGGAGTATCAAATCCTACGGTTTGTCCCTCATAGAGTCTCATTTCGCTTGGCGTAAATCCCCCCTCGCAACCAATCACAAGCGTATCAATCAAAGCGTTGTGTGCTAAGTGCGTAGTGGAAAAATTGACCATCAAGCTATTGGGATAGGTGCGTTTGAAATCCTCCAAAGTAGGGGAGTGTTCAAGGGTGATAATCGAGCTTCGTCCGCATTGGCTTGAAGAGCTTATGAGGATTTTTTCGAGGCGTTCAGAGTCGATTTTGAAATTTTTTTGACTTCTATCGCAATAGATAAAGGTAATCTTATCGACACCCATCTCATTGAGCGAAGCGATAGATTTTTCGATACTTTTGGGATCAATCATGCACCAACCAATATGGAGCTTGTGTTTGGCTTCTACCGTTTGAATTTCATAATCGACAAGGGCTATGTGTGCCTCTTTTTTGGTAATGGTTTGAATTTCGTAGCGGTAGAGGTGGGCATCGCTAAGATTGCGTAAAAATATCTTATCGCCTAGCGTGTGACGACGTGCTTTGATGATGTATTTGTAGTCGTTTTCAACCAGTGCCAAAAAGCTCTCTTTGGCGTGAGGGTGGTAGAGATAACGCATTGTTAGTTATAAATAACAATAAAAGGCAAGATGATAAGCAACTGCGCTACCACAATAGCCATATATCGACCCTGATAGGCTTTGAAATCTCTATCGTCACTCAATACAAAACGTTTGAGTTTGTAGCCTTTGAGTATCTCACCCGCTATCAACACAACCAGTGCTGCAACCATCAAAATCATATTGATAGACCAACCACGACTTGAAAGCACCATCACAACGAGTCCATCAAAAGCAATCATGGCCAGTAGCGTGTAGTTTACAAGAGCCGCAATGCGACTGCCACGAATCAATTTAAAGGGTTTTTCAATCCACGCAAGAGGAATCGCAAGAGAAGCCAACAATACAAAAATGTAGAGATAGAGAGTCATAGCATGATACCCTATCATTTGAACAATCATATCAATAAATCCTTTTTTTAACGGGTATTATACTATAATCTAACCCATTTGGCTTGAAGAGTATGCAAAATCACTCTCTAATCTCCACTCCCTCTTTGGTCACTCGAATGGTGGCGTATTGGTTGTAGAGTACATTAGAACCCTCTTGGATTTTGACAAATTTGCGTTTGGTGTAATCGACATCAAAATCCCCGTAGCTGCTGGTTGAAAAATCGACACACAGTTTGGCTGCGGTCTCTATGACGTGAGCGGGGAGGTTTTGTTTGTCGGTCTTGATGATGATATGTGAAGAGGGTATATTGCGAATGTGCATCCACAAATCATTGGCTTTGGCACTTTGGAGTAGCTTTTGGTTTTCGGTGGAGTTCCTGCCTACCAACACTTTGTAATCATCAATCCAAAAGAGTTCACCCTCTTTGATTTTGGCTTTTTTCTTCTTGGATTGGGAGCGTTTGGGGAGAAGGAGTTCAAGGTCATGGAGGTTATTGCAATGCTCAATGGTGTGTTTGATATTGGTATAGAAGTTGAGTTTGGAGGTGAGGTTGCTTTTTTCGATATGGATATTTTTGGCTCGGTTTTTGGTGCGTTTGGATTTGTTGAAAAAATGCTCACTGATGCGATTTTTCACCACACCGCTGGGCAACTCAATAGCAATCTCATGACCCTCAAAATCATAAGCGACAAGCTTTGTATCGTAGGGTTTGATATGGTGGAGGTTGGCTAAAACGATATGGGCGTAGTGGCTGTAGGTTTGATACTCTTGTGCGAGTGCCTCTTCATTGGGAAGTTTATCAATCTCGTGTTGCAATGCGGCTATTTTTTTGCTAAATTCTACTATTTTTTGTTTTTTGTGGGCGTTAAGCTTTTGGTTGATATGCTCATCGTAGGTTTGTTGCAAAAAGGCTTCAACGTCGCTTAAACTCTCATGGCTAGGCTTGGGTTCTCTCGATGGAATAGCTTCAAGGAGGGTATTGGGACGAACCACCCGAAAAGAGCTATCGCTATCGATATGCCGCAACGCCTCAAGGACAACTTCATCGGAGTCGATAAGGATAACGTTGGTATTTTTGCCTGTAAATTCAAACTGCAAATGGATGATTTGGTCTTTGTAGTTGCTTTTGGGAGCGAGTGTAAAACGCACGACTCTATCGTTATTGACCAGTTCAACGCTTAGAATTTTGGACGAGGATACGAGTGAAAAAAGGAGATTGTCAAAAGGGGCTTGATAGCTTTGGGGAGGGCGGTGCGAAGATGCTAGATAGATAAAGCTATGCCCCCGTGTCATATTGAAAAAATAGCTTTTGGGGCTACGATTGAAATTAAGCTCTAAAGTGTTGTCCTCTATGCGTCTGGCTTTGGTGATAAAATCAAAGGATTGGAGATGTTGGACGATAGAGAGTAATTCATAGTGCTTCATGGGGACTCTTTTTGGGTTGAATTATAGCATAAACAATCCAAAGATGCGAGATGAGGCAATTTGACAAGCAATACTTAAGAGAATATAGTGAATAATCACAACTAAAATTATAGGAATTGTGTTATGCGAAAAAATATCGCCGTAAGTGTCGTAGCACTCATTGTCAAAAAACCAAAAATCCTTTTGCTAATCGTCCCTCTTTTGGTGATAGGTTATCTCCATGAGATTTTTATGGCACGACCCACTATGTTTTATATGGGTACTCCTCAAGCAATCAGCAGTAGTTTAAACACATGGACACATATTGTGCGAAACGATGACTTTGCGATAGGATACAATATCCTAAGAGGCAATCCGCTTTGGGTAAGCTATAGACTGACACAAATCCCCAAAAACGCTCCACGCCTCAAACGCCCCGACGCATTCAAGAGCGATTGGCGTAGTTTTAATGGTCTTGTTAGCGATGATTATACGCATAGCGGTTACGATAGGGGACACATGGCACCCAATTATGCCATTAGTACTCTTTATGGCAAAGCTTCTCAAGAAGATACTTTTTTGATGAGCAATATCACACCTCAACGACCCAACTTAAATCGTAAATTGTGGCAACGACTTGAGATGGTAGAAGCCGACTATTTTACAAAAGTCTTTGATAGCGTATGGGTGGTGACGGGACCTATTTTTGATTCCAACATCACACGCCTCAAAAGCAGTTTTAAAGTACAAATACCCGATGGCTTTTTTAAGATTTACATAGGACTCAAAGGCAATCAACCCCCCAAAGCCCTTGCTTTTATTATGCCTCAAAATGTAACAGGTCATGAGCCATTGACAAAATATGTCGCAACGGTTGATGAGGTAGAGCAACAAAGCGGTTTTGATTTTTTTGCTATGCTTGATGATAGGCTTGAAAACGCTATTGAATCCTCCAAAGATATAGAACCTTGGAGACTCAAATCGTTGGCCAATATCCAATCAAAATACTAACTGACCTTAACGTGCCTGCTCGAAGGGTCTTGAGTTTGACGTACTTCGACAAGCTCAGTACGAACGATAAATTGAATATGTCGTGGAGTAAGACTTTACAATTTTTAAAAAATATCGTATCCGTTCACCCTGAGCTTGTCGAAGGGTCTTGAGTTTGATGTACTTCGACAAGCTCAGTACGAACGATAAAAAAGATTGTTATTTCACACTTTAGTTGTTGATTTCAAAGAGTCTCCATCCCTCTTCTGCCAAAATTGCTTTGGCTTTGGAACAAAGCGGTGCGTTGATGAGAATGTATTTTTTGTAAATCTTGCTATCGTTATAGATTTGGGCTTGTTGGTGGAGTGCGATGTAGTCGTTTGCATCTTTGCGTACGATCCGACTTTTTCGCTCAATGCTCAATATCAAAGCATAGTAGCTATTAAGTTGCGTACCGATATAGATCTCAATTTGCTTTTTGTTTCCTAGTTCTTGGGGTGCGATGGGACGCAACGATTTGAAGATGATATTGGCTTTTGCCAATCGTTCAACGACGCTTTTCATGCGACTCTTTTGGAGAGGGGATGATGGGCTTGGATGGTTTGTTGCAACTCTTGGGCTTGGATATGGGTATAGATTTGGGTTGTTACCAATGATGCGTGTCCTAGCAAATCTTGCACCACCTTAAGATTGACCCCACCAATAATAAGCGACGTGGCAAAGGAGTGCCTTAGTACATGGGGAGAAACTCCCAAATATTTTTTGACAATCGTATAGGCCGATATTCGACTTAAGGGCTGGGCTTTGTGATTGAGCCAAATATACTTTGATGTCATGGGGGCAATGCGTAGATAGGCTTCAAGGGCTTCGAGTGCGACGGGGGCAATGGGTACGATACGCTCTTTTTGATTTTTGGCAAAACGTATAGTGACCCATCCCTCGCTAATATCGCCCCTATAGAGACTCAAAGCCTCCGAAACCCTAGTGCCCGTAGCGTAGAGAAACAAAATCAACGCATAATCCCTAGCTCCAAAGAGTCTGCTTCTATCAATAGACTCAATTCCTCTTGCTATCGCTTCAAAACTGAGATATTTAGGAAGTGTTTGGGGTACTTTTGCCATAGCGATAGTAGGTTTGCTTTGCGTTGCCAAAGATTGGCGATGGGCAAAATCAAAGAATTGGTTGATAGAGGAGAGTTTGCGATTGAGTGTGCGTTTGTTGTCAAATTGTGCCAAAAAGCTCACAATATCATCGCTTTGGACAAAGAGTATATCTTTTTGGACAAAATCTTGCAATTGCCCAATGTCTAGCAAGTAGCTCTCAACCGTATGGGTATTGAGCGACTTGACAACGATGAGATACTCACCAAAAGCCTCTAAGGCACTACTCATAACTCAATGCATCGATTTTAATCACCTCTTTGTTTTTGAAGAGTCGATTGTTGGAGATGAAGGTGTAGCTATCAACATCTTCAAAGTTATAAATTTTGTGTTGCGTCAAAGAGCTATTAAGGACAATCAAAGCCCCTTTGAAATCAAGTGCGTAAAGCTTATCGCCGTAAGCACCCACTACGCTATAGAGTGCGTAATCAAACTTCACACTTGCTTTTTTGTTGAGATCAAAATCGGTCTTGATAATCTCGCCGTTTTTGGCAAAAAGATAGATAGCGTTGTGGGTTACAACAATATCGCTAAGCTTAACACGCATACGTTTTTCGCTTCCCCCTGCGACTACCAACACCGAGTGAGCCGAAGCTGCGATGAGTCGATTGCCTACTTTGGAGAGGAAAATAGCGTTGTTGAAGTTGTTTTGAGCACTAATATAAATCGTTTTGGTCGCCTCTTTGTTGTTGGGATTGAGCATGAGCAACTTGCCATCAAGTGTAGGCAATACAATTGAGCCATCGGCAAAGATAGGATTGGCCACACGGTTGTCGATAGCAAAAACACTCTCCGATTTGCTCTCCCAAAGTTTGAGATTGTTGGATATTTTGTAAATCCCATAAGAGTTATCTTCAAGCAGATAAACGACAATATCGCCCGATACATTAGCACTCACAACGGGTACTTGCAATCCTATAACCACTTTGGATTTTTGGGTAGCTTTGTCGATAATTTTTAAATTACCCGTCGTGTTGGCTGCCAAAATGTATTGGTTAGATTCATTGATGTAGCGATAGGCTTTGCCTAAATTGACGACACCGCTGCCTTGTTTGTTGATATACTCACCGCTGCTCAATGTCGCTCCGTCTCGATTGACAAAGGTAATTTTACTGCCCAACGTTTGGGTTTTGGTGTGCATTTCACTGCTCTTTTCGGGTTCAAAATATTTTTTGCTGCTGCAACTTGGCAAGAGAATGAACGCCAAAGAGGTTACGCCTAAGAAGAGTATTTTTTTCATTTTTCAACCTTTATTGTTTGATGTTTAAGCAAAAGTGCTAGATTGTAAAAGGGGGAGTTTTGGTCGATAAAGCTAAGCTTATCGGTAGCATTTTGAACTTTGCCTTTTTGAAGCGATACAAAAGCCTCTTGGATTTTGGAAAGCTCATTGTAATATTTGGAATATCCCACTTGGTGATCCAAAACCGCTAGGTGGTATTTACTCAAATCAGCAATCATCGCATGACTCGAACCGCTTAAGCTTTTGAGCGCAACTTTATCGCTGTTTTTGATAGCTACCGAGTAGAGATAGAGTTCGTAGAGCGGTTTGTTTTTGCTTTTGAGCGTCTCCAATGCCTCTGCATCTTTGGGGTTTTGTTGAAGTACCAATAACGCCTCATTAGAACTCTTAATGCGTGCTTCGTGCAAGGCATCCTTGATCGCATAGCCACCAAAAACAACCAATACAACCGCAATCAATCCTATTAATTTGAGTTTATGTTTTTGATAGAATTTTTCGACTTTTAATAGTCCCTCAAGCATCTTCTCATCGCTGCTAAGTTCTTGTTTTACGTAATTAACATCATCTTTAATGCTCACTCATTGCTCCTAAGAAAAAATTGCTTTAATTATACTAAAGTTTAACTAATGGACTACTTTAGAGCCTTTTGTATCGGCATCAATATCGCCTTAATAGCAACTTTTGTCTCTTTTTATCGTTACTGCTTGTGCCTCTTTTTGGCTAGGAGTTTGAGCATAAGAGCGCAGAGTACGAAAGGTACAGGTGAGCCAACGTCCAATGCTTGATAGGCGTTCGTGAAAAGATCAAGCAACTCTTCGTCGATTTTGTAGGAGCGTGAAGCAATCGCCTCTTTGAGGAGTCGTTCGACCAATACTCTGGCTTTGGGGGTGGAGGTTCGTTGATGGGTTTGGATGAAGGCATAGACATCTTTGAGTGCCAATTTTGCCATATCAAGCTCAAACGCCTCCAACGCAATCTTCTCTTTGAGATAGTGGAGGGGCAATCGTGATTTGATGGTAGGCAAAAGCGAGGATTGGGTATGGGTAATAAGGATAAACTCTTTATTGGGCGGTGGCTCTTCCAAAATCTTCAAGAGCTTATTTTGCACCACTTCCGAAAAGATAGGAGCAGCCAACACAATCACATCGGTGGTTCGACTCGTAAGATATGCCTTTTGGGTGACCAATTTGACATCTTCGACTAAAAATTGCTTTTCATTGATAATCGTGATAATGCGTTCATCTCTTTTGAGGGCTTCAAGTTCTTGAATGGTTTTTTCTATATCTTGGGCGATAAGGATTTGGCTAACAAGTCTCATGCATCAAAATCTATTTCCCCAAAGAGTCCTACCTCAATGGTTTTGTTAAAGAGTTTAAAGAGTTGCAAGAGTTTGATATCCAAAAGCACATCGGAACTGCGCAATTTGAAGCTATTTTGCACCTCTTCATCCATAATCCACAAAAAGTTCTCATCGCTTCGATAGACAAATTTGGTATAAAGATGGTCGGCTTTGCCAATGTACCACAAAAAATGCCCATTGGGGTAGGCAATATCGAGCATATCATCCAAAAGCTCTAGGTCTTGCGAGGAGTTGAGCGATTTGAGATTGGGGAAGATGGTCTCAAGCGGAAAAAAAGGCAAAAAGGGGCGGTTTCGCTCTTTGCAATTGATCTTACTCATAATGTATTTTCCAAACCAACGATTATCATCATCCGTCACCACCAAAACCGTTTGACCTTCTATAATCTTGCTTACGGCACTTTGTACCAAAGGAGTCCACTCGTAGCGGTACTCCTCCATCCAGCTAAAACTGTCCTCCTCACGGATAGACTCCAACGTCCATTTGAGCAATTGTTGCATCGAACCTACTTGTCGAGTTCATAGACTTTGTGCAACTCTCGCAACGCCAACTCACCGTACTTTGCATCAATAATCATTGAGACTTTAATCTCACTCGTACTAATCATCTGAATATTAATACCATTTTTTGCCATTTGAGTAAAAGCCGTAGCCGCCACACCCGAATGCGATTTCATGCCAACCCCCACGACGGAGACTTTGCACACCTCATTGTCAAAATCCATCGCTCCAAATTCATCTTTGAAAGACTCCATGAGTTGTTTTGCCTCTTCAAGGTCGCTTTGGGTGACGGTAAAACCCAGATTGGTAAGCCCATCGGTTCCTACGTTTTGGATAATCATATCCACTACAATCTGTCTCTCTGCCAACGCTGTAAAAATCTCCGCTGCAATACCGGGTCTATCTTGCACCCCTCTTAGGGTTACTCTTGATTGATTTTTATCCAATACAACACCACTTACTAATACCGCTTCCATATTTTCACTCTCCTGTGTAATTAAAGTTCCCTCATTGTCACTAAAGCTGCTCTTAGCGTAGAGCTTCACGCCCAATTTTTTTGCCAACTCAACCGATCGATTTTGAAGCACTTTGGCTCCTAGCGATGAAAGCTCTAGCATCTCATCATAGGAAATGGTATCGAGCTTTTTGGCATGAGGTTCGATGCGAGGATCGGTTGTATAAATCCCATCCACATCGGAATAGATTTCACACGCATCGGCCTCCAACGCACCCGCAATGGCTACAGCTGAGAGATCCGAACCGCCTCGCCCCAATGTCGTAACATTGCCCAACGCATCGATACCTTGAAACCCCGCTACAATCACGATTTTGCCATTGCGTATCTCTTGGCGCATCTTTGTGTTGTCGATCGATTCTATCCGTGCATAGGTATAGATGCTATCGGTGACAATACCCGCTTGTCGTCCTGTGAGGGCAATGGCATCGTATCCTTTGGCTTGGAGTGCAATGGCTAGTAACGAAGCCGTCACACGCTCACCCGAACTTAGCAAAATATCCATCTCACGCTTGGAGGGCATAGTCGTAAAATGGTGAGCATACTCAATAAGCTTATTGGTCTCTCCGCTCATTGCCGAAACCACCACCACCAAATCTTTACCCTCACTGCGAGCCTTTATGACACGATTGGCTACATTTTCAATCCGCTCTAAGCTTCCTACGCTGGTACCACCGTATTTTTGAACTATCAACATCTCAAACTATCCTTCATTGTGAAATATACCCCTCTTGGATAAAATAGTCTATAACTTTTTTATAGACTTGCCGCTTTAAATAACTTGCCATATTCATCAATTCGTCGTATGTTACAAACTTATACTCTTCAAACTCGGGTGTGGCATGACTGTAGAGATCAATCGCCTCATCATCTTTGAGACGTACCAAAAAGTATTTCTGCTTTTGTCCATCAAATGGATATTTTCGTGCAGTATTGACCTTGGGAAAGTCATACGTAATCCAACTTGGATACTCCGATATTATGTCTATATCGGCACAACCAATCTCCTCCTCTAGCTCTCGATAAAGAGCCTCTTTGGGTGTCTCATTGGCATCAATCCCACCTTGGGGAAACTGCCAAATATTTTTTATATCGTTTCGGTGCGCCAAAAAAAATTCGCACTTTTGAGGATATTTTGAAGAGAGTATAACAGCTGCAACATTGGGACGGTAGAGTTTTTCAGTCCGCATCTGCCTTCTCGTTTATAATTAAAATTTTGATACTATTGTACCCAAAAAGTAGTTACACTCTTATGAAAATTGACCAATAGATAGAGTTTAAGTTTTTGTTGATTACTCTACGACATAGTCAATTTATCGTTCGTACTGAGTGAACGGATACGATATTTTTTACTCTGTCGTGGAGTGAGTTTTTGTTGCTTACTCCACGACATATTCAATTTGTCGCAACTGTGTGCTATAATCTCATCAAAAAGAGAGACTATGCTACTATCCAAAACATCCGATGTTTATGACTCCATTAAAACCATGCAAACCCTACTTGCAAATAGGGATATAAACGTTGTTTTCAAAAAAGAGTTTAACCCTATCAACAACCTTTTTTGGGCGAATCTTGTTTGCGAAGATATTCCCCATTATGTTTTTAGCAACGGCAAAGGCTCAACCTTTGAGGCTTCAAAAGCGAGTGCTTTGGGTGAATTTATCGAACGCCTTGCTACGCATAACTTTTTTAGTGAGTTTTATATCCCCAATGCCAAACCCTTCCCCGATGCGGTGGCTTTTGAGTACAAAAGAGGCTATCTCAATCCCAAACTTCTCAAATTTTACAATCCCAATAGAGAACTAGAGGCTCGAAATATGATTGATTTCAATAGCGACGAGATGCAAAAAATCATCGCTTTGCCCTTTCAAAATAGTATCAGCAGTGAGGCAATATTTTTCCCTATTGCTATCTTGCAAAATCTCTACGCCAGTAATGGATTAGCTTCTGGAAATAGCCCTATTGAGGCGCAAATACAAGCACTTAGCGAGATAATCGAGCGATTTGTCAAGTTTGAAGTGATCAAAAACGGATACGCACTTCCCGCCTTTCCATTAGAAGTTATCGCACGCTTTCCCAAACTCAAAGAGAGTGTGGCGTTTTTGGAGTCATTGGGCTATGAGGTTAGAGTACTTGATAGCTCTTTGGGTGGGGTTTTTCCTGTAAGTGCTATTGCTTTGATTAATCCCAAAAACGGTACACTTTTTGTCTCTTTTGGGTCTCATCCGATGCTTGAAGTCTGCCTAGAACGCACCATGAGCGAACTGATGCAAGGACGAACGCTTAAGGATTTGGATAATTTTGAAACACCCACCTTTGATAGGGAGTTGGTGAGTGATAGTTCCAATTTGGAGTCTCATTTTATCGATTCAAATGGCACAATCTCTTTTGGTTTTTTGAGCGATAGGAAGAGTTTTGATTATACTCCATGGGGTTATGAGGGCGATGATAGAGAAAAAGAACACGCTTATCTCATCAATATTTTCAAAAAACTTAAAAAAGAGGTCTATCTTAGGGAGTATGCTGAGTTGGGATTTTATGCTTGTCAGGTCATTGTCCCCGATTTTAGCGAAGTCTATCCCATCGATGATTTGGTTTACAACAATAAAAATGAGGCAAAATTTATCCGCCAGAAGATTTTAAACTTTCAAGATTATGATTTGAGGGAGATTGTAGATGAACTCGACGAGCACGATGAGACTATTGATGTGGGCAAATACATAGGTGTGGTCTTCAAGCAACCTTTTACTATCCGTGAATTTAAGATTCATCTTCTGTTGCTTCTAGGCGAAAAAAGCGATGCTTTGGAGCTTTTGCGTTACGGTAGCAATAATCGATTGGGAGAGGTGATAAAAGAGCTACTACTTTTGGAGCTTCAAGCGTTGGATTTTGATGATTTTAAAGCCTCTCTCTATCGTATCTTTGGTCAAGATTTGGTAAGCCGTGCCTTGGATAGTATCGACAATAGAGCCTCATTGCTCAATATGGAGTTTGATGAAGAGTATATGAATATTTTAAAGCTTTATGGGAAGATAGTGTAGTCTTTTTCTTTTCTTGTTCCACCTCTCCCGAGGTGGAACAAGAAAGCTAGGGAAATTTATTCACACTCCACGCTTACGATACTATCCGATGTTGTATTTTCATCTGTCCGAAAGGCTATGACCAAATTGTTGTCGGTATAGATACCATAAGCCAAAACATTTGCGGTTGTGTTGTTGTTTTCCAAAACATTACATTTTTTATATTGTTCTTGTCTCAATGCACTGCATCGATAGCTATCTTTGGGTTCTTTTACCGTAAAGCGTTTATCAAAAAGCTCTATATTTATACCGTTTTGATGCAAAATACACTGTTTATCTTTCTTGATATATGTCAAGATATAGCTATCTTTGGCAAAAGTAAGTGTGGCAATAAATAAAAATAAAAAAACTTTTTTCATGCGTAAATCCTGAATAAAATCTTACACCCCATGCAAAGCATAGAGTGCAGAACTAATTTTAGTAGTTAAGATCAGAAGAGTTGTAGATTGGAAGATCTTTAAACTGTCCTAGTGTTAAGTTTCTAAATGATGCAAAACCGTAAATGTTTGTAGGTGTTGCAGGAACAGATACTTCTACTGATATTGAATTTGCTTTATCAAATGCAACATCTGTAACTTGAGCTAAAAGCGTAGATGCGTTGTAGATTCCAGTTGTACCCGCTTTGAGTGATGGGATGTTGGTGTTGGTAGCAGAATTAACCAAAGCAACTGTACCATCTTGGTCTCTAAGTGTAAAGTAGATATTAGCATCTTCATTACCCTTGTTGGTGAATTTGATTGTTGTTTCAAATTTAGATGCGATAGCAACTACGTTTGGAATTTGTGCTGTATAGCCATAGATATCCCATTTACCCGCTTCTGCTTTGTCCATAATTGTAAGTGGTGAAGTGATACCATTAACGGTTACAATTGCAGACGCTGTAAAAGTCGTAATGCTCATCGCAGAACTTCCATCAACTCTGAGTGTGTTTAGGTTAGATTGGTTATTATCGGAATCTGCATCATTATATGTAAGTGTTGTGTTCATATCGTTCGGAACTATTGTTGCAGTCAAATCAGATGTTGTAGGAATGTACCCATTTTTTGTAAGGTTTTGATCAGCAAAAAGAACCAAGTCAACTTTTGTAGCATTGGCATCATAATCTAGTGTTGAACCAAGATTCACGAAACTGATTTCATAAGTATCAGATAATGCACTAAGTACAAATTTCTTGAAATCTGCAGAAGAGTCGATTTTCTCATCAAGTTTAGTTTTTACTGATGCACTAAATTGTTGTACAGTTGTGATAATATCATCTTCTACTGTATCTAGTATGTTAAATCCTGTGTTGTCTGTAAGAATCAACTTAGCTTTTGCACTGGTAGTACCTTGTGGTAATTTAAGTGTTAAATCACCT
>DYMA01000023.1 GCA_020721815.1 Sulfurovum sp. | reverse complement strand
ACCAAAGCCCGTATTTACGAGGTTTTATTGGGGAGTTGGGTGGGAGGATTCGTTTCAAACCAATCCTCTTAATGACACTGTTGCGTAGGGTGGGTGAAATCCAAACAGACAAAATTATTTTCTGATGTTACGCACTTTATCTAACACATTCCCTTTAAACCAGTCATTGCGAGACACAAAGCAATCTATTTTGCATTGGTCACCAACAACGACCTTGAAATCGTAGCCTCGGCTTTAGCCGAGTTTAAAGCATTCAATAGCCTCCAATTTGTTCGGCTAAAGCCGAACCTACAGGCGAACCTACAGCTCAAAAGGTAGAAATAAATTTTAGATTGCTTCACAATGTTGCCAATGACGTATTGTAATGGGTAGCTTCACGAAAGAGCAAGTTGCCCAGCCAAAAATCCGCTTGAAAAGGACCATTGCAAATTGTACCCGCCGCACGGCCCATCGATGTCAATCACCTCTCCAGCGAAGTAGAGACCCTCTGTTTTTTTTGCTCTGCATGGTTTTGGGATCTATCTCTTTGAGGCTCACGCCCCCTCGTGTAATCATCGCTTTATCAAATCCATCGCTGCTAATAATCGTTAGGGGAGTCCATGCTAAGATTTTGATAAGCCTATCACGCTTAGCCCCCTCAAGGGCTTTGTAGTGGAGCGTGGCATCAATATCGGCAAGTTTGAGGAGTTCTAGGCTTAGAGATTGGGGCAGTAGCTTTGCAACGCTTTGAGAGATGGTATCGTGGGATGTTTGTTTGAGATGCTCTCGTATTTGCTCTTCGTTCATGCCTTTGGTAAGGTTGATTTCAATAGAAACTTTGTCGTACGTTTGAAGCAAAGGGGTAATCTCTCGTGCAAAATCAAGCACCACAGGTCCTCGTATTCCTTTGCTTGTGAAGATAAGATCCCCTTTGGCTTTGGCTTTGGTTGCCTTTGGGAGAGCTACCCTTAAGGTAGCTTTGGGAATAGTATCGGCTTTGCAGTTGGCTACCCAACGCTCTTGTGTATGGAGTGGTAGCATGGCGGGATAGAGCGGTGTAATGGAGTGTCCCAAAGCATTTGCCCATCGATGTCCATCGCCCGAAGCACCCAACATCGGATAGCCCAAACCTCCTGTAGCAATAACGATATTGTGGGCCTCTAGCGTAGTATCGGTTGTGTGAATGGTGAAGTGTTGGGCTTTGGAGATAGAGAGTACGGTTTGACCTAGCATCACCTCAACGCCTAGGTTTTGGAGTTGTTTTTTGAGTGCTTCGATGATGGTAACCGAGCTGTGCGTCGTGGGAAAGATGCGAAAACCATCGGGTGAATGCGTCTCTACACCAATGGATTGAAAAAATTGCGTCAAATCTTGATAGGAAAAGGCTCTAAGTGCCTCTTGCATAAAACGCCCGTTGCGTCCGAAATGTTCCATAAAAGTGGCACTATCAAGCCTATTGGTAAGGTTGCATCGTCCTCCGCCTGTGGCTTTGAGCTTAGCTCCTATTGCGGAGAGTTTTTCAATCAAAAGCACATTTTTGCCAAGCTTTTTGGCACTAATAGCCGCCATGATTCCCGCAGCTCCCCCGCCAATAATGAGTACATCAATCATTTGGGTTGTTTGTCTATCGCAAGATCTCGTGAACTAAGTGCGGGAAGTTTTTTATAATAGTGTTCGCACGATACATAGTCAATCACACGTGTAGGGGTGAAGACACCGTCGCATATCCCCAATAGGTTATTGTAGGCCGCTTTATCCATAACTGGGCTTAGGAGATAGACGCTTTTTGCTCCTAGAGTAATCATTGATTTGATAGCAGCGTACATACTTAAGCCTGTTTCGCTCGTCTCATCCACAAGGATAACGATTTGATCTTTGATGGCAACAATATCCTCTCCTTTGCGAAATTTGTATTTGTTGTCCAAAATATCCGTATCGTACTTTCTTTTGGCCTCACTGTAAACAAAATCCTCGCTAATATCAAAAGAGCTAATAAGTTCAGTGTGTATGACCACATCCTCGCTCTCAGTTACAATGGCAATGGTGAGATTTTCATTATTGGGTGCCATAATGTGTTCAAGGAGCAAAATATCACTCCTGCGACTGTAGTGTCGTGCTATCTTTTGAGCCATATAAGTGCCGCCTAGACTCATGCCAATAAAGAGTGTGTGTTCGTTTTCTGTAAGCTCTTGAGGTATTATATTGAGGAGTTTTTCTATCGCCATATCACGATGGTCAAACATCTCTTTGTAGTTCATGTATTTATGCATCGCATCTCCTCTATTGACTCCCCAACGTACCAAAAGGGACTATATTAAACTGTAACGTCAAAGAGGTGTTCTCTAGGGCATCGGCTCCCGTTGTGGTAAGTATGGGTTGTGTATTTTGTTGGAAGAGCAAAGCAACCGACCAACAATCTCTATCGTACTTCAACCCAAATTGCCACTGCGTTCTATAGTGGTTTTGCAAATCGTAATTGACTCCACCTTGCACATTAAGGCGATCATTGACACTGTATTGAAAGTTTAATCCCAAACTTTTGGTTTGTTGAAGCTCAATAGCATTGTTGTAGTAATAGGTAGCTCCAAGATAGAGATCGCTATTGCGAAGCCCCAAAGAACTCAAAGAGGATTTGATCTTTTTATCCTCTTGCGAGTAGATGAGATTGTTGTAGAGGACAAAGGTGTCGCCGTAGTAGCCCATCTCGTTGCGAATATCCCCCTTTTTGACTTCACCCTCAAGGTAGTGCGTATAAAAGAGACGATGATAAAACTTCAATTTGCCACTTTTGGCATAGAGGTAGTGATTAAATCCCACCCCAAAAGATTTTTGGCTATAATCAACCCAAAAAAGCTCTTTTGCCTCTTTGGCAAGGTCGCCGTAAGCAACACCCGACTCCTCTTGTACTGTGGGATGAATGTAATAAACAAAGGGGCGAATGGTATGCGTTGCGTTGTCGTAGATGCGTGTAAGTTCGCTGGAGAGTTCTACTTTGGTGTAGGTAGTGGCGTATCTGTAGTCATCAAGCTTTGTCTCGCCGCTATTGGCAAAATAGACTTTGGTTGCATAGATATTTTGCGAGAGTTCTACATTGAGATAGTCATTTAAAAAAGAGTGGTTAAAGGACAAAGGGAGAAAAAAATCTATCTTTTGGGCTTTTGTGCCATCTTTTCTAAAGTAGTTGTAGGACTTTAAATCGACGCTATAGATGAGGTCATTGTAGAGCTGTGCGGTGCTTTTGTGCAGATGAAACGTTGGAAGTTCCTGAATGGTATCGTCGTTGTCACTATCGCTCTTTCGGGTATCGATGAAGTATTTGCCGTAGAGTCCAAAGTAGTAGTTATCGTTGTGCAAAAAATAGTTGATGCGTGACTCTCTAATGTAGCTATCGTTTGCAAAGAGTGACACCATTTGATCTTTTTGAAGGTTGAGGTAATCTATATCGTTGAGCAGTGTAATATTGGTATAGAGACCATCTTTGAAGCCTTTGGGTTTGAGTGAGGTTAAAAAATCCGATGAGTCGTAGTGAAATTGCAAACCGTAGTGGGTGTTGTTTTTGAGATTATTATCTTGTGAGTACTCCAAAGTATCCTCAAAGTGTCCCAAACGCAAATTCCCATAAGAGTGAGGCGTATCTTTGAAGCGAAACGTACCGTATAACCCACGGCTTCGTTTGGTGCGTATTTGAGGGTTGAGTTCTATATCCCAGTTGGCATAAGGAGCGATAAAGAGGGGTTGTTCGTAGATAAATCCTTCGTTTTCATTGTAACTAAAAGTAGGAAAGAGCAAACCGCTACTACGCTCTTTTTTGGTCGAAAAGGAGAGATAGGGAAAATAGAAAATAGGCACATTTTTGGCATAAACTTTGGCATGATAGATCTTCATTTTGGAGCGGTTGGCATCGTAGAGTGAGCGCTCTCCTCCTATTATCCAATCGGGATTTTTGATAGCACAACTCGAAAAGATTGAAGGACCAAAGGTGTATTGATTGTCGTGGCGATCAATGGTGTCGCTGTAGAGCCAAAAATCCTCTTGTGTCACGATAAAGGCATCTTGATAGTGCGATGTTTTGGCTTTTTCGTTGGTCTCAATAGCGTTGGCAATGATATTTTTGCCATCGTACTCCAAGATATTGACACCGCCGCTCAGGCGAAGGGCTGTGGTGTTTTTGTCGTAGGTAAGGTGGGTTGTGCGAACCATTGCATCGTTTACAAAGGCTACTACGTCGTTGGAGGCTTCAAATTGTTGGTTGGAGGAGTTAATATCTTTGGCATTAACCTCTACACGAGAGGCACTCCATAGAGTAGTAGAGAGACTCACAAAGAGATAAGCAAAGGCTCTATTTGTCATTTACCACAACGCACTTTGATAATTTATCGTGAAGCGTTTGAGCCATAGGGGAGAAAAAGGCAAAAATAAATCCCACATAAAAAATCTCTTCACTTACAATACGCAACGATGCTCTCAAAAAGGCCGTCACAAAGGTAGGATGCGTGGCACGGAAAATCTCAATGACTTTGATTTTCATCAGATGTTTGCCCAATGTTTTGCCGTTTTGCCACACAAAAAAGGTGTGATAGACCAGCTTGATAGCCACAAAAATGGGGATGCTTTGGTTTAAAAAGAGTTGCACAGCGTTGATACGCTCTTCAAGCGATACAATGGCACTTAATCCCATAAGCTTTTCATAAAAAATACCAAAGACCAAAAAGGCTATAACCAAATCGTCGATAAAAAAAGCCACCGTACGTTTTTGGGTTGAGGCTATCTCAAACTCATACTGCTCTATCATCGCCTCTTCCTAAAGGGCTTGGTAGGCAATATCGGTACGACACTGCTTCCCTGCAAAGTGAATTTGACCGCAAAGTTTGTACGCCATGGCGTGTGCCTCTTTGAGATTCTCACCCACACCTACGCAGACAAGCACTCTGCCGCCCGTTGCCAAAAGCTCCCCATCGCTCCCTTGGCTCACTCCCGCAAAAGAGATATGGGCATTGGCTTTAATATCATCATGGATAATATCATCGATAATAATTTGAGTGGGTGGGGAGGATTTGTAGGGATAATCCTTACTTGCCATGACCACCCCTACGGCGTATTTGTCGTGAAACTCAATCGTTGCGTTTGCCAAATCCCCTATCGCTGCTTTGTAGAAAAGCTCACTTGCGGGTGATTTGAGCAACGGCATAAGCTCCTCGCATTCAGGGTCACCAAAACGCACATTGTACTCCAAAATAAGCGGTTCACCCTCGACGACCATGACACCCATAAAAAGCACTCCTCTAAAGGGCATACCCTCAGCCTCCATTCCTCTAAGAGTAGGTTCGACGACTTTTTGACGCAATGCGGTATAAATTGTCTCATTGACCAAAGGCGTGGGGGCATAAGCTCCCATACCGCCCGTATTGGGTCCTTTGTCGTTGTCAAGGAGACGTTTGTGGTCTTGTGCAGCGGGTAAAATCACATAATCTTTGCCATCGCAAATAGCAAAAACCGAGAGTTCGTAGCCATCCAAAAACTCCTCTACGACGATTTTTTTGCCCGCCTCTCCGAAACTCGAACCGCTTAGCATTGCTTTGATAGCCTCTTTGGCTTCGTGGTGATTGGGGGCGATAATGACCCCTTTGCCTCCGCACAATCCATCGGCTTTGATAACAATAGGAGGGGTTAGCGACTCTACAAAGGCATAGGCTGCCTCTTGAGAATCTGTCTCGATGTACCTTGCTGTGGGGATATTGTGACGAGCCAAAAAGTTTTTCATAAAAATTTTAGAACCCTCAAGCTGGGCTGCTGCTTTTGAGGGACCAAAAATCCTAAGCCCTCGTGCTTCAAATACATCAACTATCCCCTCTACCAAAGGCGTTTCGGGTCCCACAATAGTCAAATCAATCCCGTGAAGCTCTACAAAATCGGCAAGTTGCTCAAAATCGCTTATTGCTACATTCTCACCCAATCTATCACTTGCCCCATTGCCAGGAGCAAAATAGAGATTTTTTACACTCTCGTCGTTTCGCAACGCCAATCCAATGGAGTACTCTCTTCCACCCGAACCTACTATCAATATATCCATAACACTCTCTTTGAATTGATTTTTATCAAATAGCCACACTATCTTATAAAAACCAATGTCCCAAGTGGCCGTTCTGCGTAAAGTTGGCCCCAAAAAGCCAAAGAGAAAGGGAGAGAGTGTGCCATTAGGGATCAATTTCTCGCTTCGTTGGAAGCTCAAACGAAAAAGCGCACACACAAGCCCACTACACATCCCAGAAAAAAGTAATGTTGGACCACATAAGTTGCAGGGTGTCGTACCACTCAGGGACACTATTATAGCAACATTTTTGTTAAATATTTACAATTTTCAACCATTTCAACGTATAATCCTCCAATGAGGATTTATTCTCGTCAAGTTTTACGGATTGCTTTATAGTTGCTTCGTTTTTATCTATGGAGTAAACTCTTTTTGTAAAATATATGCAGATGCAATGGCATTTCGGGACTTTGGTCCCACTTCCGATAAAAGTGCGTAATATCAGTGATTACCTATTATATAAGCAAAATGGCTACGAAATATCATTAATAGAGTACAAAAAATCACCATTTTAGTATAAAATAGCATAAAAAGGTCGCATTATGAATTTAGGAGTATCAAGCTGTCTTTTAGGCACTCAATGCCGTTACGATGGAGGGCATGCACACAATGATTATGTAGGAGAGGAGTTGGGACGCTACTTTAATCTCATCTCTTTTTGTCCTGAGGCGATTGTTTTTGGTACTCCTCGTGATACCATACGTTTGGTGGAAGACAAAGAGGGGGCTATACGCGTCGAATTTAGCAAAACCCATCAAGATATTACAACAACACTCCACGACATCTCCCAAAAAGAGGCACTCAGAGTAGGAGAAGAGTCTCTTTGCGGTTTTGTTTTCAAATCCAAATCGCCTACTTGCGGTATTGAACGGGTCAAAGTCTATCAAAAAGATAGCGGTTACAGTGAAAAAAAGGGCGTAGGACTCTTTGCACAAGCGGTTCGTGAGCGTTATCCCTATTTGCCTATCGAAGAGGAGGGGCGACTGCATGACCCGTGGCTACGAGAGAATTTTATTATGCAAATCTTTGCCTATCAAGATTGGTTTGATTTTCTTCAAACGCAACCCAAAATGGGGGATTTGGTCGCATTTCACACCCGCTACAAATACCTCATTTACGCCAAAAGTCACAATAGCTACAAAGAGTTAGGTACTATCGTAGCCAACCACGAAAAACGCCCACTTAGTGAAATGCTAGAACTCTACAAGCATGGATTCCTAGAAGCCATTGCCATCAAAGGCAACAAAGGCAAAACCCACAACATCCTCCAGCACATCTTTGGCTACTTCTCCAAAGCGATTACAACGGGTGAAAAAGAGGAGCTGCTCCTTGCCATAAACGAATACAAAGAGGGGATTATTCCTCTTATTACTGTCATCAAAATGTTTAATCTCTACATCAAACGCTTTGAGATTGAGTATCTAGCCAAACAAAAATTTTTGCACCCCTATCCCCATGAATTGGCACTTAGGAGTGATATTAAGGCGTTTAAGTAGTACTAGCGACGACTATTTTTTGGGATGCTTATGATGGTGGTGATTTTTGGGATGATGGTGGGGTTTGGGTTGATGGTCTAAAACCTCTTTGTCAAGTTCACCGCTTTTGAGCTTTTGGATATAGAGATCAAGGTATCGCCTAACATCTCCCGAAAGTATAAAAAGACCCAAAATATTGGGCAGTGCCATAAACAAAAAGAGCATGGTACTAAAGTCCACCATAATATCGGTACTCGCCACTGAAGCAAGTACAATAAAGCTCAAAAAAATCACCTTGAACCAAACCGAACTTTTGGTGCCAAAGAGATAGACCCATGCACGCTCTCCGTAATAAAACCATGCTATAAGCGTCGAAAAAGCAAAGAGAAAAATGGAAATCGATAAAACAATAGGAAACCAACCAATGACTGAACCGTATGCGACTGCTGTTAATGCTGCTCCTTGTTTGGTTTCGATAAGTGCGGCATAGCCATTGGCAGGGTCGTAAACACCCGTGAGGATAATCACCAACGCCGTCATGGTACAAATAATAACCGTATCAATAAAAGGCTCATAAAGGGCTACCAATCCTTGCTGTACAGGATATTTGACACGTGCGGGAGAGTGAGCAATAGGAGCCGAACCCAATCCCGCTTCGCTTGAAAAGGCGGCTCTTTGAAATCCTTGTATAATCACACCCACCATTCCACCCGCTACCGCACTAGGGGCAAATGCCTCTGTAAAAATCAATCCAAAAGCATGAGGAAGTGCTGTAATATGCGAAAGGATAATCCATAGCGACGCACCCACATAGATAGCCACCATAAGCGGTACAACGGTTTGGGTAAAATGGGCAATACGAGCAATGCCTCCTACAATCACCAATCCCGTCACGATAGCCAAAATGATACCAAAAACAATCGTATGCTCTTGGACAAAGGGTATCTCTTGACCAATGGCACTAAGGGCTTGTGAGACTTGGAAAGTATTACCCCCTCCAATAGCCGCACCTATCATAAAAACCGCAAAAACAGTAGCCAAAACTCTTCCGCTTTTTATCCATCCTTTGGAGGCTAAGCCTTTGGAGAGATACTCCATGCCCCCTCCCATAATCGTCCCATCTTTGAGAAACTCACGGTAGTGCAACGAAAGGGTCACTTCGGTAAATTTGAGACTCATGCCCAAAAAACCCGCCACAATCATCCAAAAAGTAGCCCCAGGTCCTCCAATGGAGACAGCTATGGCGACTCCTGCGATGTTACCCAATCCAACGGTTGCCGAAAGAGCCGTGGTAAGCGATTGAAAAGGGGTAATGTGACCTTTGTCGTTTTTGGTATGGTATTTGCCTTGAATAATCTTGATGGAGTGTCCTAGCATTCTTAAATTCACAAAATTCATTTTGACAGTAAGATAGATACCACCCAAAACCAACCACGCTACCAAAAAAGGTACACTACTGCCCTCAACGCTTCCAAAAAGAACGTCAAAAAACAAAATTTGCTCAAAAAAACTTGTAACATTTTGAAATAGGTGGTTAATAAACTCCATTGCTTACAACACTCCTTGAAATTTTAAAATTTCTTAATTCTAGCGTATGTTTGGTTAAAAAGTAAGAAATTGAGTCAATAGTTAATAAAACTCTTGACATTTGTTTCTTTTTTGATTATACTTACACTCCCTTTTATAAAGTATTTACGGAGTGTAGCGCAGTTTGGTAGCGTACCTGCTTTGGGAGCAGGGGGTCGAAGGTTCGAATCCTTTCACTCCGACCATTTATAAAAGCGTAAATATAATAGATGTTTCAATTGGAAAAATATTGAGTGGTGACCGTAGCTCAGTCGGTAGAGCCCCAGTTTGTGGCACTGGTTGTCGCGGGTTCGATCCCCGTCGGTCACCCCATTTACAATAGCGGTTGAAGCGCTAGTGGCTCAATTGGATAGAGCATCAGACTTCGGATCTGAGGGTTAGAGGTTCGAGTCCTCTCTGGCGTACCAAAAGAACAACTCTTTTATAGCTAGGTTTTGAGCGTCCATAGCTCAGCTGGATAGAGCACTCGCCTTCTAAGCGAGCGGTCAAAGGTTCGAATCCTTTTGGACGTACCACTTATTAATTATGCGGATGTGGTGAAATTGGTAGACACGCCAGACTTAGGATCTGGTGCCTAACGGTGTGGAGGTTCGAGTCCTCTCATCCGCACCAAAACTCTTCTTTAGAAACTTTCTCAAAAATTAAAAATAATACTTATTAGATTTTATACAAAAAACTTCCCATAGCTTTGCACCAGCAATTAACCCTTTTTAAACTCAATAGGATATAATGCGGATAGATTTTATCCTATATATAAGGTTTAACAATGTTTAGACAGATATTCCCCCTAAGTTCGATTATAGGACTTAGATTTTTTGGACTCTTTATTGTATTGCCTGTGCTTTCTATCTATGCTATTGAGATGCCCGATGCGACTCCTTTTTTGGCGGGTCTGGTTGTGGGTGGCTACGCGCTCACACAAGCCTTTTTTCAAGTACCTTTTGGATTGGTAAGCGACAAGATAGGACGCAAAAAGACGCTATTGGTAGGTTTGCTTATTTTTATCGTGGGTTCTGTTGTGTGCGCTATGAGTGAAAGCATTTATACTTTGATGATGGGTCGCTTTTTGCAAGGGGCGGGAGCGATTGGTTCGGTTGTGAGTGCCATGATAGCCGATTTGGTCAAAGAGGAACAACGAGCCAAAGCCATGGCGATTATGGGAGGCACTATTGCGGTAAGTTTTGCACTGGCTATGCTTATTGCTCCGATTGTGGCGGGGGCTTACGGTATCGATAAACTCTTTTGGCTTACGGCGTTATTAACGATTTTGGCTATTGGTATTTTATTTACCAAAGTCCCCAATCCTCCCAAAATCCTCCACTCCTATTCGCAAGAGGAGTCGCAAATGCGTCATGTTTTCAAAGATAAGGCACTGGTGAAGATGTACATTACCTTTTTGTTTCACTCTTCGATTATGACCATGGCGTTTTTTATTATCCCGCTTGTTATGACGCAAACACCCAGCGAGGGGGGTTTTGGATGGAGCAAGAGTGAACTATGGAAAGTCTATGTTCCTGCTTTGATTTTTGGGCTATTGGCGATGGGACCCGCAGCGGTATTTGGCGAAAAGTACGGCAAAGGCAAAGAGGTTTTTACCGTTTCGATTGTGGCGATTTTGCTAGGCTTTGTTGCGATGGGATTTAGTGCTACGGCGTGGCTTTTTATCGTCGGTGTGGTGCTTTTTTTTATTGGATTTAATATGTTTGAACCTCTATTGCAAAGCTTTGTATCCAAATTTGCCAAAGTACACCAAAAAGGAGCGGCGTTAGGCGTAGCCAATACCTTTGCCTATACGGGTATCTTTTTGGGCGGAATGGTTGCGGGATACATTATGCAACACCATTCACGCGAGACTTTGGCGATGCTAGTCATTGTTTTGTCGCTCTTTTGGATAGGATGGGTAGCTACGATGCAAAATCCTAGCAGTCGTGGCAATATCTATTTGGATTTGGATATTTTTGATAGAGAAAAGATAGCCTCGCTCAACGCCCTTGAAGCCGTAACCGAGACTTACATTAATGAGAGTGAAAATATCGCCGTAGTGAAGTACGAAAAGAGCCTAATTGACGAAGATACCCTTCGGGGCAAAGTACTTAAACGATAAATGGAGAAACGCATGCACAATCTTGATTTGTACGCCAAAGTCGAAGATCTTTTGGGGATTGAAGAGGCGAGTGGTGATTTGCAAGGCTACTATCTCGATACGCTCAAAAATCTCTCTTTTGATTCACTGCTTGATATTGGATGCGGCAAAGGGGCATTTTTGGCACACATCCAAAAGGAGTTTCAAACGCAAAAGCTTTTGGGCGTTGATTTGAGTCCTTTGATGGTCGAAGCAACACAAAGCAGAGGCATTGAGGCTCAAAATATCGATATTTGTCACCTAGAGGGGAGCTTTGAGGTGATTACGGCGATGTTTGATACGCTCAACTACCTTGACACACCCCAACTTAAGCGATTTTTGGGGTGTATAGAGCGACTTTTGGCTCCCAATGGACTCTTTTTGTTTGATCTAAACACCCTAGAGGGATTTGAGGATGTAGCGGTGGGGTCTTATATCGTCGATGACCAAACACGCTTTTTGACCATTGATAGCGATTTCAAAGAGGGGGTGTATGACTCAGAGTTTACGCTTTTTAGCCATCAAAACAACGATTGTTTCACCAAAGAACAAGCCACCATTAAGCAATACTATCATAGTGTAGAAGAGATACACGCTATGACTTCTCTAAAGCTTATCGATACCCTTGCTATCTATCTCTACGGTGAGGTGCAAGACAAAACCTTGTTGATGTTTAAGAGGCTATTTTGATAATTTTAAGATTTTGGATAAAATATCAACAAAAACTTAGGAAACTGTGTGCTAGAGTCTCTCAAAGATAGGTATCTCTCGATTTTACCCGCCAAAGATAGCTTTTTTTATGTCGCCTCCAACAAAGAACAAAAACGCTTTGATAGAGATATTCTTTTGCTCAATTTTGCCCATTTCTCCCCCTACAAAGAGTTTGAGATTTTGCCCTTTTACGAAAATGAGCGACTCCTTTTGTG
The DNA here is from genome assembly GCA_020721815.1 of Sulfurovum sp. Classification (GTDB taxonomy): domain Bacteria; phylum Campylobacterota; class Campylobacteria; order Campylobacterales; family Sulfurovaceae; genus FS08-3. The sequence continues at coordinate 9,607 of DYMA01000023.1, read as the reverse complement.
GTTTTATCCCCAATCCACCTCGCTCAAAAATTTTGTCATTCCTCAAGCCTACTTGCTCTATCTCTACGCCAAGGAACAAGACAACCATGCCGTTTATATTGTAGAAGATACCATTGATACGTTGCTGGTTATCAAAAATGGTTTGCTAGAGGCTACCTATTGCGGTTTTGGGCTTAAAATGCAACAAGAGGCGTTGCTTGATGAGTACGGATTGGAAAATCTCTACACCCTAAATGCTACCAAAGCCAAAGCCATAGAGCAAGAACAACTCGAAAACTACCCTATCTGGAACTACTACCGTTGGTATCGAAACACTCAATCTCCCCAAGAGATACTTATCCAATACCTTGATAGAGCCGTGCTTCCTTTGGCTATCGTGGTGGGAGTCTTTATTGGCAGTGAGTATCTCAAAGATCGCTACATCGCCTCCTATTATGAGAATTTGCAACAAGAGTACAAAGCCATCAAAAAGAAAAACGACCCCTATCGCAAAAATATCAAACAACTCAACGAAGAGGCAACCTTTACGCATCGCTTCTACAATGAGGTATTGGTCTATCCCAACTCTACGGAGGTAATGGAGAGCCTCTTTGATATTGTGGCACACGAAGGAAACAACACCATCAAACATTTTAGCCTTTCGGGTTCAAAAGTGACGCTCACCGTCGAGACATTTGAGTCTATTGCTATCTTAAATGCGCTCTTAAAAAGCGGTTATTTTGAGGGCTTCAAGATACAATCGAGTCGCAAAATACCCCAAAATGAAAAAGAGTACGTCGTCTATGAGGGAAGCTTAAAGCGACCAAAGGATAGTCATGGAGAGTAAAAATATACTTATTGTCTTAATGGTTTTGACTGTGCTTGTCAATTTTGTCAATTATATTGATGAAGATGACTCCAAAACGATTCAAAAGATTGATGTTTTGAAAAAACGCCTTGCGGATGAAAAGCTCTTGCTTCAAAGCAAAACAACGCAAGGAGTCATTGATAACCGCAAGTTCTTTTTTGACTCCAAAGAGGACAACAACCGACTCCTTGGAGCTTTTCAAAACGAAATCAACGCCATGGCGTTAAAGAGCGGATTTAAAATTACCAATACCACATGGGGTGAACCTACGACCAATGAAGCCCTAAAACTCACCACTATTCCGCTCAAAATCAATGCCACAAGCACCCCGCACTACTTTGCCCAATTTTTAGAAGCTATCCAATCAATGGATAAGATTGTCAAAGTCGATACCCTCACAATGGGCAAAAGTCGCAATGAGATTAGTTATCAGCTCTATCTCTATGGCTACAAAAGGGTTACTAGTGACCAAAATTAGAGCCGTTTTCATCCTCCTAGTAGCCCTCTATGGACTCTATGTCTTAGCCTCCACCCTCTACGCTTTGAGCGGACAAACCAATGCTTCTAAGAGCAAAAAGAGCCGCCTTGAAATCAAAGAGCTATCGAGCTATAGATACGAGAGCAATTTAAGTGCTTTGGCGATTCATACCATTTGGGAACTGCCCATCCACGAACCTCCAATAGAGACAAGCGTTGATACCAACGATAGCAATGAAACTTTGGGTTTTGAATTAAGAAATCAAAACGGATTTTATACTATAATTATAGACAAAAAAGAGTTTGACTTTTTGGGAGTAGCAAAGCAAGGTGGAGCGATGCTTGGCATCTTTTTGAGCCACAAAGATAAATCCAAAAGCAAAATTGAACATTTTAAAGAGGGTGAAACCATCCATCAAAAGGTGAAGCTCCATAAAATCAAACACAACACTCTACTGCTTATCGATACCAAAAGTTATAAGAAGATTGAAATACCCTACTTCTTTGTCGATGAGTTGGAGTTTAAACCAAAGGAAAACAATGTATCGTAAAATAGTCCATTACCTACTTATCGTCTCTTTTTTGTCGCTCAATAGCTGTACCCAATACAATGCTATGAATATCGAACCCAACGATAAGCTAAGCTCCAATCTTTTTCTCACAGGCGAGATGAATCTCAGTCATGGTGGTGCAAACGACTCCTCTCACTACAAAAAACGTTACATCAAAAACGCCTACAACGCTTCGGTTGAGAAGATTCCCCTTGGAGATAATTTTAGAAATATGAACTTCTCCAAAGAAAAACAGATACAAAGAGTCAAACTCAAACCCATCTTTCACGATACTGAGGGCGTTAAGGTTTCGGTAGAAAATATTCCCTTGCCAAAGTTTATCGACCTTGTTTTTGGTTCGGTACTCAAACTCAACTACTCCTACAGCGACAAAGTCAAAGCCTCACAAGCGACTATTAGCCTCAATATGCAAAAAGAGACCTCGCCTCGTGAGCTTTTTGATATTGCTTTGGCGATGCTTGGCAATCACAATATAGGTGTAGAGCAGTTGCGTTCGCTCTTTCAGTTTGATGAAAAGTCTCAAGCTACTATTGCCAAAGCCCAACAAAACTTCATCTACGGACGGGATTTTGACGTGAGCGGACTAGAGGGGCAGAATGTGACGGTGCTTTTCCCTTACTACTATGTCCCTATTCGCAATATGTTGCTTAGCGGTTTTACTCAAAGCTCTCCTGTGGTCAAAACCATTACCGAAATTGCGGGGGCTAATGTTATTTCCATTACAGGTGAAGCCAAAGAGGTACATCGTGTCTTAGAAGCTGCACGATTGCTTGACCAATCAACCATGCAACACAAAGAGGCGGTTTTATTTAAGATGCAATACATCAATAGTAAAGATTTTAAAGAGCGACTTGTCTCTTTGTTGGGTGCAAGCGGCATTCCTGTTGCTAATGACTCTGCTAGTCGTGGGGTATTGATTGTCGATGTGCCTGAACTCAACTCGGTTTATGTCGTCTCTTCACAAGCCTCTTGGATACGCACTATTCAATCATGGAAAAATCGCTTTGATAACGCTTCGATTTTGGGCGATGAGTCGCATATCTTTTTCTATAAACCCGAATTTAGAAAAGCCGAAGAACTCGTAGGATTGATTAATCAGCTCCTCGGTAATGCGGCAAATAGCGGTGCAAGTGGCAACAAAGAGAACAACAGTAGCGAAAGTTCAATGGTAGAAATCAAAGAGGATTTTGCTATTTTGGATGCCCAACAAAACAATATCATGATCAATACCACCGCTACCAAATACAAAGAGATACTTGCACATCTTGAAAAGCTTGACAAAACTCCTAAGCAAATCTTAATAGAAGTCACTATTGCCGAAGTAACCCTCACCGAACAGCTCAAATACGGTTTGCAATGGCACTACAAAACGCTCAATTCAGGCAAAACCATGACCATCAATAACGGTTTTTCGGGTTCTATCTTTAGCGGTAATATCCAATTTGTACTCGATGCTTTGGCAAAAGACAATCTCATTCATGTACTCTCTTCGCCCAAACTTATCGTCCTTGATAGAGAAGCGGCCAATATCAATGTCGGTTCGCAAGTTCCTGTACTGACTTCCGATACGACTTCGGCCAATATTAACAACACCGATACCACACGAACCCAAACCGTACAGTACAAAAATACGGGTATTATTCTCAACGTTACCCCTTATGTCAATTCACAAGGCATCTTAACGCTTGATATTTCCCAAACCGTAAGCGAAGTCTCAACCGATACCACCACGGCTATCGCTTCGCCTACTATTCTTAATCGAAGCATTCAAACCAAAGTGGCACTGCAATCGGGCGATACGGTGATGCTAGGGGGACTAATCAAAAACTCCAAAACCAAAAACAAATCCAAAGTACCGCTACTGGGTGATTTGCCCTTTTTTGGAGCTTTGTTTAGTGCTACGGACAACTCTCGTGACAAAACCGAGCTCTTTATTACCGTCAAACCAACCATTATGAACAACACACAAGATAGCCAAATCGTCACCAACGAAATACGCAATCTCTTTACAAATATCAAAAAATAGGTGATATGCCCCCAAAGAGTTTTAGGGGCAAAGAGGAGTTGTTTTGTCTATTTCATCATCGCTTTTTGATGTTTGAGATAGATAAGATTGTCGTGTTTCATTTTGGCTTTTGCGATTTTAATCTCTTGAGGAGTTTTGGATACTTTGGTTTCCTTATGGACTCCACGGTAGTAGTAGTCAAATGCGGGTTGGGTATAAGCATCTTTGAGATCCTTAATGGCAATTGGATTGTAGTGCAAACCCTCATATTGATCATACATTGGAGATATATCGCTCTCATAATACTCACCCGCTCTCAAATAGCCCAAATCAACGGTATAAAATTGTTTGATAGTGTTATCATAATGCGTGACTTGATAAGGATTTAAAATCAATATCTCTACGCCCTCGACATTTTTAATTTCATACGTTCCTATCTCTCTGGGTTGATTGGTAGCGTAATCTCTTGCGAGAAGTTTTCCATCCTTGAAGAAAGCATTTTCGCCGTTATAAATCCACAAACCTGATTGATTTGCACCGTTGGCATCGTAGCTGTAGAAATTGATAAATTCATCAATAGAAGCGATAGCTTTGTCCAAAACATAAGTCATAGGATAGCCGCCGTGTACAATAATATTTTGGCTTGTTGCATCGTACAGAAATTGTCCAATAGCACCATTGGTATCGCCCAAAACAAAATAATCCAAAGTTGCATCGTTAATAAGATAGAATCGCATGTTCTTGCCCTCTATCTCTCTATCTTGTGGCTTGAGTACGATACCGTTGGCTACTTTTTGAATCGCACCTCTAGGAGCAGGTGTATCCAAAATAGGCATAATATCGGGTTCTTCTGTTGAAATGTGATACATATCATCGTCGTAGAGTGTTGGCATTGGTTCTACGGTTTGAGTGCTATACATCGTGGGGGCATCGTTGATTGTAAAGGTTTGATTGTTGTCTCTGGTTATACTTCTGTAGGGCGTTGCTACACTGTCATTGGTTGGCATATCGCTGTCTGCATAGGAGACCTCTACCAAATCACCGTTTTCAAAAACAAACTCTCTGTAGTCATAGGCACCATCAAGATTGACCATTAAGCCTATCGTATTGCCCTTTTCAAGTGAGAAGTGTTGCTCCATCTCTTCCCATGATGCAATGGCTCTATCGCTACCCAATGCCTCATCCCAAATTCTATAGGGTTGGTTTAGATAATTTGAAAGTTTTCCGTTTTCATCGACATAGCTTTGAACCACTTTGCCATTCTCTTCGAGATACGCCGTATGAGAGTTTGAAGTATCGTTATCAAAATTCAATAGGAGTACGGTTTGATTGTCGATTGTACTAAGCGTGTAAGTTCCCGTTGCCATCTCTTTGATGCTCTCTACGCCTTTTTCGTCCCATGTATGTTGGATTAAGCTCACACTGCTATTGCTACCAAAGACTATGTAACCGCTCAAATATTCACCTTTTGTATCCATAAAACCGTACCATGAGGAGTAGTTACTAATCTCTTTTGTGGAGTTGAGCTTGATAAATTCATCCAATGAGCTATAGGTGTGCGTAGTGTAAACATTGACGATATTGAGGTTTGCATCGCTTATACCATCGGTATAGTACGCCATTTGATAATAGGGTTTGAATGTGGAGTTGATAGACAATAGATTACGTTTATAGCCTTTTGCACCCTTGCTAAACGTTTTGGTAGGTTCAAAGGTATTGCTCCAATAATCAGAAGCAATAGGAGCGATTTTGAGGTTTGAAAGGTCAAAACTATCGACACCGTAGGTAACGGTTCGACTCGTTTGCGTCACAACCAATGAGCCGTTGCTATCAAATGAAGCTTTTGCATTTTCATATTCTTCCATAGAAATCCATTGACCATTAGATAAAACCAACTGAACATAGTGCTTAGCATCTTCTGTGGTAGAGTCATTGTTGTCATAAGGCGATGCGACCAACTTGCCATCTACAAAGAGTGTTTTTGTAATCTCAAAAGTATATTTCTGGGTTTGCTCATTCCATACATAAGGATTAAATCCAAAAATCCCTTCGTTGTTCAATAGAGATTGAAGCGTCTCGCCGTCGCTAATGAGTCGCTCTTTGAGTGTGGCTTGTTCTTTTTTTGCCAAAATTGCCTCTTCGATACGGTTGGCAAAATCCATTGATGCGACATTGTTGCTTTGTACGCTACTGATAAGGTCATCTTGTGAAAAACCAAAGCCTAAATCCATGTTTTTCAACTCTCCCAACTCTTCATCGGTAAGGTTAAGGTCGTGATAGTTTTCGAGCATATTTAAGAGATAGTAATGTTCAAGCTCTTCATCCAAAATCATAAAATTTTGCTCTATAATGGCACTCGAATTGGCATCAACACGCACGCTGCCGCCTAGGATACCTTTTTTGAAATTTTCTATACTAAGAGCCACCCGTGCCAATTTTCGTTCGTCGAGTTTTTCATTGCTTACCGATTTGAGTGCCGTATCAATATTTTTTACCAATACAACCGCTTCATCTTTGCCTTCTAAAGCAAGTTGGCTCAAAACACTATCCAAACCGCTTGCATTATTATCCATAGTGCCAAGAATTTGACCCAATGAGGATAACAACTCCTCTACGCTTTTATCATTTTTGGAAGCCAAAAGTTCGATAGCTTTTTGGATTTGCAAAGCAACATTCAATAAATGATGATCATCATCTTTGGCTTGTGCTACGGGGTCTTTGAGGAGTTTATCTTTGGGTATATCAAAAAGTTTTGATACACGCTCTAGCGCCTCCTCTTTGGTTTTTCCTTGCGTGATGAGCTGTGCTACAAGAGTCGTAACGGGAGTAATAAAGAGCGAATGGGTATTGTTCATATCAAGGGGTGCTTTGAGCGTTCCTTCAAAAGCTTTACCCGTATCGCTATCGGTTCCACCAAACACAAGAAGATGCGCATTGGCAAAAGCAGAAGATTGTTGAATCTCTTTGGTAATTCTAAGCCAATAGCTACCATTCTCATCGGTTGAGGTTGTAGGTTCACTACTGGCTTGACAATAGCCATTGTTGTCCAAATCCAAACAGATAGTCGCCAATTTTAAATATCCATCAATTGCTTTGCCTTGCAATGTCACATCTTGAACGAGTGCTTGAGGCGTTGTCGCAGTTGAATCTGGAGCTAAAGAGCCACCGCCTCCGCAACTTACGAGCAATGAGGCAATAGTTGCCAAACTTAAAGATATACTCTTTTTCATAGAAATTCCTTTTTGATTATATGAAGGACAATTTTTAGACTACCATGCCCCTTGTGAGGCTTCCTAATCTCAAAAGCATTGCGAAGCACAAGCAAAGTAGCGATGTAAGTTTTTAGATATTGTCTTTAGAAATTATACATCAAATAAGCTTAAGTTGAGAGCTGCAAAATCCTATAAAGGGTTGGGGATTAAAAATGGTGATTGGGTATTGGATGTTAATGAGTGGGAGGTTAGTTTTTGCCTCGCTTCCAAACTCTGAGAGTGTGAAATAATAAACCCTTCGACTAGGCTCAGGGTGAACGGATAGCGTAAAACCGTTCGTGCTGAGCTTGTCGAAGCACTTTTTTAGCAGTTATTTCACACTCTCTCTATTTGGGAGCGAGTAAAAATGTAATGAAAATTATCCGTTTCGTTTCTTGATAATCTCTGTTGCTACATTGTTAGGAACCTCTTCGTAGTGGTCAAACTCCATAGCATATGTTGCACGTCCTTGTGTCATAGAACGCAAATCGGTTGAATATCCAAACATCTCAGCTAGTGGTACGAAAGCATCGACGATTTTATTACCCGCTCGATCTCCCATTCCATTGACTTGACCTCTTCGTTTTGAAATATCACCGATAACGTCACCCATGAAATCTTCAGGTACTTCAACTTCAACTTTCATAAGCGGTTCAAGAATAACAGGTTTGGCTTTTCTAGCACCCTCACGGAAGCCCATAGAACCAGCCAATTTAAACGCCATCTCCGATGAATCGACCTCATGGTAAGAACCATCGTAGAGTGTTATTTTGATATCTTCAACTGGGTAACCCGCTTGAATACCTCTCTTTAACGCCTCTTCGATACCTTTATTGACCGCAGGAACATACTCTTTTGGAATAACCCCACCTTTAATCTCATCAACAAAGAGATAACCTGCACCCGCTTCTTGTGGCTCGATTTTGAGATAGACGTGTCCAAATTGTCCTCGACCACCCGATTGTTTAGCGTATTTGTACTCTTGATTAACCGCTTCTCTAATGGTTTCACGGTAAGCAACTTGTGGTGCACCTACTTCGGCTTCGACTTTAAACTCTCGTTTCATACGATCAACGATAATCTCAAGGTGAAGTTCACCCATTCCAGAGATAATGGTTTGACCTGTCTCTTCATCGGTATTAACTCTAAAAGATGGATCTTCTGCTGCAAGTTTGCCCAATGCTAGTCCCATTTTTTCTTGGTCGGCTTTGGTTTTTGGCTCAACGGCTACAGAGATAACAGGATCTGGGAAATCCATTCTTTCAAGTACTACTTTGTCGCTTGGATCACAAAGGGTATCGCCTGTAGTTGTGTATTTAAGACCTACAACCGCACCAATTTCACCCGCATAGATCTCTTTGACTTCCTCACGCTTAATAGCATGCATCTTCATGATACGCCCAATACGCTCTTTTTTATCTTTGGTTGAGTTGTGCACATACGAACCAGACTCCAATTTACCTCGATAGACTCGGATAAAGGTAAGTTGTCCAACAAAAGGATCGGTCATAATCTTAAACGCAAGCGCAGCAAATTTACCATCATCGGTTGAAGGCACGATAACCTCTTGTGTCTCATCCTCCATCATCGTTCCTTTGATGTCATGAGCATCTATAGGTGAGGGTAGATAATCAACAACAGCGTCCAAAAGCGATTGAACCCCTTTGTTTTTAAATGCTGTTCCAGGAAGCATAGGTACAATGTGCATTCCAATCGTAGCTGCTTTGATAGCTGCCTTGATCTCTTCGTTGCTAATCTCTTCGCCCTCTAGGAACTTCTCCATAAGCATCTCATTACCATCAACTTCAGAGATCGCTTCAATCATCTTTTCACGATACTCTTGAGCTTGCTCTTCCATATCTTCAGGAATATCAAGAACTTCAAATTTTTGACCCATAAGCGTTTGGTCTTCATCCCAAATCACCGCTTTCATCGTCACAAGATCTACAATACCCTTAAAAGCATCTTCATTGCCAATTGGCAAAGCAATAATGACAGGATTGCCCTTGAGCCTATCTCGGATTTGTCTCTCAACTTCATAAAAATCGGCACCGATTCTATCCATTTTGTTTACAAATACAAGCGAAGGTACGCCGTATCGGTTACGTTGTCTCCATACGGTTTCCGATTGAGGTTGAACTCCACCAACGGCACAGAAAACCGATACCGCACCATCAAGTACACGCATAGAACGCTCAACTTCAATCGTAAAGTCCACGTGTCCTGGTGTGTCGATGATGTTGATTTGCTTGCCAGCCCATTCACAAGTTGTCGCAGCAGAAGTAATGGTAATACCTCTCTCTTGCTCTTGCTCCATCCAGTCCATTGTCGCAGCACCTTCGTGAACCTCACCAATTTTGTGTTCAACGCCTGTATAGAATAGGATTCTTTCAGTTGTTGTTGTTTTACCTGCATCAATGTGAGCAGCAATACCGATATTTCTTACATCTTCAAG
>DYMA01000193.1 GCA_020721815.1 Sulfurovum sp. | reverse complement strand
AGCTTATGTCCAAGCCAAACTCGACCGTCGTCCTCGCAAAGATAAATTTTACTACTATGGAGCAATGTTTCGCTACGAAAAACCCCAAAAAGGGCGATTGAGAGAGTTTCATCAGTTTGGTTGTGAGAGCTTTGGTGAGGCAAGTGTCTATGAGGATTTTAATATTATTTTAATGATACGAGATATTTTTGATGCTCTAGGCATTGGCTACAGTCTCAAAATCAACTCACTAGGATGCAAAGAGTGTATGCCTAGCTACCGTGAAAATCTAATAGGCTTTTTGACCCCAAAAGAGGCAGAACTTTGCGAAGATTGTAACCGCCGAATTGCTACTAATCCCATACGAGTACTTGATTGCAAAAATGATCAGTGTCAAATTGTACTCAAAGAGTCTCCTAAGCTTATCCAAAACCTCTGCCCAACGTGCCAAAGCGATTTTCAAACGCTCCAAAAACTCCTAGATAGTAGCTCTATCATCTATGAAGTCGATACCCATTTGGTACGAGGGCTTGATTACTACAACAAGAGTGCTTTTGAGTTTGTTAGCAATGAGATTGGCTCTCAATCGGCTATCGCAGGGGGTGGGCGATACGATAGATTGGTAGAGTTTTTGGATGGCAAAAGCGTCCCTGCCGTTGGTTTCGCATTGGGGATTGAGCGTATTTTGGATTTGGTAAAAATGCCACAATCTCAAAGAGAGGGTATCTATTTGGGTTCGATGGTACAAGAAAATATTATGAATAAACTCTTTGCTATAGCTTCCCAAAAGAGACAAACTATCAAAGTAGAGATAGAATATGAATCAAAATCCCTCAAATCCCACCTTAAAAATGCCGATAAAATAAATGCTCGTTATTGTGCCGTCATAGGCGAAGAGGAGCTATCCCAAGAAGCAATATGGATCAAAGATTTGGAGACCAAAGAGGAGAAGATAGTTAAAATTGAGGAGTGGTAGCTGCAACCATGTCGCACAAATAGGCGTGTGGTACGGTCACACCTACTTTATGAGTAAAAAAAGGCAAATAGATGCAAGAGGCTACAACACACGGCGACAATAGCCCCATTACGCAACAAATTCATAGCGGTAGTGGGGATATAGTAAGAAGAGATAAAATTATCTACAACAATCAACGCACTATTCATGCCAAGAATTATATTGAAAACTATCATGTAACCCAAATCTACAAAAAACTAGATGGTAATCACGCTATCATTATCCCCGATATCTACAATGCCTCCATCGTCTCTATTCATAACGCCAATGGTAAAATCATCGCCACGGGTTCACTTGTAACCTCCAACTGCATCATTACAACCTATGCAAATATTGCCAATAGCGATACACTCACAGTCACCTTTGCCTTGCGTTCTCCTCAAACAAGTTTTGAAGCCACACTTATTGAGCATAATCAAGCCCTTAATATCGCACTACTTAAAATCGAAAGTGATACACCCTTTAGCATACCGCTTATTCCTGCTCAATACGGAGAGGGGTTTGTGGCTTATGGGTTTGACACTCCAAATGGAGAGTGGATAGAGGGGGAGTATAAAGGCTCTTTAGCTAATGCGTTGCAACAAATCACAACTCAAAAGCCTATCTATAGTGGCTTTAGTGGTTCACCTATTTGGGATATACACAGTGGTGGCATTAGTGGGATGATGAATGATAGGGACTCCATGATACCTATTGCTAAAGTATTAGAGAGTTTTGCAGTGATAGACGACGAACTCAAAGCCTTTCAAAACCCCTACAAGGGTCTTTTTAGCTTCGGTTATGAAGATAGAGCCAACTTTTACGGTAGAGATGAGGAGATAGCTAAGATAGTCATGGAATTAGAGAGTACCAAGCTCTACACCATCATGGGTGCAAGTGGTAGTGGCAAGAGTTCGTTGCTCTTTGCAGGAGTCGTACCTCATATTCAAAGCCAAGATAATATCATCGAGTTTCGCCCTAGTAATCAACTCTTTGATACCCTTGCCAATCTCTTTGTACCCTATCTCTACAGCGACCCCATAGAGCAAGAGAGCCATAGAGAAGAGCTGACCACCAAGCTTAAAAGCGGAGAGATCAAACTAGCCAACCTTATCAAACGCTACAGTGATACGCATGAGCTATCTCAATGCTATATCATTATCGATCAATTTGAAGAGCTTTTTACCCTCGCTACTGAGCAAGAGACGATTGAGAGATTTTTAGACCAGCTTCTCTATATCATCAGCTCCACCCAAAACATTACCCTTATTCTCTCTATCCGTAGTGATTTCATCGCCTTTTTTAGCTCTTACCCTGCCTTTAACCACGCTATTGACAATCATCCTACGATGCTACTCGCCATCATGGATGAAACCAACCTCCAAAAGGCTATTACCCTACCTGCCCAAAAACTAGGAGTGAGCTTCCAAGATGGACTGGTGGAAAAAATACTGGACGAGATCGCCCACAACAAAGCCCAACTCCCCCTACTAGAGTTTGCCCTCTATGAGCTATGGCAAAAAATGCACCTACGCCAAATCACTCACCAAAGCCTAGAGGATATGGGAGGTATCACCCACGCTATTAGCCACTATGCCAATAGTATTTATCATGAAACCAATTTAGACAAAGAGTCCATCAAACGCATCTTTCTAAAGCTTGTGAATGTAGGTAGCGGTACAGAAGATACGAGGAGAGTTGCCAAACTCAGTGAATTTAGAGAGCAAGATAGCACCACTATCAAAGCCCTAGCCGATAGACGATTGGTTGTGACTTCCACCGATACCGTAGAGGTCGTCCATGAAGCCCTCATCCGTGAATGGCAAATCTACCGAGAGTGGATCAATGAGTATCGAGAGTTTTTGGAGTGGGAGAAGCGGTTGGAGAGTGATTATGAGGTCTACAGAATTACACAAAAATTTTGAGACCTTTTGACATATGGTAAACTTTCTATTGCCCAAGAGTTCCTATATACACATTGTGAATATATTAATTGTACCCATCATAAATTTATTTTAAAAAGTAGTCGAGCAGACAAAATATATACATTTCTTCTTGCATTAACTACTCTTGGTTTAGTATTCTTTTTACTGTTTCTTTGGATTGATGGAATGAATAAAGAGAAAGAAGCTAATCAAAAAACTTTAGCACTTCAAAATGTTTTAGCAAAGAATTTAATAAGTTATGGAGTGACATTAAGAACTAAAAATAATAATCCATTAAAAGCAAAACTGCTTTTTGCTAAAGCTGTAAAGTACAGTAGCAAAAAAAAACAAAAAATACAAGCTAAAATCCTTTATAACACTGTGCAAAAATATATTTACGAGCATCAGAATAATATTACAAAAGCCATTTTGAGTAAAGATAGAAAAACTATCATTTGTTGGTATAAAGATGGAACGTAACCACTCACCCCATCACCTAAGCCAAAATTAAAGTAAAAAACCTCTAAAAA
>DYMA01000192.1 GCA_020721815.1 Sulfurovum sp. | reverse complement strand
ACTGCCATACAATAGCCTTGTGTTGGATTGTGGCGATAGTAGTCTTGATGATAGGCTTCGGCTTCATAAAAAGTATCAAGCTTCTCTACAACGGTGACGATTGCATCTTCAAAATCTTTTTGTATTGCTTCGATGATGGTATGCGTTAGCTCTTGCGTTTGAGTCTCTTCAAACAAAACCGTTGAGCGGTATTGTGTACCTCTATCGGCTCCTTGGGCATTGAGCGTTGTGGGATTGTGAATGGCAAAAAAGATTTCCAAAAGTTCTCTGGTTGAAACCACGCTATCGTCGTAGGTGATTTTGACAACCTCGGCATGACCTGTGTTGCCCGAACAAACAGAGCGATAATCAGGATTTGTCGTAGAGCCATTAGCGTAACCGCTTACGACATCTTCGACCCCCCTCAATCCTCTCAAATACCGCTTCAAGACACCAAAAGCACCCTCCGCCCAATACAAGTTGCTTATGTGCCATGACTATTTGGCCTTTTCGAGATATTTACCCTCTACGGTATCGACTTTGATTTTCTCACCAATAAGGACATGGAAAGGGACTTGTACCACTGCACCGCTTTCAAGAGTGGCGGGTTTTTTGCCCCCTTGTGAATCGCCTTTGAAGTTGGGTGGTGTATCGACAACCTCAAGCACAACCGTTTGAGCTATCTCAACGGCAATAGGTGAACCGTTGTGAAATAAAATATCCGCTTCCATTCCATCGATCATAAAGTCAAACACTTCGCCCACTTGATCGTGCGTTAAACCAATTTGTTCGTAGCTTGTGGTGTCCATAAATTGCAAAAAATCACCATCATCGTAGAGGTATTGCATTGTTTTTTGTACCAAATTGGGAACTTCAAACTTATCTCCCGCATGCACCGTCTTCTCGATTACTTTGCCTGTACCCAAATTTCTAATTTTCATGCGTACAAAAGCAGCACCTTTTCCTGGTTTGACGTGTTGAAATTCAATGACCTTAAAAGGGTTGCCATCAATTTCCAGTCGTACGCCCTTTTTGATATCACCCATTGATAGTGTAGCCATAGTAGCTCCTCTAATTTTTGCGTCATTATACCCAAAGGCTATTTAGGCTCTAGTAAATAGCGTGCAACTTTGTGGAATTTTTTGTTTTTTTTCTCAACGCCCTCTTTTTCAAATGCCAATTCAAGAGTGTTTTGATTGATGGGGTTAAATGCAATCAGATAATAACTGCTCCACGAATTGAGCATGGGGATAGCAATCAAGAGTTTATCGCCACTCTCAACTTTTTTTATCGTAATGGGTGATTGATTGTTGAGCGTGATATTAAGATCTTCCAAAGTGGCGTTTGCATCACCAAAAAAGATACCCACAACAAATCTCTCATTTATCCCTTTGTTGCTGTTTTTGGCACCATAAGCCAACGATTGCTTATCTAGGAGATAAGTAGTGCTAATTAATGTATCTACTTCACCCTCTTTTAGGAGTGCAATTTTTTTGGTTTGTTGCAAGGCGGCAAAGGTGGCTTTGTGGGTCTTAAAGCGATCAATGGTTTTGTTGTGACATCCCATTAGGAATAAGAGGGTTAAGATAAGGAGTAATGGCTTCAAAGATTTAAACCTTTTGATGGGAGTAGTGTTAAATAGTTTTGCATATCTTGATAATTGAGTGCTTTGGAGAAGTAGTGACCTTGTATGGTAGAACATCCATGCTCAACCAAAAAATCAACTTGTGCTTTGGTCTCAACCCCTTCGGCTATCACTTTGAGTTTAAGGTTTTTGGCCAAACTGATAATGGTGGTTGCAATCACGGCATCATCGACATCATGGGGCAAATCTTCTACAAAAGAGCGGTCAATTTTGAGTTTGCTTATGGGTAACTTTTTGAGATACGCCAAGGAGGAGTAGCCCGTTCCAAAATCATCAATGGAGATGGTTACACCAAAGGATTTAAGCGCTTCAAGTACTTTGATTGAGCGGTTTTGGTTAAGCATAATTTGCGTCTCTGTCACTTCGAGTTCGATAGAGTTTGGGTAGTGTTCCAAAACAGGATTGATGTTTTTGCGTACAAACTCCAAAAAAGAGTTATCTTCGATTTGACGACTCGAAAGATTAAACGAAACAGTACCGCTATAGAGTCCATTTTCTTGCCATTTTAGATAGAGTTTGAGTGCTTTTTGCATAATGAGTCTATCTATGGCTACAATCATCCCTGTATCTTCGGCGAGTTGCAAAAACCTATCGGGTGCAATCACGCTGTTTTCATTAATCCACCGCATCAAGACTTCCATGCCTATAATCTCACCCGTAGTTGCATCTATTTGAGGTTGAAAATAGGGTTCAAACTCCTCTTGATGCAAAGCCTTTCGCAACGCACTCTCCAAACCGATTCGTTGTTTTGATTGAAGTGTCATATTGGGATTGTAGAAGCTGTATCGGTTTCTTCCGTTGTTTTTGGCACTGTACATCGCAGCATCGGCATTTTTGAGCAGTTCATCGGGGTCGGAGCCATCGCTAGGCGACATAGCAACACCAACACTTATACCGATATAGAGCCAATGTCCTTCAATATCAAAAGGCTCATCTATAAGCTCCATAAGACGCATTATAGCACTATCAATCTCTTTGAGATCGTCAATATTGCTAAGGATAAGACAAAACTCATCGCCTCCTAACCGTGCCAATAGATTCTCTTTGGTGATAACGGGATGAATGCGTTTTGCAAATTCAATCAAAAGCCTATCGCCGATATAGTGTCCCAAAGAGTCGTTAATCTCCTTAAAATGATCCAAATCAATAAACAATAAGGCTGAATTTGTGCCGTTGTGTAGATTTTTAGTGATGACTTGCGAGAGTCTGTTCATAAATTGCGTTCGATTGGGCAATTGGGTGAGGTAGTCGTAGTTGGCTTGATGCTCCAATGTCTCCCGTTGGGCTTGCAACTCTTGAAGTGTTTTGCTTAAATCCAATTGAATGTTTTTGAGTTGGGTAATATCTCTACCTGCACCTACTGTGCCGATAATCTTGCCGCTTTTATCATAAAAAGGGGCTTTGTAAACCTCCAAATAGAGCATTTCTCCCTTGACATTTCCATACTCCTCAAATTTCATCGCTTTGTTGTTTTCAATCACCGTTTTATCAGAATCAAAACAAAGCTCACCAAACGTATGCCACTTGGGATTCTCTTTGTGTTTGAGACGCTCTCTGTGTGCAAAATAGATGTCATTTTTACCAATAGGCTCTTGGGTATCTTTTGCCATTAGCAGTTCATTGCAAATAGCTTGATTGGCATAGAGGTAATTTCCGTTTAAATCTTTAACCCAAAGCATATCGGGCAATGTTTCGGTAAGAAGATCAAGAAGTTCGGAGTGGTGGGATTTGAGATGATCAAGATTAAAAGGCATATTGGACTCTTTTTAAAATATTACTATGTCAAGTTTCACCACGTTGTACCATCCCCTTTAAAGCAATAGCATAAAACT
>DYMA01000022.1 GCA_020721815.1 Sulfurovum sp. | reverse complement strand
GGGGGATTGGTAGCCGTGAGAATCTATGGCATTCGTCCAAAGGAGATTTGCTCTTTTCGTTTGCTTTGCCGCTCTCGTGGCTTCCTGATGATTTGCCGTTGGGTTCAAGTTCGATCTATTTTGCCTATATTATGAAAGAGATTTTAAGTGAGTTGCAATCGGATATTTGGCTCAAATGGCCCAATGATATTTACTATCGTGAAAACAAAATTGGAGGGGTTGTTACTAAAATGATAGGCAAGAATTTGGTGTGCGGTATGGGTGTCAATTTGAAAAAAAATCAAAAAGGCTTCGAGGCTCTACCTATCGGGATTGAACCCACTTTTGTATGCAAAATGTATCTAAATGGACTCGACAAAAAACCAACATGGAAGCATATTTTTAGAAAGTATAAGTTAGAATTTGACTATCACAAAAATATTTCTACACATATTATGGGACAAAAAATCAGTTTACACAATGCTGTTTTATGTGACGATGGGTCACTGCTAATCAATAAAAATAGGATATACAGTTTAAGATGAGTGAGATTATATGTATTGCTAACCAAAAAGGTGGCGTAGGAAAAACAACGACTGCGGTAAATCTTGCTGCTTCATTAGCCGATAGTGGTAAAAAGGTACTCTTGATTGATGCCGACCCTCAATCCAATGCGACTACAAGCTTGGGTTTTAGTCGAAATGATTATGAGTTTAATATCTATCATGTCTTAAGTGGGAGCAAAAAGCTATCCGAAATTGTTCTCAAAAGTGATATAGAAAAACTTCACTTAGCTCCATCGAATATTGGATTGGTTGGAATAGAAAAAGAGTTTCATAATCCCAAAAATAAACACAAAGAGCTAATGCTTAAAAATACGCTCAAAGATGTTGAAGATAGTTATGACTTTATAGTCATTGATTCTCCTCCTGCTTTGGGACCTATTACTATCAATGCTCTTAGTGCTGCTAATTCGGTTATCATACCTATTCAGTGTGAATTTTTTGCATTAGAGGGGTTGGCTCAACTGCTCAATACTGTTTCATTGCTCAAAAAAACCATCAATCCCAAACTAAGCATCAAAGGCTTTTTACCTACTATGTATTCAGCCCAAAACAATCTATCCAAACAGGTTTTGGCCGATTTGGATCGTCACTTCAAAGACAAACTCTTTCACGTCAAAGGTGAAGAGGAGTGTATCGTAATCCCACGAAATGTTAAAATTGCCGAATCGCCCAGCTTTGGTCAGCCCGTTATCAACTACGCCGCTACTTCAAAAGGGAGTGTGGCGTACAAAAATCTAGCCAATGCTTTGTTGGTGTAATGAATGGCACTTGGAAAAGGTTTAGGTTCTATTCTTGAAGAGGTAGAACAAGCCTACAGCACAGAGATGAACTCCTTTCAAGACCAAAACGGTGAGTATATTGACGCTCAAGAGATTGATATTGAATATATCGCTCCCAACCCCTATCAGCCCCGAAAACATTTTGATCAAAATGCTATAGAAGAGTTGAGTGCTTCCATCAAGCGACACGGACTTCTTCAGCCTATTGTCGTTGTAAAAAAAGATAATGAACACTATATTTTGGTGACGGGTGAAAGACGATTAAGGGCACATAAGTTAGCCAATCTTGAAAAAATCAAAGCCATTATCGCCGATGTCGATTTGGATGATTTGCGACTTAGAGAATTGGCTTTGGTCGAAAATATCCAAAGAGAAAATCTCAATGCAATGGAGTTGGCACGTTCGTATCAAGAACTTATTGATGAACACAAAATTCGTCATGAAGATTTAGCCGATATTGTTCATAAAAGTCGCTCACACATAACCAATACGCTTCGTTTGCTCAATCTGATACCCTATGTACAAGAGAAGTTACTCAATGAGTCTATTTCGCAAGGTCACGCCAAAGTACTAGTAGGAATTGATGAGGCTAAACAAAAAAGCATTACCGATACTATTATGGGTCAAAAACTTAGTGTTCGTCAAACTGAAAATTTGGTTCAAACGCATAAAAGCAACAAAAAAAGTCGAGATATTATAAGTAATAATAATAGTATTTTAGAAGATTATAGAAAAGAGTTGGATAAAGTATTAAAATTTAAGCACAAAGTAAAAAAAAATAGCCTAGAAATTAGCTTTGCAAATACCCAAGAGATAGAAAAATTCCTTTCAATTTTGCAAAAAGTCTGATTTTTAATTAGGGTTTTACAACCATAATGCTAAAATAATGCAAATTTTTTAAGGAGTTTTAATGCTTGATCTACATTTAGAGTTGATGTTAGCAGTTCTTTTTGTTTTCTTCTTGCTTCTTTTTGTTTTAAATACTATGCTCTACAAACCACTACTTGATTTTATGAATGATAGAGATGGTTCAATAGCAAATGATTTAAAATCAGCCAAAGAGCTAACTGGAAACACCGATGAGCTTAATGCGCAAGCAGCTAATATTATTGATGATGCCAAGTCGCAAGCCTCAGCAATCCGTGAAAAGATGATGCAAGAGGCAAAGGCAAAGGCATCTGAAAAAATCGCAAGCAAACAAGGTGAGTTGGAAAAAGAGTACCAAAACTTTTTGGATAGACTCAATCAGGAAAAAGAGCAACTTAGAAACGCTCTTCTTAACGATATGCCAACGATTAAAAGCGGTCTAAAAACCAAGCTGGCAAGTTTATAGGAGGCAAGTTGATGAGATTAATGTTTTTACTGATTTTAGTTTTACCCACACTGATTGTTGCAAGTGGAGGCGGTCATGGTGATGTAAACATGGGCAACTCTGATTTTTTCTATCGAGTATTTAACTTCGCTATTTTTGCGGGTTTGATGTATTATCTTTTGGCTCATCCGATTCAAAACTTTTTCATTGGACGCAAAAAAGGGATTGAATCACAGCTCGTTGAGATTGAAAAACGATTGGAGGATACCAAAAAAGCAAGAGAGGAGGCTTTGGTAAAAGTTGAAGAGTCCAAAGCAAAAGCGAAAGAGATTATAGAGACAGCACACAAAGAGGCGGATTTAATCTCGAAAAAAATTGGAGAGATGAATAGATACGAGTTGGAGTTGATGACAAAAAACTACAATGAACGATGCGAAACTCAAATGCGCAAGATGAGTCGAGAAGTTATTGATGATGTATTGAGCAGTTCTCTCGAAAGTTCGGATATTGAGCTTGGTAATGATAAAGTTGTAAATTTATTAAGTAAGAAGGTGGCATAATGGAAGATTTAATAGCGCAACGGTACGTTAAAGCACTTCTTGATGTGACACCAGAGAATAAAAAAACCCACTATATTGATACGCTCAATGCTCTTAGTGAGGCTTTTGGTTCAAGCGGTGTTGTGACACTATTGGAGTCTCCTATTATCAGCAAGGAGGATAAACTTGCTATGGTAATGGCATCTTTAGGTAGCGATTTGGATGAAAAGATGAGCAATTTTATTAAAATATTAGCCGACAACAGACGTTTGGGGCTTATCCCTAATATCGCATCCATTATCAATATGCAAATTCAAAAAGAGAAGAACCAATACAAAGGTATTGTGGTTTCAAATGAGGCACTTTCACAAGCTTCACTTGATTTGCTTCAAGAGACATTGGCTAAATACACAGGCTCAAAGATTGAGTTGGCACAAGAGAGTGGCACTATCGATGGTTTGAAAGTTTCGGTCGAGGATTTAGGCATAGAGGCTAGCTTTTCAAAAGATAAAGTTAAACAACAACTAATAGATTTTATTAAAAAATCACTTT
The DNA here is from genome assembly GCA_020721815.1 of Sulfurovum sp. GTDB lineage: Bacteria > Campylobacterota > Campylobacteria > Campylobacterales > Sulfurovaceae > FS08-3. Next base: position 18,843 of record DYMA01000022.1, on the reverse strand, counting down.
AAGCAATTTAAAGAAAGGAGTAACAGTGGCAACAAAATTGCGAGCAGATGAAATCAGCTCAATCATCAAAGAGAGAATTGAAAATTTCAATATTGATGTCGATATCAATGAAGTAGGAAAAGTAGTAGGTGTAGCCGATGGGATTACATCGGTTTACGGACTCAATAATGTTATGGCAGGCGAGATTGTCGAGTTTGAAAATGGACGACAAGGGATGGTACTAAACTTAGAGGAATCAAGTGTAGGTATCGTTGTATTGGGTTCTATGGAGGGGATTAAAGAGGGAATGAGCGTGAAGCGTACCGCTGCTCTTCTTAAAGTACCTGTTGGTGATGCGATTGTGGGTAGAGTAGTTAATCCACTTGGCGAACCCATTGATGGAAAAGGTGCTATTGAGACGACACAGATGCGATACGTTGAAGAGCGAGCACCTGGAATTATGGCTAGAAAATCAGTACATGAGCCACTCGCAACAGGTATTAAAGCCATTGATGCATTGGTTCCAATTGGTAGAGGTCAAAGAGAGCTTATCATTGGTGATAGACAAACAGGTAAAACGACGGTAGCTATTGATACTATTATTAACCAAAAAGGTCAAGATGTTATCTGTATCTATGTAGCTATTGGGCAAAAACAATCAACCGTTGCCTCTATTGTCAAAAAGCTTGAAGAGCATGGAGCAATGGAATATACGATTATTGTTAATGCTTCAGCTGCAGATTCGGCTGCATTTCAATTTTTGGCTCCCTACTCGGGTGTAACCATGGGTGAGTATTTTAGAGATAATGGACGACACGCAGTTATTATCTATGATGATCTCTCCAAACATGCGGTTGCTTACCGTGAGATGTCGCTTATTCTTAGAAGACCTCCAGGTAGAGAGGCGTATTCAGGGGATGTATTTTATCTACACTCACGACTTCTTGAGCGTGCCGCTAAGCTTTCTGATGAGAATGGTGCGGGTTCGCTTACAGCACTTCCTATCATTGAAACACAAGCGGGAGATGTTGCTGCTTATATTCCAACCAACGTTATCTCTATTACCGATGGTCAGATTTTCCTTGAAACGGATCTCTTCAACTCAGGTATTAGACCCGCTATCAACGTAGGTCTTTCGGTTTCTCGTGTTGGTGGGGCTGCTCAAATTAAGGCAACCAAACAAGTTGCAGGAACATTGAGACTCGACCTTGCTCAATACCGTGAACTTCAAGCGTTTGCACAGTTTGCTTCGGATTTGGATGATGTATCTAAATCGCAATTGAGTCGAGGGCAAAGAATGGTTGAGGTTCTTAAACAAGGACCATACTCTCCCGTACCAGTTGAAAAACAAGTTGTAATCATTTTTGCAGGTGCAAAAGGGTATCTTGATGATATCGAAGCTTCTTCGGTAACTAAATTTGAAGCAGAGCTTTATCCATTTATTGAGACAAAGTATCCTGAAATCTTGGCAAGTATAAGAGACAAAAAGAAAATTGAAGATGATACTGAAGAGGCTCTACACAGTGCATTAAAAGATTTCAAAATCTCTTTTGCAGGTTAATAAAGGCTAAAAAATGGCTAATTTAAAAGATATCAAACGAAAGATTTCGAGTGTATCTAATACACAAAAAATGACTCGTGCGATGAAGCTAGTCTCGACGGCAAAATTGCGACGAACGGAAGAGTTGGCAAAGCAGTCACGAGTCTATGCAAGTAAATTGACGGAGATGTTGTCGGAGATATCCTATCAAATCCAAAAATCCAATGTAGAGGGATTGAGTTCAAAGTTTTTTGCAAGTAACAAAGAGATAAAGGTTATTGATCTTATTTTTGTTACGGCTGACAAAGGTCTTTGCGGTGGATTTAATGCACAAACCATTAAGCGTGTTAAGCAACTTATCGAAGAGTACAAAGCTCAAGGCATAAAAATCCGTCTTCGAGGTGTTGGACGCAAGGGTATTGACTACTTTAAATTCAACAATGTTGAACTTGTGAGTACGGAAGTAGGGCTTAGCTCTGCTCCAACTCATGAGAAAGCAAAGAAATTTATCAGCAAAGTGGTGGATGATTGCTTAAACGGAGTAACCGATAAGATTGTTTTGGTTCATAATGGGTATGTTAATATGATTACTCAAGTGATAAGAGAAGATAATCTTTTGCCAATTGACCCAGAAAAAGTGGTTGATAATAGCAAAGCTTCTCTATCGGATTTGGATATGGAACCGCAAGATGATGATACGCTTTTGGAAGCGTTGGTAACCAAATATATTGAATACAATATGTATTATGCACTTATTGACTCTCTTGCAGCCGAGCACAGTGCGAGAATGCAAGCGATGGATGCAGCAACAAACAATGCAAAAGAGATGGTTGCTAATTTAAAAGTGCAATATAATAAAGCAAGACAACAAGCTATTACTACTGAACTCATAGAGATTATCAGTGGTGTAGAATCAATGAAATAAGAGAGGGGAATTATGACAGGTAAAGTAGTTCAGGTTCTAGGACCAGTAGTCGATGTAGATTTTACAGATTATCTTCCATCCATTAACGAGGCATTGGAAGTATTTTTTGAAGTTGAAGGTAAAAAGCAAAAGCTTGTATTAGAAGTTGCTGCTCAGTTGGGTGATAGAAGAGTAAGAACCATTGCGATGGATTCTAGTGAAGGAATTGTACGAGGCATTGAAGTAAAAGCAACGGGTGATTCTATCAAAGTTCCTGTTGGTGAAGAGGTTTTGGGAAGAATCTTTAACGTTGTGGGTGATGTAGTGGATGATGGTGAACCTGTTCAAGCCAAAGAGTATTGGTCTATCCATAGAGATCCACCACCCTTTGAAGAGCAATCAACCAAAACTGAAGTCTTTGAGACGGGAATTAAAGTTGTTGATCTTCTTGCACCCTACTCAAAAGGTGGTAAAGTTGGACTTTTTGGTGGAGCGGGTGTTGGTAAAACCGTTATTATTATGGAGCTTATTAACAACGTTGCAATGAAACATAGCGGTTATTCGGTATTTGCAGGTGTTGGTGAGCGTACGCGTGAAGGTAATGACCTCTACTTTGAGATGAAAGAATCAAACGTATTGGACAAAGTTGCTTTGTGCTACGGTCAAATGAGTGAGCCTCCAGGTGCTAGAAGTAGAATCGCATTAACAGGTCTTACAATGGCAGAGTACTTTAGAGATGTTAAGGGCTTGGATGTTTTGATGTTTATCGACAATATCTTTAGATTTGCACAAGCAGGTTCGGAGATGTCGGCACTTCTTGGACGTATCCCTTCAGCGGTGGGTTATCAGCCAACACTTGCACGTGAGATGGGTGCATTACAAGAGCGTATTACATCAACAACCAAAGGTTCTATTACTTCTGTTCAAGCTGTTTATGTACCAGCCGATGACTTGACTGACCCAGCACCTGCTTCGGTTTTTGCTCACCTTGATGCAACCACAGTACTTAACCGAAAGATTGCAGAAAAGGGTATTTATCCAGCGGTAGATCCTCTTGATTCAACTTCAAGAATGCTTGATCCTCAAATTTTAGGTCAAGATCACTACAATATTGCACGAGGGGTTCAACAAACACTTCAAAAATACAAAGATTTGCAAGATATTATTGCAATTTTGGGTATGGATGAGCTTAGTGAAGACGATAAATTGGTGGTTGCACGAGCAAGAAAGATTGAAAAATATCTCTCTCAACCTTTCCACGTTGCAGAAGTCTTTACAGGTTCTCCTGGTGTTTACGTTACACTTGATGAGACTATTGAAGGATTTAAAGGTCTTCTTTCGGGTGCATACGATGAGTTGCCAGAGGATGCGTTCTACATGGTAGGAAACATCAATGAAGCTATGGAAAAAGCAGAGAAACTTAAAGCTAAAGTAAAAAAAGCATAATCGCAAAGCTTTAAAAGGAATTATTATGGAACTGATGAAGCTTGAAGTTGTGACACCCATGGGTGTCATATACGATGACGATGTCAAACAAGTTACATTTCCTGGAGCCGAAGGGGAGTTTGGTGTTTTGCCACAACACACCTCTTTGGTTTCACTCCTACAAACAGGACTGATTGAGATTGAAGAAGCCGATTCCACAAAAATATCGGTTGCAATTGATTCGGGATATGTAAAAATTAATGAAAACAAGGCGGTTTGTCTTGTGGAGGGTGCCGTTGCACTTGATAGCAGTGATGCCAATATTGCAAAAGCTATCGAAAAAGCTCAAGCATTGGTAAAAAGCGTTGAAAACTCCAATGCGGCTATCGCAACAGCTAGCAAACTTAGTAGCATGAAAAAGTCTATCTAGCCTTGAGTCTATTGAGTTATCTTTCGGAGAGTAGTTTTATAACGATAGTAGTCTTACTACTACTCTCAATCTACCTCGTGGCTACTTTTTGGATATTTTTCTATCGTTATGCTATCATTAAATACTATATCGCAATAGAAAAAAAATCTTTAGATACTATCTATTTGGGTAAATCAACTACCGCATCCAATCAATCGCTTCTCTATAAATATCTTCACCGTAGTGTAGTTGCCAATCGTGCGATATTGGAGGCCGCTATTAGTGATACGGTACGTAATGCAACCAAAGGTCTCACCATGCTCTCTATTATCGCTTCAACATCCCCTTTTATTGGTCTTTTTGGTACGGTGATTGGGATATTGGAGACATTTGCAAAGCTTGGTAAAGGCAGTTCTTCGTTGGGGGTAATTGCCCCTGCGATTAGTGAGGCATTGGTGGCTACGGCAGCGGGGATATTTGTGGCTATTTTTGCTTACAGCTTTCATTTGCTTATGAAACGCAAGGCGTATGAACTTAATTCTATACTTAAGTCACAAGCCGAGGTTATCATTTCACAAAATGGTGAAGCCTAGATGTTTGATTGGGACGATAGCCCAGATTTAAACATTACTCCCCTTGTGGATGTAATGCTAGTATTGATGGCAATATTGATGATTACAGCCCCTTCTATTCATTTTGAAGAGAAGATTGAATTGCCCAAAGGGTCACAATCGACTCAAATTTCCAAAGCCAAACCCCTTGATATTAAAATCACAAAAGAGGGCAGTATCTATCTCAACAGCGAAAAATTTTCAACCGTTGAAGATTTTGCCAACCACTTTGTACTCAAGAGTAGCGATTATAAAAAAGATACATTTATCTCCATTGCTGCTGATGATGGCATTGATTACGGTACCGTTATTAAGGTGCTTTCAGAGATTAAAAAACAGGGCTTTGTAAAAGTATCGTTAATAACCCAATGAAATATTTGATAAACAATACAAAAAATCATGAAGCTTTCTCTTTTCAAGGGCTAAGCTTAAGCAAAAAGAAGATTGAAGATGAAAGATAAATTTTTTGTACTAGGCGGTGTTTTGTCGGTGGGATTTTATATCGCACTTATCGCTCTTCTCTATTTCTATTTGCAAGATTACAACAAAAAAAAATATCTTACTTCTGGTGACAAAGGTGTATCTGTCTCACTTACTACGCAAACCAAAACTCTACAAAACAAATCAACACCGCTTCCCAAACCGATATCAAAACCGCAACCCAAACCCATTGAAAAACCCAAGCCAAAGGTTGAAACTAAAAAACCCATTGAAAAACCCAAACCCAAACCTGTTGAAAAACCCAAGCCCATAGAGAAGCCAACGCCCAAACCAACCCCGCAACCCAAAAAAGAGGTCAAAAAAGAGGTCAAAAAGGAGAGCGTCGATGATCTCTTTAGTGATATTGAGACAACTAAACCCAAAGAGAAAAAGAATATTATCAAAACAAGTGAAAAACCTGCCCAAAACAAAAGCGACGGTGCCAAAGGGGTAAGTGATGCTTATATCGGCAAAATACAATCTCAACTTGAAAACTGCATTCCGATGGATGAACAGTTTAAGGGAAGTAGAGTCGATGCGAAGCTTACGATTTATAATAGTGGGGATTTTAGATTTCAAGTCGTTTGTTACGATAACAATACGGAGTATAACGATATGCTAATTGCTTGTTTTGAGCAGTTGCAAAGGATTGGATTTGATCGTCACCCTAGTGCCAATCCTTATGTTTTGGTGTTTGAAATCATTGCCAAATAGTAGCGTTTAGACTTTTGTCCGCACTCTTACTTTGGTAGGCTCGAAAAGCTTGATGGTCTCTTTGATCATTGGCTCTTGAAGGATTTGTGAGGGTTCGATTTCGTTTGAGCTGTTGTGTTCTGGCGAGAGACAGGAGCTTTGCATCTCAATAGCTTCTATCATAGAGCCTGTATTCTCTTCGTGTTGGGGCGGGATTTGCTCCTCTTGCGGGGGTGTGGGGATGGGTTTTTCTTTGGGGTTGCTTTTGATAGCCGTATGGATACCAAATATCTCTTGCACAAAGGTTTTGATAAGTCCCCATTGCGAAATAAGCACCTTTTTATCCTCATCATAAGCCGATGAGTTCCACGTTAGAGTAGCATTGTCGTAGCTAACGTACTCAATATTTTTTTCAAAAATTTCACCCAAAGCATAATTGCGGTCGTATATTTTTTCTATAAGTTTTTTGAAATGCAAAGCTCCTGTATCCATTTGAATGGGTTGTGGTTTGACTTGTACCTCTTGTTGGGGCGTTTGGCTTATGTTTTTTTGCGAAGTGTGACCAATGAGTTCGTTTTCGAGTGATTTTATCATACTATCAATGGTTTTGATTTTCATCGCTTCCATCATCTTGAAGAGTGTCAAAGAGAGGATAAACTCTCCATCTCCGCTCATATCAAAGAGTCTTTTGGATTGCGAGAGGGCTCTAAAAAATCTATCGATAAGCAACGGCGTGAATTTTTTATGGTGACTAAAAAGCAGTTCTTTGAGATAGAGTGTGATTTCATCGAGTATCATTTGGGCTTCGTAGTCTCGATTTTGGTTGATAAATGCGATGATTTTTGTTTCGTTTTGCTCATAAATATCATCAAGAAGAGTTTCAATCACATGCGGGTCAATAATGCCCAACATCCCCACTACCGTGGATGTATCGACGTAATTTTTGGAATAAACTATGGCTTGATCAAGCAGTGTTAAGGAGTCTCTTAGGCTTCCCTCACCGCTTCGAGCGATAATCTCAAGCGCTTCGTCTTCAAACTCTACATTTTCAAGATTGAGAATGTGAGCCAAATGTTTTTTGACAAGTTGTTGGGGTATTTTTTTGAAGCGAAAGTGTTGGGTGCGTGAGAGAATAGTAGCGGGAAGTTTAAGCGGGTCGGTAGTAGCGAGTATAAATTTGACAAAATCGGGCGGTTCTTCGAGAGTTTTAAGCAAAGCATTAAAAGCTTGTGGGGTGAGCATGTGAATCTCATCGATAATAAAAATCTTATAGCGTCCGCTACTGGGTTTGTATTTGGTGTGTTCGATGAGTTCTTTGATATCGTCAATCCCTCGATTACTGGCTGCATCCATCTCGATAATGTCAATGTGTCTATTTTCATTTGCCATCGTGCAGTTAGCGCATTGGTCACAAGGGTGTGCTGATTCGCCCACCTCACACAACAAAGCTTTGGCAAAGATACGAGCCGTAGAGGTTTTGCCGCTTCCTCGCAATCCAGAAAAGAGATAGGCATGAGAGAGACGATGGCTATTGAGTGCTTGTGTGAGTGTTTGCGAAACGGACTCTTGACCAATGAGGGCATCAAAGGTAGAGGGGCGGTATTTTCGAGCAAGTGCGATAGACAAAGGGTATCCTTTTGGGTATTTATTTGCTTTTATGTAGGATAATTATAGCATCTTAGAGTAAAACTGTGCTACAATTTCTCTAAAAAGGAGACGCTTATGCGTAGAGTATTTTTGTGGATAATGGCAACGGCAACGCTTTTTGCTACGGCTCAGTTTGGAGATTATATGATAGTCAATGGCAAATCTCAAGAGATTTTTTCCAATCCGCTTGAACCCTATTTGAGAGAGCATAAAATACCCATGTTTCAAAATGCAGGTGTCTGCAGTGCGTGCTGGAGGGGGTATCAAGCCACGTGGGATATTTTTGATGAGTATCTCTACATTATCGGGCTTGAAGAGTGTACCTGTTCGCCCAATGACAAACCCATACCCCTCAAAAAGATATTTCCAAAAATGCAAGGCGATAAGGTCAAAGCCTCATGGTTTAGCGGAGAAATACGCATACCATTAGGAGAACAACTGGAGTATGTCCACATGGGCTATGGCTCGATTTACGAAAGAGATCTCTTTTTGAAATTTGAAAAAGGCAAATTGATTGAAAAACGTGTAGTCGATAATCGTCCAAAACCCAAAGATCCCCTAGAGGCGTTTAAGTAGAAGAGACTTAAATGCAGTTAAATAATAATTTCTCACTCCACGACATATTTAATTTATCGTTCGTACTGAGCTTGTCGAAGTACATCTTAAGACCCTTCGACCCTTCGACAAGCTCAGAGTGAACGGATACGATATTTTTTTACTCTGTCGTGGAGTAAGTAATAATTTTTATCCCTTGACACACTCTTAATAATATGTTATACTTTTCAAAATCAACCAAGGAGAGAAACCATGAAACCGATATTTGCACCAAGAACCATCCCTACATTGAGTACTTCTCTCCTGCTTCTTTGCCTCTAATTTAATTTTTTCATTTTCATTTTTTTTATTCACAGTTTCTAATAACCCTATTTTGGGTAAGATTAGATAATTATTATTTATACATTGATAAGGTTAAAATATTATGACACAAGAGATTATTAAAATTTTTGATACCACATTGCGAGACGGGGAGCAGTCCCCTGGGGCATCGATGAATATCGAAGAGAAGATTCAAATTGCATCGCAGTTGGAGCGGTTGGGGGTGGATATTATTGAAGCGGGATTTGCAGCGGCTAGTCCTGGGGATTTTGAAGCCATTAGCAAAATAGCCCAAAAGATAAAACATTCAACCGTTTGCTCCTTAGCCCGTGCTACCCAAAGCGATGTTAAAGCAGCAGGAGAGGCGATAAAGGCAGCTAAATTTAAACGTATTCACACCTTTATTGCCACCAGTCCTATCCATATGGAATACAAATTAAAAATGAAACCCGATGAAGTGATTAAACGAGCCGTTGCGGCGGTGGAGTATGCACGAACCTTTGTTGATGATGTGGAGTTTAGTTTGGAAGATGCAGGACGCAGTGAGATTGGTTTTATGAAAGAGATTACCGATGCGGTCATTAACGCAGGGGCAAGTACGATTAATTTGCCCGATACTGTAGGCTATCGATTGCCTTTTGAGATTGGTGCGATGATTAAGACCATGAGCCAATACATCAAGGGAAGAGCCGTTATTTCAGTTCACAACCACAACGATTTGGGTTTAGCTGTGGCTAATTCATTGGAGAGCATTATGAATGGGGCAAGACAAGTCGAATGTACGATTAATGGTTTGGGTGAACGTGCAGGAAATGCGGCGTTGGAAGAGATAGTTATGACACTTAAGACTCGTCACGATGTTTTTGGAAACTTCACGACCAATATCAACACCAAAGAGATATACCCCACAAGTCGTTTGATTGCCAATATTACAAGCATCGAACCTCAACCCAACAAGGCAATAGTAGGCAAAAATGCTTTTGCTCATGAGAGCGGCATTCATCAAGATGGGATGTTGAAAAATAAGCAAACCTACGAGATTATCTCTCCTAGTGATATTGGTTTGGATTTGGAAGATACCTTGATTTTGGGCAAACACTCGGGACGAGCAGCATTTAAAGATAAATTGGCAAAATTGGGCTTTCATATAGAAGATGAGAAGTTAAATCCGATATTTGCCAAATTTAAAGAGTTGGCGGATAAGAAAAAAGATATTTACGATGATGACTTGAGGGCTTTGGTGACGAGTCAAATCTCTTGCGTAGAGCCTCAATTTGAGTTGATTGGATTGCAATTGATGGATTGTTCCAACGGTGTTCCTAGTGCGGCTATTACGATTAAGCACAACAACAATGAAATAACCGATGCAGGAATTGGCGATGGAACGATTGATGCTATTTTCAAAACCATCGATAGAATTTCAGGTTATTCGGGACGCTTGATGGATTACAAGGTAACATCGGTAAGTAAAGGCAAAGATGCTTTGGCAAATGTAACGGTAAAGGTAGTATTTAATGACAATGAACCTGCTATTATAGGGCATGGTCTGAGTATCGATACGATGATAGCGAGTGCTAGAGCCTATATTGGGGCTTTAAACTCCTATTTGAGCATGGAGGGAATGTTAAAGAGTCGCACAAATGATTTTGGTGATGGAATTTAATCAAAAAGTGCTATAATTAATCTTAGTTAATCTATCTAAAGGAGTATGTTATGAATAAGTATCTGTTATCTTTTGTTGCCGCAGGGCTTTTATTATCAAGTTGTGGCGGTGGCGGCGGAGGAGGTGTGGTAGATAATACACCAACAGACAACACACCAACGGATGGCAATACAACAGATAGCACGCCAACGGACAACACATCAAACGATAACAATCAAAGTACCATTGAAGAGCCTACTTTTACAGGCGATGGTTCACAAACTACTATTGACAATACAGCAACATTGTCTCCTGCCAATTATGTTATTCCTGCTATCTCCGAAGAGGATAAACAAAGGTTTTTGGATGCTGTCAATGCCGCTCGTGCAGAGGCTAGAGATTGCAAGGATGGCAAAGGAGTAGTCCCCGCAGTCAATCCACTCAGATGGAACGATAGACTTTACGGTGTAGCCTATGAACACAACTACGATATGGCAAATACTGACAAATTTCAACACGACGGCACAGGAACGCAGTACGATATTACGGGAACAAAGCTAGGCAAAGCCAGTGAGACTGTAGAACGCTTTGTGAGCAGCGGATATTTTGAAGGATCTTTTACGACAGGTTATGGCGAAAATCTTGCTGCAGGGAATTTGGATATTGAACATGCGATGGAGCTTTGGATAGATAGTCCTTATCATTGTGCCAATCTTATGAGTGCCGATTTTCAAGAGATGGGTATGTCTAAAGTTCAAAGCGTAAAGAATAGTGGATATTACTACTTTACTCATACGCTAGGTGTTAGCCAATAGTAAAAATAAGAATTTTCGAGATTGCTAGAGAGTATTCAAAGATTTACTATAGCAATCTTACCCAAAATTATCCTCAATATTGTCACTGAAGTTTTGACTCTCCAACGTTCCTGTATAGACTTTTGTTAGTCAAATCTTTGGAAGATATAGAAAAGCTTAATGCAGGAGAGTGTATAATAGTACATTTTGTATTTGTAAAAGGTTAAAAGATTTATGCGATTTATACTCTATTTTATTTTATCATTCACACTCCTTTGGAGCAAAGAACCCATATCACCTCTTGAAACGATTCCCTACAATGAACAAAAAGCACAATTGGGCAAAGAGCTTTTTAGCGACCCTATTGTGTCGCAAGACAATACGGTCTCATGCGCTACTTGTCATCTGCTTAGCAGTGGGGGTGATAATGATATTGTTTTTTCATTTGGCATCAAAGGTCAGATGGGTAGCATGAATGCTCCTACTGTTTTCAACTCAGCATTGAATTTCAAGCAGTTTTGGGATGGTAGAGCCAAAGATTTGGCCGATCAAGCTCATCAAGTCATTGAAAATCCCGTAGAGATGGGAGATAATATCTACGATATTGTCAAACGTCTGCGTAAAGATAAACACTATCCCAAAAAGTTTCACGACATCTATCAAGAGGAGATAGCCAAAGAGCATCTTATAGAAGTATTGGTAGAGTTTGAGCGTTCGCTTATCACGCTTGATGCTCCTTTTGATCTCTATCTCAAAGGAGAGAGCAATGCCATTAGTCAAGAGGCTAAGCGAGGCTATGAACTCTTTAAGTCCAAAGGGTGTGTTTTGTGTCACAATGGACGCAATGTTGGAGGAAACCTCTTCAATCGTTTTGGTATTCACGAAGCCAACAACCACAGCAAATCATTGGGACGCTACGAGGTAACCAAAAAAGAGGAAGACAAATATGTTTTTAAAGTCCCCTCGTTGCGCAATATCGAGCTTACAGCCCCCTATATGCACGATGGACGTGCTGCCACTTTGGAGGATGCTGTTAAAATTATGACAGAGTATCAATTGGGAAGAGAGATGAAACAAGAGGATATTAATGCTATAGTAGAGTTTTTGAAATCCCTCACGGGTAAACTCCCTCAAATATTAAGGTAATATGATGAATACTATAACCGTTGGTCGCAAAAGACTTGATTTTTTCTTCATTCTTATATCGTTTTTTATGATAATGCTCATTTTTTTGGTGATATATGTCAATAAAACCAATCGTGACATGAAGGACTACGCTATCTACCACAAAGAGATCAAAAATCTCTCCATTTTGGATCAAAAAATTGAAAATACTTTTTTGAAAAAATATCGCTACATTGATTACGATAAATTGCAAGATATTAATCATGAATTTCAAACGATATTAAAGTTTTTGGATAATGAAAAGTTTCTCTATAAGTTTGATAAAAATCTCAAAGATAAAATCGCTCTACTCTACAGTGCTTATGAACAAAAAGAGTCTCTTGTCGAAGAGTTTAAAGCAACCAACACTCGTCTTACAAACTCTATTCATTATCTCTACGATTTGCATCAAAGCATCGAAGAACTCAATATCTCTACTGATGAAAAACGACTCTTTTTAAATATATTTTTTCAAATTGAACAATTGGCAATGGATTTGCCCAACGATTTAACACACCTACAAGCCGATGTTGATAAAATCAACCAAATCAAGCAAAACAACAAACTCTATGACTATTTTTACCAACACACGACACTTTTTATCAAAGATATTGAGATTCTCAAAAACATTTTGGAAACCAATGAGCGACTTGACCTCTACAGCACAATTAAAAACATCTCTTACGGGCTTGAAAAATACTCCACAAAGATGCATGAGAGACAATACACCATCTTTTTGATTTTTATTATTTTTGGCTTTTTGAATTTGGTTTTTTTGATTTTCAATTACAAAAAAATCCATAAACTAGCCCAAGACTTTTTTACTTTTAAATACGTTATTAAAAAGAGTGAAAACATTATTATCATTACCGACAAAAACAGAAAGATTGAGTATATCAATAAGACATTTGAAAACAAATTGGGTTATAGTAAAAAAGAGGCAATCGGGCAACAAGATAGCCTAATAGCCTCCGATTTGATGAGCCAACAGACCCATGAAGATATCAACGAGACGCTTTTGAAAGGTCAAAAGTGGGAGGGGGAACTCATCAGTCGCAAAAAAGATGGTTCACCTATTTATGAAAAAACCTCCATCGTACCCATTACCAATAAAGGGAAAGTTCAAGGTTACTTATTTATTAAATTTGATAGAAGCGAGTATATTCGACGAAACTAAGAGTTTAAATATCTTGCTGTAGGGTATTTGTTTAGTCACTGATGTTACGCACTTTACCCAACGTACCATCTTTGAGCGAGTCATTGCGAGGCACGAAGCAATCTATTTTACATTGTGTTACAAGCAACGACTTTGAATCCGTAGCCTCGGCTTTAGCCGAGTTTGAGACACCTGATAGCCTCTAATTTGTTCGGCTAAAGCCGAACCTACTAAAAAAGTAGAAATAAATCTTAGATTACTTGCGTTCGCAATGACGTATTGTAATGGGGTAATTTTTAAAGTGCGTAAGGTCAGTTAGTCAATAACACAAACGGTTATCTCAAGCTTGATTTGGAGTCTTAGAGACGGTGTCGTGCTGTGAAATGATGGGTGACGCTTTTTGCCTACTTGTTCTCTAAAGGTTTTACATTTGAGGATAAAATTATTGGGGGGGAGGGTAGTTTTTATTGGATTGGGCGAGGAGCAGACCTTGCCCAAATAGTTCTACAGTGCTTCTTCGTTTCGCTCGTCGGTTCGGATTCGCAATACGCTATCGATGGTGCTTACAAAAATTTTACCATCACCAATTTTGCCTGTTTTGGCCGCTTGTGCAATGGCTTTGATGGCAATATCGGCGTACTCATCGGTACTCACTACGATTTCAATTTTAATCTTTGGGATAAACTCCACCACATACTCCGCCCCTCGGTAGATTTCCGAGTGACCTTGTTGTCTTCCATATCCTTTGACTTCGCTTACTGTCAAACCTGTGATACCTGCCTCTACCAAAGCCTCTTTAACATCTTCGAGTTTAAAGGGCTTGATGATTGCTTCAATTTTTTTCATTTTATTATCCTTTGTGATCTATTTTTAATCAACCTATGTTTTATAGGTTGATAGCTTTTTCACCATGTGTTGTCTCATCCAGACCGATTTGCTCTGTCTCTTCATCGACTCTTCCGCCACCTGTAAGCAGACTTGATACATAAAAGACCAATGCTGTAACCAAGGCACTATAGACGATAGTAAGAATAATAGCCGCCGCTTGAGACCCTAGTTGGCTAATCATGTTGTAATCCTCTTTCATAGCATACGATGCAATAAAGATAGCCGTTGCCAACGATCCCCAAATACCCACAAGACCGTGTACCCAAAAAGCATCCAAACTATCATCGACTTTGAAGAGTTTTTTGAGCTTCGCTACACCGATAAATCCTACAACACCGCCCACAAGACCAATAATAATCGCTCCCATAGCACTCGCACTTCCTGATGCTGGTGTAATAGCTACAAGACCCGCTACAACTCCTGAAGCTCCACCGATAAGTGTAGGTGCTTTGTAAACAACCCACTCGGCTATCAACCATCCAATAGCACCTACCGCTCCTGCAACCATCGTGACCAAAAAGGCACTTGCTGCAATGCCGTCCGCTGCTACTTCGCTTCCTGCATTAAATCCAAACCAACCAAACCACAACAAGGCAGCACCTAGAACTGTAAGTATAGGCGAAAAAGGTTTAATAGCTACTTTGCCGTAATCTTTTCTAGCCCCTAGCATCAAAGCTACGACAAAACCTGCAACCCCAGCGTTGATGTGTACAACCGTACCCCCTGCAAAGTCCATTTCGCCAAAGTTTAGTGTAGTACCACCGCCCCATGCCCAGTGTATAATGGGTGCATAGACTGCCAATATCCAAAGAGCCGAAAAGATAGTAAAGGTAGAGAACTTCACACGCTCAATCATCGAACCACTCGCAATAGCTACCGCAATCGCCGCAAAAGTGCCTTGAAAAGCGACAAAAAGCAACTCTGGAATAGTGCCTTTGAGCGTATCGGCTGCAATGCCTGAAAGGAAAAGTTTGCCTGTACCTATTAAATCCCCTTCGCCAAAGGCTATTGAATAACCCGCAATAACCCAAACAAGTGTACCTACCGCAAAGGCAATCAAACTCATTCCCATGGTATTGAGAACGTTTTTACTCCGTGTCATACCGCCATAAAACAGTGCCAATCCCGCAGGTGTCATCAACATAACCAATGCTGTTGCTACAAGCATCCACGCTGTATCTCCCGAACTTAGTGTTGCTTCTTCGGCTAGAAGAGCAACAGGTGCTAATAAAGTTGCCAACGCAATGTGTTTGAACTTCATTTTCTACTCCTTATATTTTTTTGTGATAAGAAATAGTAACACAAAAGAAGCAACTTGTTTGGCAGTTGATTGATTAATTTTTAATCAGTTATCATCGGGATATTGATTTTGATATATTTATCTTCAAGCATGGTGACGACGTAGTTGTTTTGAGAGAGCGTTTTGATATTTGGGTCATAATCCTCGTTACGCTTATCGGATTGGAAGCGAATTTGAAGGATTTGATGGCGTTTGTCGTTGATACGAATCGATTCACCAATCACAATGCTTAGATGTATCATAATATAGTTGTTGTTTTTAAACGAATCAAGCGAGTCACGAATAAGCTTGGAGAGTTGGTTTTGATCGACCTTAAAAGAGGGCAAATCGGTATCGGTAAGCAGATGCATATCGCAACTATTGTACATCTTAAAGAGGGTTAGATTGGCCTCCATGATGGTATTGATGTCGGTTGAGATAAGCTTCTCTTGAGCCATAATGGAGTCGTTTTTGATGATGGGTTTATTGTAGAGACGAATAGCGATAGACTCCTCATCTTGATAAGCCACCGTAATGGAGTGAAAGATAAACGAGCCGTATTTTAGATCGAGCAACGTGGTCTTGGAGCCTATATCTTGGGGAGCGTGGGTGATAGCTAGGGTGTAGAGTTCTCTATTTTGCACATATCCCATCAGTATTTCAGCGGCACGATTGAGGTAGATGACCTTCATGGCATTGCTAAAAATAACAAACGGAGAGTTGTCGCAGTCTATGAAATATTCAAAATCAATGGAGGTTGAGTTCATTTATTTTTTTCCTAAGTGTGTTTCTGTTGATGCCCAAAACGCTTGAGAGTTTGAGTTGTGAACCGTATTTATCAAGCCCCGCTTCAATCAAAGGTTTTTCGTAGAGCCAAAGATAGTGTTTGTAGAGTTCTTGGGTATCGTCATTGTATTTTTTGAGCAAAAAATTATACATAATCTTCTCAATATCGTGCGACTCAATGGAGGCATAAAGAAGTTGTTGATAGACCGATTTTTTGAGACTTTTGAAATTTTGAGTCGTATCAAGGGCTTCGCAGTTGAGTTCTATATCGCCTTGGATGCTCAAATTCTCTTTGGCTTCATTTAAAAAATAGTGGGCTAATAGCTCTATATCTTCGGGGCGTTCTTTGAGTGAGGGCATTTGATAGACAAAGGCAAATTTGTCGTGAATAATCTTTTTGTTGCCTAAAAAAAGTAGCAAGTGCAATAATGCGTTTGTTATCAAAATCCAAATTGTCAATATTTTTAACCTTTTCAAAATGGGTAATAATCGCCTCATCAACCCCTTTGAGAGCCTCATTGATATTTTCAACAGCGGCATTGATAATCGTAGCCGATGGAAAAAGATAGGAAGCCAAATGGAGTTTGCCGATATACTCCTCTCCTACGATAATAGAAGAGAGAAAAAGGGTACGAGTAATATTGATATTTTTGATAATACTCTTTATTTGCTCATTATTTGTAAGAAATTGTTCCATTGTTACTACTTTTTGTGTCTAATTTATAATCATTTGCTTTTTCATTATTGTATCAAAATTTGCTTAATTTGGTTAAAAAAAGTTTTGAAATCAATTTTTTGCTATAATTATGCCAAAAAATTTGGAGTTACGCATCAAATTAAAATTTCAAAAATTTTCTCGCCACTTTTGCGATATGTCTATTGAGCAACTTTTTGAGTATTTCGCTCTTTTTGGGGGCATAGAGGAGTCTATCGCTTTGGATGCTAAGCTCACCATGCAAGAGAATATTACCCATAATGTGCTTAACAATTTTGCCACTTTGGATAGTCTCATCGCTCCTAGCTATATCAAAAAAGCCCCATTTAGCAACTTTCTTATCGCCGCTTCTTACGGTGATACAAAAATACACAACATCTTTAGACGCTCTCGTATCCGTGAACCTATAGGCAAAGAGATTATAGCCCAACTGCTTGAACTCGATACCATTAGTGTAGTTGAGTCTCGTGAAGCACCGCTCAAAACTCACCCCAAACAAAAGCTCAAAAAAGCCCTCAAAAGCTACAAAATCCAACCCAAAATAGGATTCAAAGAACCCTTTTACCGCTTTTGGTTTGGTTTTGTAGAGCCTTTTCGTAGCGAAATTCTCAATGGCAACGATGAACGATTTTTTGAATACTTTGCCAAACACTCAACCGCCCTTACAAGCCTTGTCTATGAAGAACTCTCCAATGCCTTGATTGCCCAAACGTTTGATACACGTTCAAGCGGTAACTATTGGGACAAAAACGGTGAATTTGATATTTTGGCATTTTCGCACGATGACAAAATTATTTTGGGTGAATGCAAATACAAAAACAAAAAGATATGCAAAAATGAGTGGAGCAAACTGCAATACAAAGCGATGTTATCGGATATCAAGCCCGATATTTGGGTGCTTTTTTCCAAAAACGGCTTCTCCAATGAGCTTACAAAAAACCCCATAGAGAATCTAAAGCTCTACGATTTGAGTGCTTTTAGGGAATTTATTGATAGGAATTAGGCTATTTTAACACTCTTTTACGTTGAATGTGCTAAAATTAAATAATATTAAATTTTTAAAAATGGAGTTTTTTATGAAGAGATACATTGCTTCGCTTTTTATTGTCTATTTTCTTGCGGCGTGTGGAGGTAGCGATTCTCCCTATCTAACCACAGCCGATGAACAAGTGACGGGTAAAACACTCGGTACGTGGATACTTACGACAAGTAGTTTTGAAAACAGCAACGCAACGCAGAGTTCACCTAGCTATATCTTTGCCAATCTCGCCAATCGAAACATCAAACATATTGATCAACTCATCTCATTTGAACATCTCACCGACAACTCCTATCAAATAGCCAACGAAGAGGGATTGATGGATTTTATTGCACAAGCTTCAAAAGAGGGGATTCGAGTCAATTTACTTATCAATGACACAGAGTTTTTCACAAAAAGCAACTACGATGAGAGCATGAAAAAGGTTGAAACGATTATGGATTTTAACAACCTTTTGATATCAATTCATGCTATCAAGCTTGTAGGTATCAAATTTCGAGTCGATATAGAACGCTCTCAAGGATGGGCTATCAATCGACACGATACACTCTACAATGCGCTCTATTTTTTGTATCAAGCCAAATCGAAAATTGATCGAGAGGGTTCTAAATTGTACCTATCGGTTGATGTCGATGATGCGTGGGAGAGCGGTAGCTATTCCCTCTCCTACAACCACAATGACAAAACCTTTACTGAGCATCTTCTTGATACGGTTACTTACATTACCGTATTATCCTTTAGTCGTGATGCGGGTGGTGTGATGGTCAAGATTGAAGATGAGTTGCAATATTGCAAAGATGAGCAACTCACCAACCG
>DYMA01000021.1 GCA_020721815.1 Sulfurovum sp. | reverse complement strand
TTTGCTGTTTTTATTTTAAGGTTTTTGGGGTAGAGGGGGGGGTGAGTGGTTACAAGAGATTAAAATTGAAAATCAAAAACTCACGAAGCGATGCATTCAAGATAAAAGATTTATTACTCTACTTGAAGCAAAAATGAAAATATCGATGTTGAATAGCTTGATAGCCAAATCAGATAAATATACACCTCAATACATTGGGATTTTATCGACTCTAGCCAATAGCACTAGCAAACACTCTCAAAATGGACAATACTTCAAAGGACTACTTCAGGAGTTGGATATGGTGAGTTTGGTTGATGAGCTGCTAAGCTATTACAACAAAATCCAACAGACAACAAATTGGGAAGATAAATTTAAACAAACTTCGCTCAAAGATGCTGATTTGACAGAGTTGTTTTACACAAAGGGCTTTGCAAAGTCTTCTAATGAGTGCTATTTGACAAATGTGGAGTTTGAACAAGGCGATGTTTATCTATCTGAATACTACTCTACTATGGATGCTTGGCTCTACTCCTTTTGGCTACGACGCTACAATGAAGGCAATATGGAGTTTGCCAAAGAGACTTTAGAGTGGCTACAGGCACTTAAATAAAAGGAAAACAATGAAACAGAACAATCAATATATTCGACTATTAATCGTTTTGGTTGCAGGGATGCTCTTTTTATTGGGTTCTAAGCCAACTCCTATTGCTGGTGAATGTGGCAAAGTAACCATTAGAAACTATGAAAAGTCCGTAGAGTCTATTACTCAACTCTATTATAGAGAACACAACACCACGATATGGCAAAAGCATACTCTGCAATCAAATATTACAGCAGGTGGTTCGAGTTCTCTATCGTTGGCGTGTGGCAAAGAGTATGACTTTAAAGCGGTCTATGCTAATGACAAAGATGCAGTAAGAGAGAGTTATCGCATGGGAGGAGCAGAGACATTTGTAGATTTTTGGATGTACCATAGCACTATTCCCGATGAAAATATCGACTGTAGTGAAGAGGGGCAAAACAAGATGATATACGATGTGATGCATGATGCCTATTTATGGTATGCGTTTACTCCTGAGCTAGATTATACTTCATACAAAGACCAAGATAAACTCTTAGATGATTTGCTCTATCATCAATATGATAAATGGAGTTATTTAATATCCTTAGAGTTTTATAATGCCTATTATGAAAGTGGAACTTATGGTGGACTAGGGTACTCCTTGGCTTATGAAGAAGATAGAGTATATGTTATGTATGTTTATCAAGATTCACCTGCTGGTCGTGCAGGACTTAAGAGAGGTGTGGAAATTTTGGCTATCAATGGTAAAACGATTCAAGAGATTGATGAGAATGATCTATGGGGTACTATTAGTGGTAAAGATGAGCTTGGCGTAGAGGTGAATCTCACGATTAATAGGGACTCTAAAGTAGAGGATATTACCTTAATCAAAGGAGAGGTAACGGTGAATACTGTATTGGAAGATAAAGTATTGCAGATAGATGGCAAAAAAATAGGATATCTACTCTTTGAATCTTTTATAGAGCCATCGCGAGATGAGTTGAAAATAGTTTTTGAAAAATTTCAACAAGAGGCTATTGATGAATTAATTATAGATCTTAGATACAACGGTGGTGGACGGCTTGATGTGGCTAGATATTTAGCTAGTCTAATCAGTGGCACACAAACAAAGGACAAAATATTTGAGACACTAGAATATAATGACCGATATACCCATTGGAATAATAGTGATCTCTTTAGTGATGAAAAGATTGATTTAAACTTGGACTCCCTCTATATTATAACAACTCAAGATACAGCTTCTGCAAGTGAATCACTGATTAACGGATTGAAGCCATTTTTGAATGTTTATCTAATTGGCTCAAACACAGATGGTAAACCTGTTGGAATGCGAGGTTATGATTTTTGCGATACGCATCTATCACCAATTCAATTTAAAGTAGTCAATGCCAATAGCGAAGGGGACTATTTTGATGGATTAGAAGTAGAATGCAGCGTCGAGGATGATACAAAATATGCCTTTGGTGATATTAATGAACCTATGCTCAAAGAGGCTTTGTTTTATCTTCAAAACCAAACATGCTCAAAAGAGCTAAGAACAAAAAGTCAAAAACCTAAATATACTACGAAAGGTATATATCAAGGCTTTAGGCGTGAAATAGGTGCTTTGTAGTTTATTAAGTTTATAAGATAAAAGGAGTCAAAAATGAAACACTACAGTATAGTTTGGATTATGGCAAGTATGTTTTTAATAAGTTGCGGTGGAGATGATGAGGAGAATATTCCCTCTCCTCCACCACCCACCACCACAGAACTCACTTCTACTTTGAGTAGTGAGGAGTTTAGGGGTGAGGAGATAATCAAAAAGCTTCCGAGTGGGGAGAGTTTTACGATTAATGCTATACAAGAGGTAACAGATATTCCTCTTGATGGAGAGCGTAAGGTATATACGAGTAAGATTGATGATGCGAGTGATGGATTTTTTGTAGTTAATGGCGATTCGGTTGAGGGGACATTTAGCAAAGAGGGTAAAACTTATTCGATTGGGACTTTTGCTGATGGGCAAAAGATTAGTGAGATAGAAAATAAAGGTGATGGCGGTGCATTGCCACCACCATCCTCCGCTTTAATGGAGACTCAAAAGGTCAGTACAACTACAAAATATCGTGCGACGACAACACCAAATATCAAAATTTTGCTTATCTATAATGAGCGATTTTGGGAGTGGTGTGATAGGAGTAGCGAGATAGTGAATAATAAAATTCACTCAATGATAGCCTATACCAATACAGCCTTTAAACGGAGCAATATTAATGCTAGAGTCAGTATAGCAAGCAGTGTGAAGATGACGCTTGATAGTGATAATGACAAGATTGAGACAGCTCTTTCTAAGACACAAGGCAAGTTAGCCAACCCTAGTGACGAAGTAGCCAAGTTACGAGAGCAGTATAAAGCCGATATTGTTTATGTGATACGCAAAGTTGATAGTGCGTATTGGAGTGGATATGCTTATACAAGTATTTATGATAGAGATGATGGGTATTTACAAAAGTCTCCTAATTTGGCTTTAGGGTTTCAAAATGTAGAGTGGGGTTTAAGCCAAATGACATTTGCTCATGAGTTAGGACACATATTTGGGTGTGGTCATGACGATAAAATACGACTAGAACAACGAGGAACACTGGAAAAATCTTCTAATAAATACGCCAACGGCTATTGGCTCAAAGATTTGGATAGTGGTTATACTACTACGATTATGGGCTATGGAAATGAGATACAAAACTACTCCAACCCCAATATCTATTATGAGGGTGTGGCTACAGGTGTAGCAGGAGAGGATGAGAGTGCCGCCGACTGTGCAAGGTTTATCAACTTCTCTGCTCCTCTCATCGCTGATTTTAAAAAAGATGATGAGGTAGTAGTACCCAATCAATCCCCCATCGCCAATGCAGGAAGCGATATTACGGCTAATGAGGGTGAGAGTGTCACACTTGATGCTAAAGATAGTTACGATAGCGATGGCTCTATTGTGGGCTTTGCGTGGAGCGAAAACGGCGTATTGCTAAGCAACAGTAGTACCTTTTCAAAATCAAACTTCACAGTTGGCACACACACCGTGACACTCACACTCACCGATGAGGATGGAGCAACAAGCAGTGATACACTTATCATCACCATCAAACAAAAAGAGGTAGTTTTAAAAGATGTTGTATTGGATTTGGGCGGTACGCTCTACCGTAATGAGCTAGATACCACCGTCATCCCTATCAATGAGACCGATGAGGATAATCGAATGGATACAGTAGAGTGTCGTGCCAATCCAGTCACGATTGACTTTACAAACAGTAACGCCAAAATAGTCCTCAATACACCCAAATACAGCGATATTGGGGAGTTTACTATCGAGTGTATTGCGTACGATAGCAACAAAATAGAACTTGATAGAGATACAGTGAAGATAATTCTCAATACACCTACAGTACCTCTACTCCTAGCCAACGCAGGAAGCGATATTACGGCTAATGAGGGCGAGAGTGTGAGTCTTGATGCCAGTGGTAGCAGTGGGGATATTGTGAGCTATGAGTGGAGAGAGGGCGATAGAGTCCTAAGTACTCAATCAAGCTTTAGCAAAAGTGACTTTTTTGTGGGTGAACACAATGTGACGCTAACAATCACCAATAGCAGTGGAGAGAGTGCTCAAGATACCATGAGCGTCACGGTTGCACCTGATTTGGACAATATTGTCGCCAGTGAGTTTGATTTGAGGCTTGACTCAGAGGCTGCCAATATTATCTTAAATGTTTCTCATAATCCCAATACAGACCAATTTTTATTCAAATGGCGCAGTGTCAATGATACCAAAATAGAAAATAAAATCTATTACTCCTATACTGGGGATGGAAGTTGGGCGAGTGGAGATTGGAAAGAGATTCGATTTGATAATAAACAAAACTATCTTTTGGCTCATTTTGATGATGCGCTCAATCATAGCAAAGTCTATATCACTATTCGCTTTGGTGGGTATGATGTAGTTTTGGATAGATATGAATCCAATTATACCAAAGCGTACAGCTTGGATTACTAACGGACCTTACGCACCTGCTTTGTAATGGTATTTTTGGAAGTGGGACTGATTGGCTCGGATAGTAACGAGAACCAAATCTTGGCTTTTGGTGAGACCAAAGTCTCACTTCCGATAAATGCCATTAAAGCTTTACGAAGTGTGTCAATAGCCTTACAAGCAAATTATGCTAAAATAACAAATCCATCTCACTCTACGACAGAGTAAAAAATATTGTATTCGTTCACCCTGAGTTTGATGTATTTCGACAGGTTCAGTACGAACGATAAATTGAATATGTCGTGGAGTAAACAAATCCATTACAACAAAGGCAAAAGTGTATGCTTCACGATACCATTACCCCCTACATCAAAAAACTCTCCTACCCTCTCAAAGAAGAAGAGGAGCTAAAAATCGCACTCAAACGACTCCTTACCAAAAAAGAGTTTAAGATAATTGAGTATAATGATGCTCATCTCTCCATCGACGAAAAGTTGCTCAAACTTCGTGTGGATGCAAAGCGACTCGATGAGATGCAACAAAACCTTATCAAAAAATTAAACTATGAAAAAAACAAACATCAACTGATGCAAATTTAGGAGTAACTATGTCTGTAAATGTTGTCTGTCCGCATTGTCTCAAAGTCAATAAGATTCCCGCAAAAGAGGCTTATACCAAAGCCAACTGCGGTGCGTGTAAAGCTGCACTGCTAGGAGTCGAAGCCAAAAGTGTAAACCAAAGCCAATTTGAACGCTTCCTTGTCAATAGCGATATTCCCGTAGTGGTCGATTTTTGGGCCTCGTGGTGTGGTCCTTGTATGCAAATGGCTCCTGTTTTTAATGCCGTATCCAAAAAGCTCTCACCTCACGCCACGCTTCTCAAAGTCAATAGTGACGAAGAGCAAAACCTCAGTGCTAAGTATGCCATTCGTTCGATTCCCACATTAATAATTTTCAAAAACGGTGTTGAGGTCGATAGGGTAAGTGGGGCGCTGAATGAGACACGGCTTATCAATTGGATCAACCAATACCGATAATGTCCAAAGCAACTATACTTATTTTAGAAGATGATAGCAATCTCAACGACACCATAGTGGACTTTTTGGAAGAGAAGGGCTACCGTATCGAACCAACCTTTAGCGGGATGGAAGCCCAAGATTTGCTCTACGAAAAACGCTTTGATTTATTGCTACTTGATGTCAATGTCCCCTCGCCCAATGGTTTTGAGTTGCTTCGATGGGCAAGAGACCAAGGGATAGATACCCCCACCATCTTCATCACATCGCTTAATAGTGTCGATGATTTGGAGATGGGTTTTGCAAGTGGGTGTGATGATTATATCCGCAAACCTTTTGTCCTCAAAGAGTTGCTTATCCGTATCGAAACACTCCTTAAGCGTAGCTTTTCGAGTCGCAAACAAACCATCCTTGCCATTGATGAGCGTATCGGTTACAATACCCAAAGCGGTGAGCTTATCATCGACAACAAACCCTATGCGTTGGGCAAAAAAGAGTCTGAACTTCTTAAAATATTTGTCAAGCACACCAATGAAGTCTTAATGCATGAGTATATTTACGACCATTTGTGGAGCTTTGATGAGACCCCTAGCGATACTTCACTGCGCACCTACATCAAACACTTGCGTAAAATTTTGGGCAAAGAGAGAATCGAAAGCATCAAACGTCAAGGGTATCGATTGCGGATAGATTAGGAGATATTATTGGGGCGTAGAGAGGTACTCCCCTACAAATTGGGAACTGCCGTGAGCAAGATACTCTCTTAGCTTGATAGCTTGTGTCAAAAAGATTTCACGGTTGGTATGGTGATAGGCATCTATTAGGTTGGCAAGGGTCACATCGCCTTGAATGAGTTCTTTGTGGAGCGTGGTGTTGGTGTGGTGTCTTAAAATAATATTGGCTAGTCCAATCTCTTTGACTCCCAAAAGATATTTGCCTATGAAGTAATCCAAAGGCTTAGCGATGTAGTTGAGACAAAAAGGCGTACCGATAAGAGCCGCTTCAAGCGTAGCACTACCCGAACAGATAAAGGCAAAATCGGATTGATAGAGGGCTTGATGGGCATCGTGGGTGATTTCAAATCCCACACTCTCTCCGTAGAGTTCATCGATTTGATGCGGGTCAAAGATAGGCGGAATGACAAGTAGGGCTTTGCGAATATCAAGCTTTTGGCGAAGTTGGCGATAGATAGGAAAGAGGCGTTTGATTTCGCTAGGACGACTCCCTGGCATAAAAGAGACAATGCCGTTGTGCGTGAGAGAAGTTTTTTTGAGCTTGATCTCATCAAGGAGCGGGTGTCCTACGTATTGGGCTTTTGAGCTGTATTGTGCAATCTCAAAAGGCAATATCCCAAAGAGCGTGTCGCAATACTCTTCCAATAGCTTGATACGATAGGAGCGTGTCGCCCATGTTTGGGGTAAGATGTAGTAAACAATCTCTTTGCTGGGGTATGCCTCTTTGATTTTTTGAGCCAGAGGTAGATTGAAGCCCGAAGAGTCCATCAATAGTACCCTATCGACATCTCGTGCCAACTCCACCATCTCAAGGGCTACACGCTTAAACCATCGATATTTTTTAAAAGCATCCACAAAACCCATAATGGCTACATCGCTTACATCATAGAGAGGTGTGCCAAGCTCTTTGGAAAATATTCCTACCATCTCTATAGCGTGAGCATATTTGAGCAACTCTTTGAGATGAAGATTGGATGAGGGCTCAAGTGCCAAAACCAACAGTTTCATAGCGTTCTCCTATTTTTTGGGTGGCGGTGGTGGCCCGAAATATTTGCCCAGTACCACAAAACCAACCGCAAAACCTACAAGTCCAATGAGAGGCTTATAGGTAGCACTCCAATTAATCGCCGCTATGGGCGTATGGATAATAACACTCCACAACTCTTTGGGTTTGTCTTTCCAACTGTAATAGAATTTATCCAAAATACGTTGCGTCACTTCGGGGTCGAGATAGATGTAGGGATTTTGCGATACGATAATGAAAAGCACCGTCGCTACACCTATTGCAATAAAACCACCGATAATAATTTTGAGATTGTGCTTAATCATAAGCCCTGCAAATAGGGCAACAAAAAAGATAATGGAAGCCATTTTGGGATTGAGGGGTGCATTAAAATCCATAACATCTCCTTTGGTATTGTATCATCCGCCACCTACAAAATCGAGCAAATCAACCCTATCGCCCTCGTTAAGTGTGAAGTTGTCCCAATCTTGCTTTTTGACAATCTCCATATTGACGGCACAAGCCATAATGCCAATACCCAAATGGAGCGATTGTATCAACGCTTCAATCGTTTGATGAGGGGCTACTTCTTTGGTTTGACCATTTAGAACTATCTCCATGGCTTACTCCTTTGTGGTGTTGGTATCGTAGTTTTTATCGGGAACCTTGAGGCACTCTTTTTTTGTCAATGCCATCAAAAAGCTTACTACTTTCATATTGTTTCGAGCCAATGCCATTTGACAAGGCGTTGTTTTTTGCTCATTGAGACTATCGACTTTGGCTCCACTATCGACCAAAAAAGTGACCATCTCACTATCGCCCGTGTAGGCGGCTTGATGAAGCGGGGTAATGCCCCCAAAGTTGCCAATCTCCGTATCCGCCTCTTTGGCAATAAGCAACCGCACAATATCCAATCGCTTTACGGCAATAGCGTAGTGAAGTGGGGTGTTGCCGTGCTTGTCTTGAATATCTGTATCAATGGCGTGTGTGAGCAAAAGCTTGACAATATCCATACGTCCCAATTTGATAGCCATGTGCAAGGCGGAAACTCCCGCATCGGTTTGTTCGTTGAGCTTATCTAGGGAGCTTGAAGATAGAAGCTTCGAGATGGTATTAATATCTCCTTGATAGATGGCGGTGTGAATAGCGGTGTAGTTGTTGTTGGCCAATAGCGACAAACTAAAGAGTGCCAATAAAAAGAGTTTTTTCATCTGTGCCTCGTATTTTTGGATTATTTTAGCATAATTGCCTTACATTTACGTTTGAGTCGTGTGAGATTTTTGAAACTCATGGATGTAGGTATCGATTGCTTTGAGTGTTTGAGGCTCAATATGAAGCGTGAGTTTCATAAGCGAAAGAGGCAAATCGTACTTTTCGAGCTTGACGTAATCTTTGGCAGTAACCAAAAGGCTTGAAGCACCCAACTCTTGCATTTTTGCTTTGATTTTCGCTTCATCAAAATAGGCATGATCGGCAAAAATCATCTCACCTATGACACCACTGGGCAAATAGGGTTTGAGGCGTGAGGGGTTGGATATGGCTGTGACAAGCAACATTTTGGGGCTTAGATTTTCAAAATCGACATATCGCCAAAAGGCTTTGCCCTCACGAAGGACTTTATCGGCAAAGAGACGAGTAAAGGCAAACTCCCTAAAACCCCCCGCAGGTAGAGGCAGGATATTTTTAAGAGAGAGAGGCTCTAGCAAAATCTCAAACTTTTTGATTTCAACCCGATTAAATCCATCATCCAAAAAGATAATCTTTGCACCCTTTTGTTTGGCTTTTTGGATCGCTTCTATCCTATTTTCGCTCACTATCACCGAGGCATTGGGCAGAGATTGAGCAAGTAGCATCGCCTCATCGCCGCTTTGGGTGACATTGGTGAGCAGTGTGCCTTGAATACTCACCTCTATCAAACCTTTGCTTTGGCGACCGTAACCCCTTGAAATGATACAAACCTCGCTGTAGTTAGAGGCGGTGGCGATGATAAAGGGGGTTTTGCCGCTTCCTCCTACGATCAAATTGCCCACACTGATAATAGGCAAACCAAAATCTTTTTTGGGTGTCACAAGACGGCGTAAAAGCATCAATGTGCCATAAAGAAGCGAAAGGGGCAAAAGAGCAACAATAAGAGGATAGTGATACCCTTTGGGAGCTATCAAAAGCTCCTCAAAAAATTGCAATGCCATTAGATATGCTTACTAGCAACCTCTTTGATAGCATGGCATACGTGCATTGCATCTTGATTGGTCATAGATGGGTAGATGGGTAGTGACATCACTTTTTGATAAACACTTAAAGCAGTAGGATAGTCAAATACTTTGAGTGTGTATTTCTTTTTGTAGTAGTCAAGCAGATGCAAAGGGATGTAGTGGAGGGCTACATTCACTCCTCTGGCTTTTAGTTCTTTGGCAAAATGGTCTCTGTTTTTGGCGATTTGGACGATGTATTGCGAAAAGAGTTGATTGGAGTCAAAGTTTGGAGTGGAGACATGTTTGACGTTGGCCAGTTCACGGTTGTAGATAGCAGCAATTTCGACTCTTCTTTGGATGTTTTTGTGAAGATTTTTGAAGAGTGCAAGTGCCATAAAGGCTTCCATTTCACCCAAACGATAATCCCAACCTATATCAATAATATCGTAAAGGTAATCGACATTGCC
Organism: Sulfurovum sp.; assembly: GCA_020721815.1. Classification (GTDB taxonomy): domain Bacteria; phylum Campylobacterota; class Campylobacteria; order Campylobacterales; family Sulfurovaceae; genus FS08-3. The sequence goes on along the minus strand of DYMA01000021.1, from coordinate 13,126 downwards.
GTAGCTGTTCCATTCATCTTTTAAGATACCGTGATTGGCAATCAATTTAGCTCGTTCAAAGAGCATCTCATCGTTGGTGACAAGCACGGCGGCTTTGATGGTCGAATGCGAGAGATTGGGTGCAAAGCTAAAGAGCGTAATATCGGCTCCACTGTTACCAATAGGGCGGTTGTTGTATCTAGCACCCATAGCATCGGTAGCATCTTCGATGACTTTGAGATCGTTGGCTTTTGCAAGAGCATAGAGCCTATCGAGGTCGGTTGTCTCTCCTGAGAGATGATTAACAACAATGGCTTTGAGTTTTTTGCTTTTGTTGAGAGAGATAGCAATCTCAAGCTTATCCAAATCAATAGCGTAATTGCTCTCAAGACAATCGACAAAGATAGGCTCGGAGTCAAAGTGACGCACAGCTTCGGGGATTGAAACAAAAGAATTGACACTGCAAAGGATTTTATCGCCTCGTTTGAGATCCAAAGCACACATCGCCAAATGAATCGCCGAAGAGCCATTGACTACACCTATGGCATACTCTACCCCTAAATACTCTTTAAACTCTTGCTCGAGTCGCCCTACATTGGACTCCTCTTGCGTTAGGATATTTGCTATGTTTGCAAAATGACTCTCTTCTATAGATTGAATGAAAAACGGTATCTCTTTTATCATAGTTCCTTTTTACCTTCCATGGTTTGTCGCTCTAAATATTCTTAAAGTATTATTATACTTATTTTCTAATAAAAAAAGGATAAAGGTTATCCACAAAATCCCATTATTTACAATTTTTTGCACCCAATTGGATAATCTCTTCGCAACTAAACCCCGCATCTTTACGGGCTTGTACATTAATATGGGGGCGATGTTTCTCCAAAAAATGGTACTTATGGAGTATTTCGAGATAGGTTTGCGTTGGATTAACCCCTCTTTGGAGACACATATACTTAAACCACCTGTCGCCTTTGAGGACATGGTCAATCTCTTCGTGATAGATAGTCGTTAAAGCCTCAATGATTTGAGCTACAAAAGGCTCTTTGTGTTGATTTTGGAGTTTTTTGATAATCTGCGGATTGACATCAAGACCACTGGCTTCAAAGTATCGAGGCACCAAAGCCATACGCTCCATTATGTCTCCTTGGGTAGCATTGGCAATATCAAAGAGTCCTGAGTGTACATCAAAATCCCCATAAGCATAACCCAATGCATGCAAAAGCTTCTCTAGCATAAGGTAGTGGCGTATCTCATCTTGGGCGACGACTATCCAATCGATTTTGTACTCCATAGGCATCGCACCAAATCGGTAAACAGCGTCAAGTGCCAAATCAATAGCACTGTATTCGATGTGAAGAATGGAGTGGAGCAAAATCGCCAACCCATGAGGCGTATGGAGATGTTTGCGTGGAGACAATTGGCTAGGATCAACAATACGGCATTTGGAGGCATAAGAGGGTTGTGCAAATACCTTTGGGGTGTAATCAATCTCTACTCCGCTTCTTAGAAGAGCCAAATACTCCTCGACAAACTCACTTTTGATAGCGACACTATCGCTCATTAACGCAACATCAAATGCAATCATATCACCACCACCTTGTCTCTGCCGCTATTTTTGGCTTGATAGAGTGCATTATCGGCTATTTTTATCATATCTTCAATCTCATGGTCTTTGTGACACACGGTAAGACCAATGCTAAGCGTTACTTTGATACGAAGCAGTGCATTACTCCCTAGATAGGGCGTTTGTGCCACTTTTTGATTGACGGTTTGAGCCAAATGGTAAGCGTTTTGTATGTCACGGTTGGGCATCAAGACAATAAACTCTTCACCTCCGTAACGTGCAAAAATATCACGCTCACTTAGACAACTCTTGACATTTTCGACCACATGAGAGAGTATTTTATCGCCCATAATGTGTCCGTAGGTGTCGTTGATGTTTTTAAAATAGTCAATATCCAATATCATCAACGAACAGGGCGTATTGACCCTTTGCGTATGGGCAATTGAGTGTTGAGCCTCTTTGAAAAAGGTGCGACGATTGTAGATACCCGTCAAGGAGTCTTTTTCTGCCAACTCTCTAATTCTTTTGAGGTCATCATCTAGGGCATCTTTGAGTTTGAAAAATTCGCTGCTCATCTGACCAATCTCATCGCAGTAAAAGCGTTTTGTTTTTTGGGGTGTTTCCCCTTTGATAAAGGTGCGAATAACCTCCAAAAGATACTCCGTAGGCAAAAGAACTTTTTGACGCACGATATAGATGATGAAAAAAAAGGATAGCACCATAATAACAAGCAAGTTGTAGATACGATTAAAGTGTTTATGAATTTTTTGTTCGTAAGCCCTAAGTGTCGTATTGTTGTTGATTGTACCCATCGATTGCTCTTGGCATAGTGCGTTGCGACTCACAATATCCTTGTGGAGTTCAAGGGTATTGTGAGCAATCAAGGCAATAATTGAGACACTAAAAATCGCAATCAATGCAAAAAGTGTCTTAATTTTAATATTGAGTAAACTATCAATCATACAAATCAATCATACCATCAAAACATATCCATCCCGCCCTGAGGCAGTTTGGGTTTTGAGGGTACAGTGTTGCGTTTTTTGGGTTTGGGTTTTTCTATTTTTGGCTTAGTGTTCTCTTCGGTGGGTATCTCATGTTCTGTCGCATTGACTTCGGGGACGGTTGTTTGCACCATATCACCGCTAGTTGTTAGATTTTTGTCGCCATCACTCTTGATGGAAGTGCCAAAATGCGTTGCTGTATAGGGGTAGAGTTTGGTATTGTGCGAATCGTAGCTGGACATGAGTGTAGGGGTAGAGTCATGAATCAAAAAGAGATAATCAATATCCAAATAGTTGGCAAAGGGTTCGACAATAGCCGTCTTGTAAGAGCTTTTTATCTTGATACTTTTGACTTTTCCTACAGGCACATTGGCAAAAAATATCTTATCAGCCCCGCTTGTCTCTACTACATCTCCCTCTTGAATCTTGAACCATTTTGGGATGTACTCTATTTTTAATACGCCATCTTTTTGACCAATCGCAACCCCTGGTGCTTTGGATTTGCCAATATGTACCGAAAATCTACAATCTGTACTTGCCAACAAATGACCGTAGAGTATTCCATTACTCAATTGTGCTGTTCCTACCACCGAGCTGTTTTTCATCAAGCCGTAAATCCTATCTTGACTAATGGCTTTGGGACGGTTGAGCAGTATCGTAGAGTAGGAGTTGAGTTTGGTATAACCAATAGGCTGTACCAATGTGATACTTTTGTGGGGCAAACGTTCAAGCGAGGGTATAATATCAAAAAGCTTATCGATTTGATTGAGATAATTGGTCTGCTCAATCAAATAGGCTTTGAGTTGCTTGTTTTCATTACTTAGACGTTCGATGTTGGTTTTTTGGTGAAGATACTGCTCTTTGAATTTGAGTATATTGCCTACCGATTGGGTATAAAACTCTTTAATGGGTGTAGCAAGTAGTAGTATTTTATCTTTGACATAACTGTTCTCTCTTGAAGCAAACAGCACAACCAAAAATAAAACGATAAAAAAAAATACTACTCTAGTCTTCATAGGCCAACTGTTGCCACATATCTATATCATCCAAAGCTTTGCCTGTACCCAATGCAACGGCAAGGAGTGGATTTTCGGCGACATAGACGGGAAGCTTAATAGCATCTGAGAGATACTTATCAAGTCCTCGAATCAATGCCCCACCACCTGTGAGGACTACACCGTTTTCAACAATATCACCTGCTAAATCAGGCGGGGTTTGTTCCAAAATGAGCTTAAGGGCTTCGAGTATCTCCTCTAAGGGGTCTTGCATGGCGATTTTCATATCCTTTGAGCTTACCTCGATGGATTTGAGTGAGCCTTCTACTTTGTCTCTCCCTTTTATAATCATCTTAAGCTCCTCTTTCAAATCAATAGCCGTTCCGATATTGATTTTAAGCTCCTCAGCTACCCTATCACCAATAAGCAAATTAAACTTTTTGTTGATATAATCGACAATTTGCCCATCAATCTTATCTCCCGCCGTTCGCAAAGAGGTACTAATAACCAAACCGCTTAGAGAAATAACACCAATCTCCGTCGTCCCACCGCCAATATCAACCACCAAACTTCCTCTTGGGTCATGGACGGGCAAATCAGCCCCAATCGCTGCTGCCATGGGTTCTTCGATAAGATAGACGTATCTAGCCCCTGCGTTTTGAGCCGATTCACGTACTGCTTTTCGCTCCACTTGTGTCAAACCGTAAGGCACACAAATGATGATGCGAGGACTGTAGAACTTTTTGCGTTTATGTACTTTTTGAATAAAATGTTTTATCATGAGTTCTGTAATATGAAAATCGGCTATGACACCATCACGCATAGGGCGAATCGCTTTGATATTGCGGTGGGTTTTACCAATCATCTTTTTGGCTTCGCTGCCCACGGCTAAGACGTGTTCTTGACCAAATTTATCGATTTGCACCGCTACAACGGAAGGCTCATTGATAACAATGCCCTCGCCTTTGACCAAAACCAAAATATTTGCTGTCCCCAAATCAATAGCCAAATCGCTTGAAAATATACCTTTAATTCTTTTTAACATAATACTCTCTTCCTTTTACGCACTAATTTTTTTACTCTTTTTGTGATTTTTAATATAGATGGGTTCATTGAGTTTATTGACCACATCATCAGTGATAACAATCTCATACCCCTCAAGTGTAGGAGCATCGTACATAATATCAATAAGTGACTCTTCCATAATGGATCGAAGCCCTCTTGCACCTGTTTTTCTATCAATTGCCTTTTGAGCTATGGCTTCAAGAGCATCGGCTTCAAAAGAGAGCTTGACGTTATCAATCTCAAAAAGTTTTTGGTACTGCTTGACCAATGAATTTTTGGGTTCAATCAAAATACGCACCATATCTTCACGGCTAATCTCAGTGAGTGTCGAAAGCACATGGAGTCTTCCGATAAGTTCAGGAATCAATCCAAAGGAGACCAAATCGCTTGAATCAATATACTCCAAAAGTTTTGATTCATCGCTTTTGCCTTTTTTATCTTGCATAAATCCTAGTGTGTTACCACCCAAACGCTTTTTGATAATATCGCCAATCCCGTCAAATGCCCCACCGCAAATAAACAAAATATTACTGGTATCGATTTGAATAAAATCTTGATTGGGGTGTTTTCTGCCGCCTTTGGGTGGAATATTGACCACTGAACCCTCGATAATTTTGAGCAGTGCTTGTTGCACCCCCTCACCCGAAACGTCACGGGTAATGGATCGGTTCTCTCCCATACGTGCGATTTTATCGACTTCATCAATGAAGATGATGCCGTGTTGAGCCCTTTTGACATCCCCATCGGCTACTTGTAGCAATTTAGTAAGGATATTTTCGACATCCTCACCCACATATCCCGCCTCGGTGAGGTTGGTAGCATCGGCAATAGCAATAGGGACATTCAAAAACCGTGCGATCGTTTGTGCTAAAAGCGTCTTACCGCTTCCTGTGGGCCCAATAAGGAGAATATTGGATTTGTCGATATTGGTATCCTCATCTTTTTGCGAACGGTTAAAAATTCGTTTGTAGTGGTTATAGACAGCTACAGCAAGTGTTTTTTTGGCTCGGTTTTGTCCAATGACATAATCATCAAGCATCTGTTTAATCTCAGATGGAATAAAGAGTTGCGTATCATCATGGATAATACCCTCCTCTTCATCGTGTTCATCAATTTCACCAAAAAATATCTTATACGCCGAAACCACACAATTGGAGCATATATAGACACTTTTACCTGCAAGAAGGGGATTATTTTGGCTCTCTACGCTATCACAAAAACTGCATCTTTTAGGCATTTATACTATTCCTTTTCATTTAAACCTTCTCTTTTTTCATTAAAATCTTTTCTTTTGTAGGGTATCCCTCTTTGGGTGTTTATGACAAAATGGCACAAATTTTTTACTTTTTCTATCGGGTTTTTCTCCAATAGAGCGATTGCACTCTCTTTGAGGGCTTGATTGCTTTCAAATAGCTCTTTGTAGGCTTTTTTGATGGGGTCAATTTCGTTTTTGTCAATATGTCTTCTTAGTCCTACTAAGTTGAGTCCCCTTACAACGGCTCGATTACCCTCGGCTATGCAATAAGGGGGCAAATCTTGCGTCAAAGCACTCGCCCCACCTAGCATAGCGTGATCTCCAATCTTGACAAATTGATGAATGGCACTGGTTGCACCCACAACCACATAAGAACCAAACTCAACGTGACCTCCTACATTGGTGGCGTTGGAGATGATACAGTGATCGCCAACAATAACATCATGACCCAAATGCACATAGCCCATAATCAAATTGTTGTTACCTACACGCGTAATTAAGCCCCCGTGTTGCGTCCCTGGGGTGATAAAACAAAACTCTCTAATGGTATTGTTATCACCAAAGATAAGCTCCACCTCTTCGCCTTGAAATTTGAGATCTTGCGGGATGGAACCTAGTACCGTGTGCGAAAAGATACGGTTGTTTTTACCTAAAGTTGTTTTGCCCTCTATCACCACATGAGAGGCTATGGTTGTACCCTCATCAATGGTAACATCGGCTCCTATGCGACAAAAGGGACCAATGGTAACATTTTTGCCAATTTTGGCTCCCTCTTCGATGATTGTGCTATTATGAATCATTTGCATTGAGGGTTTTACTTATCCACTATCATGGCTTTAAGCTCAGCTTGAGCGACGAGTTTGTCGTCCACATAGGCTTTGGCATCAAATTGCCAAACCGATCCTTTTCGTTTGCTTACCGATATTTCATAAACAAGCCTATCACCTGGGCGTACGGGTGTACGAAATTTTGCTTTATCGATGCTCATAAAATAGACCACCTTGTCTTTTATATTGATAGCATCATCTAAGCTTTTAAAAGCAAGCACACCTCCTGCTTGCGCCATTCCTTCGAGTATCATCACGCCTGGATAGATGGGATGACCTGGGAAGTGTCCCTCAAATATGGGTTCGGATATGGAGACATTTTTGTAGGCTGTAATCCTATCATTGGGATGAAGTTCACTCACACGATCGACAAGTAAAAAGGGGTATCGGTGGGGTAGAATTTTTTGAATCTCTGTTACGTCATAAAGCACTAATTTTAACCTTTTTTAACCTTTCTTTGGGTAGTTTTTAGGCTACCGCATCTATCACTCTAAAAAATATTGGAATTTTATCGAAAATTTAGTAAATTGTCTATTATACTACTATTTTATTTATACTTTTTAGTTAAATTGATATTTTTTTCCTCACTCTGCGACATATTTAATGTATCGTTCGTACTGAGCTCAGAACGGATACGATATTTTTTGCTTTGTCGTGGAGTAAGATTTTTTTCAAATCACTACAAAATTGAATTTTAAATTTTCATAATCTTCAGCAAACTCTTCACCGTACTCCAAGATTGCATCGTTGTCTTCATTATAGACCCAATTGACTGCAATATTTTTGCCATCTTCGCATGCATCATCAAAAATATCAAAAAGATCCATTAAGACTTTTGAACTGCTGCTGTTAAAGTAGATGAGTTCGATATTGAAAATCACCTCTTGTGTATCTTCGAGCGTATCAATATAAGCATCAATCCAATCAAAAAACTCTCGATAGAACTCCAAAGAGTTTTCAGGATAGGATTCACCTTTGAGTGTGTGTTGGTGTGTGGTAGGATCCAATAGAATCTCGGGAGAACTTTTGGTTGCTTTAATGTGTAATTTTGTCATATTCTAACTCCTTAGACTACTGTTTCGATAGTAAAATAGTAACTCTCGTTATCTATTTTTTCAAAATTATACTTGATAGGTTCGCTTGATTTTCTAGCCATTTCAATAAATCCTAATCCTGCCCCTTTGCTGTGTTCGTCGGGTTGGGCTTTGCGTCGCTCTTTGTAAAATTGCTTAAGCTCATCTTTATTCATCGTTGCAAGTTTATCCAAAAAATCGTTTAAACGCTCTTTTTGCTCACTTGTGACACGATTGCCACCAATTAAAAAATATTGTTTGTTTTTTTCACCCACGATAAGCATACCAAAGCTAATATCACTCTCAAAGTTATCTTGCGGGATTCTATCGGCTGAGTAACGTATGACATTTTGTATCTGCTCAATAAATATCGAAAAGACCTTCAAAGAGACATTCATGCTTACCTCTTCAAGCTCCATTTTGTTACGCAAAACCGTTCCAACACCCTCCACAACATTGTGCGATACGGGTCCGACGAAACTAAACATAATACCCTCACGCTCTAAATGCTGCTGAAATTTGTAATAGCTATCAATCATAGGCAACCTCCTTATTATCATAATATTTTTAATCCTACTACGGTTAAATCATCTTTACGCTCTTGGCTTTGTTTGTATTGGTAGAAAGTATCTATTAAAATATTTTTTTGAATCTCTAATGGCTCTTGCCAATGCTTCTCTAAAACTCTTTGAAATCTACCACGACCAAACATAAAACGTTTTTCGCCCCCAATTTGATCCAAATACCCATCGCTACTTAGATAGATAGTAGCACCCTTTGAGACATCGCAAGAGTACTCTTTGAAGCGATAGTGTGCATCGGATTTGAGATGCCCTATGGAGTGCTTGTCCCCTTTGAGTATGGTACACTTCCCCTCTTGAACAATAAAAAGAGGAATTTGGGCTCCTGAGTATTTAATAATTTTATCTTTCGTATTATAGTATAAAATTCCTCCATCAAACCCTACATGTGAAGATGTTTTGTCAGAATTTTCATGATTGAGCAACATTTTCATCCGTTTATTGAATTTTTGCAAGATGTGAGCGGTACTTACGCTCTCTTTTTTGTAGAGAATTTCCGCCATGATGTGTCGCTCTATTCCCTTGACAAGCATTGTTATAAAAGCACCGTGAACGCCATGCCCTGTACAATCAATCACCATCACAACAATCTCCTCTTTGTTGAGGGCTTGGATAAATACAATATCTCCACCTACAATATCTTTGGGTTTCCATATCATAAAAGAGTCTTCAAAATGCTCTTGAAGCTCATTTGGATTGGAGAGAATGGAGTGTTGTATCATAGAAGCGTATTCGATGGAGTCTTTGGTGTATTGATGCATTTGTGCTATTTGATGTTCGTGTTCTTTTTGGATTGTAATATCTTTGGCACTAATAAGTAAGCGTTCATTGTCATTCATCAAGGCAATAGACATATTGACAATGACGTTATTGCCCCCTTTGGCTTTGCAGGTTTTGATGTAGTTGGTTACAAAGCCTTTGTGTGCAATCTCCTTTAATATCTCATTGCTCTCCCCATCTTCTAGCATTAAACCGCTACAACTTCTCTCCAAAAGCTCCTCTTTGGTATAGCCTATCATCTCAATATAGGCCTCGTTGGCATCCAAAAACATATGGGTATGGCGATGGATAATGGCAATGCCATCTTTTGAGGTCTTATAGATTGCTTCAAAGCTCTCTTTTTGGCGTTTTATCTCTCGTGTGCGACTCTCCACCCTCTCTTGAAGCAACTCTTTCTCTTCTATAAGGGCTTGATAGTAGATGATATTATCGACGGTATTGGAGAGCTGTACGGTAAAGTTCCCCAAAGCCAAAAGAGCCATCTCATCAACTTCGATTTGGGTATATTGGTGAGAATTTTCAACCCTATTGCCTACAACAATGACCCCGTGGGGTACATTTTCAATATCGCCTCCAAAAAGCTCCATATAGACCTCGTCCAAAAACAAAGAGCGTACGAGCGAGGCAACATCATCGCATGGGCTATTGGGAGTGTGAATGATAGGTTTTTTGTGAATACGAAGCGTTTCAATGACTCTACCTAGAAGCAAAAGCTTAATATCATCTACAATCAACCTTTGGGTGCGATTGTTTTCGTAGCCACTAGAGCGTACGGCTTTGAACCATTGGTTGATAGGGTTGTAGGTAAAAATAATGCACTTTTCAAATTTAAGTTCATCGGTAGCAAATTCACACGCCATATCGTAGAGTAGTGAAATATCGGTTGTAGCATTGAGGCGTTTGCCAATCGTGTGTAAACGGCTATAGATTTGGGTTTGGCGGTCGTTTTTGTATTGAGTATCGGCTGAAGTGACTTTGGCAATATGCGTAAGGGCTTTGATTTTTTCATCTTGAATGGAGTACTCAAACCAATCGTCATGTTTGTAAAAGGTTCTTAGACTATCGCTTTCACTAAGAGCTAAAATGGTGAGCGTGGAGTTGAGTAGCTCAGGGGTAGCAAAAGAGAAAAACTCACCGTTGCCAAAAAAGCCACAAGTGGGAGCGATAGAGCCAAACGGAAGCGTTTCGTGTTCAATTTTTTCATCCAAAAACGCTTTTCGAGATTGTGAAGAGTAGAGGAAGATAGTCTCAATGGGTCTATTGTTGAGGGTATCAATGAGGCGATTGGAGGCACTAATCATCGAGTGGCTATCGCCGTATCCAAACTGTATCTTATCCCCCTTTTGCACATTACCTGCAAAGCTAAGTGAGCCATCTTTGTGTTTGGCAATGACGTTTCGGACAATATGCAAACCCTCTCGCTTGATAATAATAGGAAAAGCAATGCCAAAAGCAGGTAGCCCAGTGGCAATAGTGTTGCCAAGATAGTAGTGGTAGGTCTCTAAGGCACTACGGTTATCAATTTGATAGAGTCTATTGTCTTGAGCTTTGGTGATAGTCATCTCCAATCCGATAGGAATCCAATGGTGTGCATAGTTTTTGTAGAGATGAAGTCTGGTATTGTCAAGTGCTACTCCAACAGCTCCATGAAAGATGATTTGCTTTTGAGCCAATACAAAACTCTTGTTGTATCGACTTGCCAATCCACCCGCTACGACAACATCGCTAGGGATTGAGGTGATACCTTTGAGGTAGCTATCCCCACATCCCTCTTGTCCGTTCACAAAGGTAATGACGACTTTGGTGGTTGCATGGATAAGCTTTTGAGCCATCTCTACACCCGCTTCATGGTAGTCTTGAATGTGATCAATAGCATGTAATCTCAAAGCAGTTGCCTCAAATTGTGTAAAACTTAAAACAATGCTCTCTTTGCCAACCAAGCCATCTTTGATCGTTCCATCGCTTGTTGTGCCAATGATAATGGCATGAGGCAAGAGTTTGGTCAGTATGCCAATGACGTAAGCGATATACTCCTCTTCATAAACACAAGAGAAAATTTGAATCAACAGCGATGAGGAGTCCACGATAGAGTTGATAGCTATATACTCTTGAAGATTCTCTTGATTGGTAAAGTAAGTGTTAAAGGTTCTCATCGCTCTCATTCATGGTTGAACTAAATAGTAGTATAATATTCTAGCATTTTTACCTTTAAACTCATTGCAACAAAGAGTGCAGGATAAATTTATTTTGAATGATGTATAATTAAATTTTAGGATGAAATTACCAATTTATACTTTCAATATACAGACAAAAGAGTACTATGCAAGAGTTATCAAAAGAAGAGCAACTTATCCATAATATAGAGTCGATATTAGACTCCAATGATAATCTCACCATTGAACGCAATAATGTCGAGCAGTTGCTCAAAGCATACAAAAAAAATCTTCGACAATTAAGCAAGATTGTCAAAATCAGCGACCGTCAGCAAAATGAGGTCAATAAACAAAACCAAATTCTCCATGAGCTATCGCAAAAACTCTCATTGTATCTCTCGCCCCAAATTGTTCAATCGATATTTGCAGGGAAACAAGATGTGGCTCTTGCGACAAGTAGAAAAAAACTTACTGTCTTTTTTTCAGATTTGGTCAATTTCACCCAAACCACCGAAAAACTTGAGCCTGAGTTGCTAAGCTCCATTCTCAATGACTATCTTGATGAGATGGTGACCATTGCCCTCAAATACGGGGCAACAATTGATAAATTTATTGGGGATGGCATTATGCTCTTTTTTGGCGACCCCGATTCGCTAGGCGAAAAAGAGGATGCAATGAATTGTATCTCCATGGCAATAGAGATGCGTGAACGTATTGGGCAATTTGGTATGAAATGGGTCGATAAGGGGTTGCATGAGCCTCTGCAAGTACGCATGGGGGTTGCTACGGGATTTGTGACGGTAGGAAATTTTGGCAGTACGCATCGTATGGATTATACGATTATAGGGAGCCATGTCAATATCGCTAGTCGCTTAGAACAAACCGCCAACCCCAACAGTATCCTTATCTCACACGAGACCTATTCGCTTATCAAAGATGCTATCTATTGTGAAAAACGTGACACAATCTTTTTCAAAGGGATTCTCTACTCTATTGCCACCTATGAGGTGATTGACTTTTTTGAAAACATCAAAGAACTCAAAGAGATCAATATCGTCAATGAGCAACTTTCACTCTATCTCAACAAAGAGTCCATCAAGTCCGAGGACAAAGAACGCATCATCGCAACGCTCCAAAAAGTAATCGACGAAGTGCAGTCCATTCGATAGATTGAGTCCTTAGTTGGGTTGTGCTTGAGTCGCATTGGGTTTACTTTTTTCAACCGCCCCTTTCATCCCTTGTACCATAAAAAAAACCCCAATAGCAAAGAGCATGAGAATAATAATCGGAGTAGCTTTTTTCATCTATAGTCCTTTTTTGATTTTGATTTTGATTTGAGGTAATCTTATCATAAATTCTATTTTTTTATACTTTTTGCTGGATTTTAAGCCAAAATTCATCTTTGATTGTGTATAATCTCAATCCACAAAAGGACAGTTGGGTGAGTTGGCTGAAACCACATCCCTGCTAAGGATGCGTACTCGTAAGGGTACCGAGGGTTCGAATCCCTCACTGTCCGCCACTATCAAACCTCGTATTTACGTACTTCAAAGCACATTTTACAAACTTGTTACAACAAAATTTTACAACAAATGCACTTTTTTGAATCAAAAATAAGAACTTGCTTCTTTAATATAGGCTTCGGCTTTTCCAATCTTGTTCTATCTTGCCAACCATTATCATCTATATAAAAACATTCATATATTTCATTTGCTATCGAGATATATAGTTTATTGTTTTCCGATTGTATATAGTATAATACCCCATAAAAAACTAATATTGTCCTAATAATGGTTTTACAGGCTAGTCGGTTAGCTCCTCCTAAATATGCTATAATGTAACCCATGGAA
>DYMA01000020.1 GCA_020721815.1 Sulfurovum sp. | reverse complement strand
AGACAAGGTCAAATTTGACTTGGTTGAGATTGACCAAAATCTTCTCGGAGCTATCTTGGATAAGTTTGAGGTTGTAATTCTCCCCTGCGATTTTTTCAAGGTTGGGCATGACCTTCTTGACTTGAGCGATAATATCCAAAGCGTTTTCACCGCTAATCTTTTTGACCTCCATCATCACACCCACTTGACCGTTGATGGATGAGTAGCTTTTGAGGTCGCTTAAGCCATCTTCAATCGTGGCTATATCGCTTAATCGTACCCCCTCTTTGACAATGAGATTGGAAAGCTCCTCAATCGTACTCGCATCGCCCCTTGATTTGACGATAATCTCTTGTTTGTTATTGATAAGTTTACCCGCACTCAAACGCACATTTTCACTCGCAATGACCCCTTGAAGCTGGGCGATACTCATGCCGTATTTGTTGAGATTGTCGGGATTGACAAATATGCGTATCTCTCTATCACGAAGCCCTATAATAGTGACATCCCCTACCCCTTTGATGCGTTGAAGCTGGGGTTTGAGTCGCTCATCGGCCAACATCATCAACTCTTTTGCATTGCCACTTTTGGAAGAGACGAAGAGATTAATGACACTCCCACCCGTATCGATTTTTTTGACCGCTGGAGTCTCCACCCCATCGGGCAAACTTATCGCTCCAATCTTGTCTCGTACATCGTTGGTAGCTTCGGTAATATCTCGTTCTATATCAAACTCAATAATAACGACACTCATCCCCTCTACCGAACTCGACGTGACCTTATCGATTCCATCAATCCCACTAACCGCCTCTTCGATAAGATCGGAAACTTTGGACTCCACCGTAAGCGGATCGGCTCCTGGATAAATCGTCTGCACCGTCACGACAGGAAAGTCGATATTGGGAAAGAGATTAACAGGCATCTTTTTATAGCTCATCATCCCAAAGATAAGTAGAGTCAATACCATCATCAAGACGGTAATGGGTTTATTAATTGCGAATTTGTACATTTTTTGCTCCTAGATTTGACTTTTTGGGTTTTGTTTGGTATAACGTTCTTACAAATGTCTGAATAAGACCCTAGAGAAGTTTAACTTCTCTGAACAACTACATAATTTCAAACAATTTTTCTTTTAACTTTTTAAAATCCTCTTCATTGATTTTTCCTATCTTTCTATCAAGTCGTTTGCAATCAAAAAGTTTAATTTGAGACAACAATGCCACGCTCTTTTTGTCTGCTTTGAAGACAAAATCAAAATAGTAAATACTCTTTTTGACCTCATTCCATTGGTTAAAGTTTTTCATAGTATGCCTTTAGTTTGCAGGGTGGGTGCAACCCACCGATTATTTAAATGTCTCATATCAGCCCCAACTCCTGCGATATATCTTTGATGAGTTTGGAGAGGGGGCGTTTGTGGAGGTCTTCATCTTTTTTGTAATTACCTAACAAATAACGATAAATCTCATCTTCACTAAATCCAAAACCTGCTAGTTCTTCAATATAACTTTTGGGATAATAGGCTTTTTTAATCAATAGCTCTAATACTATATCTTTGTGTTGTTTGTAAAGTTCTTCGAGATGAAAAATATTCAAATTGGCTTTATTACCATACAGCTCTATTTCAAAGTCATTAAAGTTATAGTGTTTACTTTCTACATTTATAAAATTTATATTTTGCGGAGAAATTGAAAATTGAAAATCTATTGGTTTTATTGTATATGGGTTAGATATAGGATAAAGATAAAATGTATCCTTTGCTTCTTTTGCTCCAAAGCCATTACAAGTAGGGCAAGATGGAATAAGGTTAAAATATGAACAGGCTAAATAGGGATACAAACTTTTAGGATATAAATGGTCTATTTCAGGCTTAATTGAACCATTCCTAGAAGTTGTAAATATATAATTACGGTTACAATATGGACAACTTCCTAAACCTATATTCTCTATAAATTGTAATTTGTCTATTTCATCATAGCCATAATCAACAAAAATTCTATATAAAATATTATGTAAAGACTCTTTTGTATATCTTGCTTTTATAAAGTTTTTTTCATAGTATTTGATAATTTCAACGAGTTCACTAGGATGAGCTAATAATATATTTTTTAAATTTGACTCATCTTCTAAATGAACTAATAACTTTTTTATATAGGGAGTAACACGGTATTTTTTATTTTTTCTTGAAATAGATTTAGTTTTTTTAATAGCTTTTATTCTTTTTAATATTTCTACTTTTTGTATTTCAAAAAAGTCATCTAAAATTTTTTGGCTAGGGTATGGAATATTAATCATATTTTTTCAACTCTTCTTCGATTCTAGCTTTTTCTTTTTCTAGTTCTTTTTTACGAGCTTCTTTATCAAACTTTTTATAATACAAATCCAAAAGCTTTTGTTTTAAAAATGGCTCTCCTATGGTTTGTATAATTTTTAAAACTCTTTCTTTCTCTTCTTTTTGAGGCTTATAATTGTCGTTCTTTAAATCTGCAATAATTTTATTGATTGTTTGTTTCGCAAACTCCCCCATCAATCCATCATTCATAAAAAATCCATCGGATAGGAGAGTGTGGATATTTGCTCCGAAGGTTTGTTTTTTTTCTGTGCCTTCGACTTGTTTGCCATCTTTTAAAAAAATTACATTCTCTTTGGGGAGGTCAGATAGAAGGAACGGAGAGTGGGAAGTCAAAACAAAATGAATATTTCTCTTTTTCAGTTTTTTTAATATTGAATCCATATTGCTAATTAATTTTTTTTGCCAATTTGGGTGCAGTGAAATTTCAATCTCATCGAATAAAAATAGATATTTTTTTTCTGTTGATAATCGCTTTATCGAATATGTAACATTAGTTAAAATTTTAAGATACTCTTGTTCTCCAGTGCTTAAAAATAAAAAATTACAGTTTGTTTTTCGGCTATCAAAAAAATTGATTTCAAGTATATTGCTACCGAGTAACTCTTTTTCAAAATCGTTTAGGTTGATTTTTTCTGTTAGCTTAAAATCTTTACTTTTAAAAATTTTATCCGCTGAAGTTTCTTTTGGTGGCTCATTGCCTATTTCGTATTCATTATTTTGGATAGGCTTTTTAATTTTACTTTCTATTGAGTATGAATCAATGATTTTTTTAATCTGTTCCTTATCTAGCACTAAAGAAGAAATTTTTTCATTTTCATTTATTTTAATTAAGCTATCGATACAAATTTTTTTAATTTCTGCATAGTATGTAAAGTCATAATCTTTAGTAGAAAAGTCTGTTGTCTTATCTGTGACTTCTGTTTTAAAAAAGTCTTCCATAGGTTTTGGTCTGTTTTGATTAAACTTTTCATCACTAGAGTTAAAAATTAAATTTTCTGTTTCATTGATGAGTAAGACTATTAGAAACCTGTAAAAAAGCTTTTCTTTGTCTTCAATATTTTCTTTTCTAAAACTAAGTTCTTGATAAAATGGATTATCTCCAGCTAAATACGCTTCCAATTCTGATATATGAATCTCATACCTAAAACTGTCAAAAAGTAAATTTTCATCAAGAAAATGAAAAAAACTACTATCATCTTTTAAAATATTTGAAAATTTTTGTTCAAAATCTGCTAGATTTTTATTATCTTTCATAAGCTGTTTTATGGGTTTAGAACCATTATGAAAATCGTATACTGGAGATTTGAACAATTCAAACTGTTTTTTGTTTGTCATATCTGTTAAACAATTTGAAAAATACGATATTTTATAATCTGCCCTATGTGAAAAACCATCTGGATTTGCAAGTTTTGTATTATTGACTATATTGATAAATTTATCAATTTTTATAGTTTCTTTAGCATTATCGCAGTATAAGTAAAATTGTTTTTCATCTCTGTAAATAGTAAAACTTTTATCTTCTTTACTATTGATATATACATTCATATAAAGTGAACTTAATACTTCTAAAATACTACTCTTCCCACTTCCATTCTCACCAACAATCGCAGTAACATTAATATTTTCAGGAAAGATACTTACGAAGTCTTTATTTTCATCTATCGTGAATGTCTCACCATCATAATGACAATTAAAACGAGGCGAAAAATTAAACCCCTGCCGATGGATATTCTTATAATCCTCCACCCAAAGATAAACTAATTCCATAATCCACCTCTCGTAGGTTTGGCACTGCCAAACGATAAGTGATATTTCATGTACATTAAAAGCACAAGATTGTCAAAAATATCCCATAAAAAATAACATTTTTCTGCGTTCATCATTTTGCCTAAGCGTTTGGCAGTGCCAAACCTACGGGTCATCAACTCCATATTTTCCCTTTTGCTACCGATTTGATACTCACTCCGCCCTCTCCCACTCAAACCCACTCACATTTCTTTTATTTTCATCAAAGTTTATCCCTACCAAATAGATTGTTTTACCATCATTACTATACTTTTGAGCATAGTTTTTGGCTTTGATTTGGGCTAGGGCGTTTTCGTTGCCTACCTTGAACTCTAGGATATAGATTTTATTTTCTATCTTGACGGTAAGGTTGATTCTGCCTAGATTGGTCACATCTTCACCGATAATATCAAGCCCCAAGGATTGCAAATAGACATAGATTACACTAGCATAAAAGCCTTCGTATTGTGGAAGATTATTTTTGGTGTAGTTGCTGTAGGGGATATGGGCAAACATCGACTCTAAGGCATTTTTGAACTGCTCTAGTTCACCGTCTATCAAAGCATCGTAGATACTATCTTGAAATCTTAGTTTTTCGCTCGTTTGGTTGGTGAGAAAATCGATTAGTACATCGTTGAGTGAGTTTTTAACCTCCCTATTGGGGAGTTTTAATTTATACTCTATCCCACCTCTTTGCTTCTCTATCATCCTATCAATCGTCAAATACCCCGCTTGATACAAAATCACCTCAAAATCAATATTTTCAATATCAAAGCTCTCTAGTATCTGTTCACTCACTGTTATATTGGAGAGTTTGGGCAAGAAGTAGTGATTTTTTTCGATGAGTTTAATGAGAAAAGTGGGTGTGCCTGTGGCAAACCAATAGTTAGAAAACTTATGGTTATTATCAATAAATTGCAACATATCAAATGGATTATAAACAGAATCTTTGAGAAAATTATAACCATTGTACCACGCTTTGACTCTTTCTAAATCGACACCATCAAGATAAGGCAAAAAATCACTTTCTATATCGGCTTGGGTGTATCCGCATATATTTCCAAACTTATTATTGAGTGATATGTCGTTAAGCATATTAAGCCCACTAAAGATAGAGGCTTTACTAAACTTACTCACCCCTGTCAAAAAGACAAACTTGATATACGCATCCGCCCCTTTCATCACCGAATACATCCCTTTGATAAACTCTCTATTGAGCTTGGATTGTTCGAGGTTGTCGATGGTATCAAGTATCGCTCTATCGTACTCATCGATAAGGATTACGACTCGTTGATTGTATTTTTTGTAAGTCTCTCTAATGAGTTGCAAAAAACATACAGAGAGATTTTCATTATCTTCACACCCTATGCCCAATCTCTCTTGATTGGTTTTGAGCATATCGTAAGCCACTCTTTGTAGATTATCAGTAGTCTGCAAATTCCCATCCCACGATATTTTGATGACGGGATAAGTGGTATCCCAGTCCCACTTCTCATAGATATAAAGCCCCTCAAATAGCTCTTTGTGACCCTCAAAAATATTATGCAAAGTATCCAAAAAAAGCGACTTCCCAAAACGCCTTGGACGGGCTAGAAAAGTGTAGTTGTAGTTACTGATGAGTTCGTAAGCCTCTTTTGTTTTGTCAATATAGATATAATCATCTTGGCGTATCTTACTAAAGGTTTGGATTCCTATGGGGAGTTTTTGCATATTGCTATCCTTTTGCTTTTTGTAGGTTATCTCTATTCAAAATCAATTGTTGCATCTTCTCCGCCTCATCAGCGATGAGCTTCACATAAGCTTTGACGGTGTCGGGATTACGAAAATCATCGTAGAGGTTATCTAAGGTCAGTGGCATTGGGTGTTCCTTTGTGTGGGTTTGATGCTATTGTATTGTTTTCTATTTTGAGATATAATTCCCATGTAATTCCCCCGTAAGCCTCCATCCTTTGAGGTGTAGCTGGGGGTATCGAAAATCTTCATTTGATTAATCCCATTGAATTGATATGGCGTAATCGAATATATTCCTCTTCCTCTAACTCCATTTTTTTATCTTCTAAATCCCATCCATGGAAAGTAGGTAAAAAATATGTCTTATTGTTTTTAATCCTATCTAAAAGTGTTGCTCTATCTGGAATGCGTGTTATTTTAATATCATTTTGCTCAAACTGTGCTACTAGAGTCATGGCTTCATCGCATTCATACCATCTATCTTGATAAATGAAAATATTGTAAAAATTTCCCTCTGTTTTTTTCCCTCTGTTGGTACTACTATCTTTGGACATAAAAATATAAAAAATATTTTTATTCTCTTTGAAGTGATATCCGACTTGCTGAATATCATCAAAAGCGAATGTATGTTTGCATCCAGGTCCTACATGGAGTATTATTGTTTTGTTTTCAGTAATCAGATATTTTTTATTTCCTCCACAATTATCCACCCATTTGGCTCTCGACGCTCTCATTCTTTTTTCTATTTTGTCATAGTTAAACATTGCTAGTTCCTATTATCGCTTTTTTTGGCGAATGTATGATGATTGTTTGCTTCATATCCAAAATACATACTAAACCCAGAAGCTCCAATATCCATTCCAAAATAGTACTTTGGAGCAAGAGCAAAGAGACCTTTATAAGTACCTCTCATTATCTACTCTTCTCTTTTTTGAAGAGTATAATAGGTATTGCGACCAGTGCCAACTCTTTGGATTAAATCCCTATCAATTAACTCATTAAATAACTCTTTTATTTTGGTCTCCCCAAGATTTAAAATACTTTTTGCTTCTCTTCTTGTTATTTTTTTGCTTTTATGAAGTGAGTCTAAAATTATTTGGTCGTAATCGGTCGTAATCGGTCGTAATCGGCCGTTTCCGATACTTTCCCGACGGTTTCCGATACTTTTTCGGCACTCACACCCCTCATCGGTCGCACAAAAACAGCCTCTATAAACGAACCTTTCTCTGCCAATTCAAACTTGATACCCCGTTGCTCACAACTCTTGCGTACCTTTTCGAGTCCGCTTCCCCAGCTCTCTATGAGTCGTAGCTCTTTGAAAAGATTGGCGACTACTTTGTTTCGTAGTTCACTGCGTCCGTTGCTCACCTCTTCGATAGTCAGACCATTGACCAAGCCACCCACCGAGATGACCTCGACTATATCATCATAGATAGCGATCTTGATATCACTGTTGCGGGTATAGTCCCTATGAATGATGGCATTGAGTACTATCTCCCTAAGTGCCACGAAAGGAGGAATCTCATACTCCTCCACCCTCCGTAGCCCCTCGATAGTAGCCGATAGATGGAGATGGTTTTGTAGAAATTTGATACTCTCTTCAAGTATCTCAAAGAGCGTACCCGTAAACTCCTTTTTGTCGATGAATGCCTCCATGGTCGTCCCTTTGAAGCGTGTACACTTTATCATCACATTGTCAAGCTTCCCGAAGACTATGGCAAGGGCATTGGTAGGCATCAATACACCATTGAACTCCTTGATGAGTCTCAAATTCTTAAGCTTCTCCATATCACAGCTTTTTCCAATCTTTTCAAACTCTTTGTAGAGAGTATCCAAACCAAAACCATCCAAAGGATATTCGTAATTCACCTCTTCATCATAAGAGATATTGTGTCGTTGTCGCTCTAGGTCTATGATATTCTCAAGGCTCGCTTGTCGATTGGTCGTACCTACTCTGATGTATGTGCCACTGTTTTTCCCCTCACTTTTGAGATAATAGGGCAATAGATTCCCCCTAAATACCTCAACCACCAAAAGCAATTTCTCCTCAATATTGAGTGTGTAGATTTCAGGCAAAATATTGGGGTGGCAACTATCAAAGATGAGTGAAGAGACTCTATCCTTGAGTTCAAATATATCACTATCATCCACCCCCACTATCTCTCTATCATCGCCCACCCCGATGATGAGCCTCCCCCCTGCGGTGTTGGAAAAAGCGATAATGGTTTTGACAATAGCATCATTTTTGG
The DNA here is from genome assembly GCA_020721815.1 of Sulfurovum sp. Lineage (GTDB taxonomy): Bacteria > Campylobacterota > Campylobacteria > Campylobacterales > Sulfurovaceae > FS08-3. Next base: position 15,167 of record DYMA01000020.1, on the reverse strand, counting down.
GAAGCCTAGCTTTAAACTCTAAGCGTTTATTCTCACCATTACCGATAAGTTCTTTGATATTCAAAACACACCCCCATTCTTGATAAAACCAAACACCATCCCCTCACTTGTCTTACCCGTGCCAAACGACAAAGTCATCTTCAAGCTACTGAAAAAATCTGCCACCTGTAGGTGTGACCGTGTCACACGCTTTTTGTGCGACATGGTCACACCTACAGATTCAAAATATTGATTACAATCCATTGCATCGTTTAGACGTTTGGCACTGCCAAACCTACCGTTGGATACCATCAAAGATACAGCAAAACATTTCATCCCTCGATATCCAATACAATGGCTACTTGTCTATCAACCTCTAACATCTCTTTAAATGAGAGGGTAGTTAAGAGATTAGGGATAATACGCCCATTATCAATAGCTCGTATTTGATCGCATAAAATTTCACTTGTCTGTTCCAAAAAATCCCGACACTTCAATCGATACCGCAAAGGATAGGCATTATCGATTAGATGTGTGGAGATTGGTAAAACAATCGTTGTAGGGTGCGAAGCCTCATTTAAGGCGTTGGTTTGATATATTAGCACAGGGCGTAGCTTACCTACTTCATTTCCCTTTCTTGGGTTGAGCCGTGCTAGATAGATTTCACCTTTTTTATACATCATTTAATCCATCACCGATGCTCTCATCAAACGCTTCTACACTTTTTAATGAATCATTACGAACATTGAGTGAAGCTTGTTTGATTTGGGCTTTGAGTTGCTCTTTTTCTAAAACACTTTGATAGTAGAGTATCGATTTACGAATCAAGTCACTTTTAGTTGTATTGACACTTTTAACCATCTCTTCCAATAGATTATAAAACTCATCATCCGATTTAAAAGTAATAGTATGCATTTGCGACCCTTTTTCTCTTATTTTAACACAAAAAACCTAAAGTAATACCAAAGCAATACTTACTATTTCACCCCAATATACCCACTCCCAAACAACCCAATAGGAATATCTTGGGCTTTTACTTCGGCTTTGAGCATGCGGGTTTTGGCATCGACGGTGGGGTAGAGTTTGGAGATTGTGCCGTTGTGTTCTTGGTTGCTTCCATCGAGTTTGTATTGGAAGCTGTTTCCTACTTTGACGCTATCCCAATATTTGGAATCAAATTTGAGCTCCAACACAATATCCTCATGAGACTCTATCACAAAAGCGGTGGTAAGCATCATGCCACTCACCACATCGCCAATCTCAATCTTTTTATCGCTCACCACTCCATCAAAAGGGGCTTTGAGGTAGGTACGGTCATAGAGAATTTGTTGGTAGCTTAGTTGGTGTTTGGCGTTGTTGAATTTATTGCGATAGGCATCCAATTTGGCTTCTTCGATGATATTTCGCACACGGTATTGACGATCGAGATCTTTTTTGGCGTATTGGTAGGCGTTTTTGGCACTATTAAGAAGAGCTAAAGTATCGTTGTTGTCAAGCTTGGCAACAATATCACCCTTTTTGACCTTTGAGCCAATATCGACATAGATTTTCTCCACCACTCCACTGGCATTAAAAGCGATGTTGGCTTTTTGGTTGGCGACTACATCAAAAGTGGCGTAGATAGCTTGGGCGTTGAGTCCCAGTGTTAGCAGTGTTAAAAGCAGTAATTTTTTCATTGTTTTACCTCTATAAGTTTAAATATGGTATCAAGATGAAGCGTAATCTCCTCTTTGATATTTTGGGTGCTACCCTTCATGGTATTGGAGATAAAAAATCCATCTCCTATCACAAAGAGTCCTTTGGCTAAATCAATAGCTAGGGGCTTGATCTCATTTTTGTCAATCCCCTCTTGGAGTATGGCACAAAACCATGCATAGTAGCGTTCGTGGGTATCTTTGAGAAACTCTTGAATATCCTTACTTGATTGTGTTAAAGATATAGAGACAAACTCTTTGAATATCTCTCTTAGGTCGGCTTTGTCAGGATTGTAGAAAAAATCAAAAAATATCTTGATTTTGGCTTTGGTACTCGTAGCTTCGTTGATGCGTTGCTCTTTGGTGGCGTTAAATTGTGCCATCAAGATATTGACAATCTCAAAAACAATATCCTCTTTGTTTTTAAAATAGTCATAAATCGTCCCTTTGCCCACTCCTGCCTCTTGGGCGATTTGAGAAATGGTGATATTTTTGATCCCTTTTGCAATAAACAAATCCTTGCAAGAGAGTGCTATATCGATGCGTTTTTGCTCTTTATCGACGATAATTGCCATAGCTCCTCCAAATAATGACCGACTATCAGTCATTGATTAAAAAGCATCATACTATCAAATAACTTAAAGAGACTTTTTCAACACCCAAAAAAAATTGAAAATTCACATTTAAGAAAAAAAATAAAACTTTTTATGATATAGTTATATAAATTCTTCGATAAGCTAACTGTAATTCACACACCATACAACGTTATTTCAACAAACCAAAAAGGCGGAAAAAATGAAAACCCTCATCGTGACCCTCACAACCATCCTTATTTTAGCAGGATGCGGCGGTAGTAGTAGCAGTAGTCCATTGGATCAAAACATCTCCAATGAGCCAAATCCCACGACACCCCAAACACCCATTCAATACCCCTCGCAAGATGGTTCAGGGGATGTGAATCAAACCACTCCAACCCCTACTCCCTCAACCGAGCTAAACGACACAACACCCCTAACCGCTACCAATGTGGGCGATGCCATCAAAAAAGCGGGATACAGCTTCGATGGTATAAACCTCGATACGCTCTTTAGAGGTACGGTTGATTATGAAAAGTATATCTATTTGACCAGCAAAGATAGCACCGTTGCGATACTTGGCAACTATGTCTATGCTATCGAAGATACACTAGGGCGTAAAATTCTCTTTACGGTAGATGGACCGAGCAATTTTGATGCTATTGAAGGCTCACACCAACTCGTACTTCGAGCCAATTTCAATCCAACCATTAGCACTCTTCGCTATATTTTACCCTTTGCTCCCACGGGCTATTTCAATCTCAATACTACCCAAACCAACCCCAATGCAACCGTTGCGACACTTATTAAAGAGATTGTTTACGCATTTAACCAATTAACGCTTACCAATCCTTCTTTTACTCAATACATCCTTGGTTACCATTTGGACCCACAAACTCCTCAAAGTAGCATTGTATGTAATGAAACAACCATCCCTCTCGTTGCAACTTCAAGCAGTGTTGATATTGCTCAATTTTTAGACCCTACGGCGTACGATAGAATTGATTGCCGTAGCGATCAAGGAGTACTCATTGGCTCTATTATTCGCACCACACAGCCTACTGACAACAATGACACTACTGACAACAATGACACTACTGATAACAATGATAACAATGACACTAATGATACCAATGAAACTACCCTCATTAGCGGTGATCTCTACCGTTTTGTTACCCTAAACACTCCTCAAACGGCAGGACAACTCTACAGCGATCCTAGCCATTATACTTTTGTTCCCAACACACTTAGCGGTCAATACGGTAAATTTGAGATTTTTGAATCGGGCAAATGGATCTATCAGCTTGACTTTGCTAGTATCCAATTAAACGGGATTGATTTAACAAAGTCCATTAAAGAGTCTTTTGAGGTAGCCACCACCAATGGAGCAACCGCTACAGTCATTATTGAGCTTGGCGATGAAACCTTTGATGTGGGAGATATTATTGAGGGAATGACGTATATTCATGGTTATATATTTGATAAAATCTCAAACCAAACCATTGAAACCAGAAGCTACAGAGGTCACTACGGCGATCTTCAAGTTGAAAGTGATGGCTCTTGGAAGTACTATCTTGATAATAGCCTCTCGGAGGTCAAGGCCCTTAATGATGGTGATACGCTTACCGACCTATTTGCTATTACAAGCCAAATCAATGTAGAGATTACTATCAAAGGACGCACGACAACCATTGAGGGTCAGCTTTTCGGTTCGACAATCGAAGAGGTGCAAACAATAACCGATGGAAAACTTGACATTAAATACTCCAACGATGCCACCTTTGAACCCTATCATTTAGATGGAACATACGGAACGTTCAAGATTGATAGCGATGGTCTATGGCACTATGAACTCAAAAAACTAACCGAAATGATACTTAAGCTCACTTCAAAAGATGAGTTTAGAGAGACCTTTGATGTCAAAACAACCGATGGCGTAAAAGCACAAGTGGGCATTAAAATCATCGGAGTTGATTCGATTATTTTAGGAGATCTTAGCGGTGTGGTCTCACTTGCCAAGAGTTCTACACAAGGCAAAATCTATATCGAACGAGGTGTTAATCTCTTCAATGTAATAGATAATCAAATGGGTCTTTATGGAAACTTTTGGCTTAGTAGCAATGGCGAGTGGAGTTATGTTTTAGATACACAAAACAGTGCCATAAACAACCTAGATGCCAATATGGGGCTTCATGATCTCTTCAATGTCGTTGCTATTGATGGTGTCACCCAAACAATCAAAATTGAGATAGCAGGTTTAAATCTACCGCTCCATATAGATAAGCAACCCTTTGATTTGTTTCCAACGCTTATTGACTCACCAAATCAACAAGACATTCTCCATCCTATCCCACTCCTTAATGCAACAGGAGATCAACCAAAAATAAGCTACACACTCAACGGTGAGAGCATAGAGGGTGGCACAAGCGGACTCTTCAAGGGTGGAATTGATAATATTTTAGAGATAAATGTTGAAGAGTTGGCAGGTGATTTTGAAACCCAAAGCTTCTCAAAAATCATCAAAGTCAAAGATATGACACCCCCTAATTCCCCTACGGTAGATCATGAATCCTTCACCGACCAAGATAGACTCCCCGTCATTGTAAATTCTGATGAGCATAATGTATCGATTTTTGTTAATGGTATCTTTGTCGATACCATTGTGGACTCTACAAAAGAGCAAAATATCGATCTCAATACCAGTGGCAACGCAGGACTCAAAATCTTCAACATCACACTCAAAGATGCTTTTGGCAATGAGAGCAATGTTACAAGAGTCGAGATTCAAAAAACAATTGCCAACAACACAACCAACTTTAGTGAAGTAAGGGTTCAAAATATCAAATACGAATACAATCTAATCGGTGGGGTTTTGGCGGGAACTATTGCTGATACGGATGGTATCTCACAAATCGTTGTAAGCTACACCGATGGAACTACCAATGAAGTTTTTAATCCTACTACCAATACAACCTTTACTTTCCCATACTATGACTACACACAAGCACACGATTTTGGTACTCAATTCACCATTACCCTCACGGATTCTAAAGGGGTAGTTTCGAGCCATAACGGCATCATTGAAGAGCAAGATGAGCCTACTCATTTTATGGAGACCTACATTTCCTACACCACTGGATTTTATAGCGTCACTCTTAATGTCGAAGATTTCAACGGCATAGAAACCGTCAAAATAAACAACGATGGAGTCCTAACGCAAAGAGATTTGAATGGAAGCACTAGCGATTATCCCTTAATAACCGTAGCAGAGAACAAAACTCTCACCATTGAAGTCATTGATACGCTCAACAACTCCGAAACCTACACCAAAACCTTTATCAATTATCCTACAGACTTTAGTCAAGTGGCTATTCAAGACAACAACGATTCAACAGCGGCTCTTATGGGCAATGTGATAGATGCAAACGGCATTAGCCACGTCTTTGTTAGTTATTACATCGACAACAATGGCACATGGGTGCCAGACGGTAGCGATTACCTACTAGGTGATGGCAACACATCGGTAGCTCTTTGGAGTCTTCTACCGCACAGTGATGACACTAAATATTTCATTGAGGTAACCGATAAATTAGGTAGCTACCAAAACTTTGAGGGCATTTTCCCCAATCTACCCTAATAGAGAGCGGGTTTACTTCACTCATAGTGAGGTTAAAACCCACTTTCTATAGACTAGAATAGCAGCTCTTTTTGGCACTCTTTGACTCTATGGCTACAGTTATCCATTAACTGATATTACGCATTTTGCCTAACAAACCATCTTTGAAGCGAGTCATTGCGAGGCACGAAGCAATCTATTTTAAATTACGACTTTGAATCCGTAGCCTCGGCTTTAGCCGAGTTTGAGACACCTAATAGCCTCCAATTTGTTCGGCTAAAGCCGAACCTACAGCTACAAAGTTTAAATAAATTTTAGATTGCTTCACAATGTTGCCAATGACGTATTCCAATGGGGTAATTTTTAAAGTGTGCAAAGTTTGAAAATGAGACAAAACGAATCAATATCTCTGTATCTACAAGTTTTTTAGACCTAGCAGACCAATATGCAAAAGAACACAATATGAGCCATTCAGCACTTTTGCAAAAGGCTACTATGGAGTATATAAATCTTTGAAGAGCTAAAGCCCTAAAGTGAAATGGATGCCACAGCCATCAAGTCATAAGATATTGTATGGCGTTGATATAGCTCAAATTTGAGGGATTTTTGCCCTTGTAGGCGATATCAAATGCTGTACCGTGATCGACAGAGACTCTCACGATAGGCAAATTGAGCGATACGTTGATACTCTCATCAAAATAGAGGGCTTTGAGCGGTGCTAAACCTTGGTCGTGATAGAGAGCGATAAAGTAGCGATAGTTTTGACGCACTTTGGGCGTAAAGGCGATATCGGGCACAATTGCTCCTTCAAAAATATCTTTGCCCAGTTTGGCATTGATAGCCCCAATAGCAGGTTGGATTATCTCTATCTCCTCATCGCCCAACACACCCCCATCGCCACTATGAGGATTAAGCCCCAATACCGCTACCTTTTCATCCTCTCTAAGCGTAACGCAGCGATAAAAATCCTCCAAAAACGTGTAAAATTTTGCATACGTTAGATGATTGGCTACCTCTTTGAGCGGGATATGTTCGCAGTACAACGCCACATACATCTCCTCGCACCCTAGCATCATAATCGCATCGGCTTGAAATCTATCTCTCAAAGCATCGGTATGCCCTTTGTACTTCACATCCGCTTTTTCCCACGCTTTTTTGTGTATTGGCAAGGTTAGTATCGCATCGCAAAAGCCGTTTACACACAGCTCTATGGCTTTGAAAAATGAGCGATAGGAGTATCCCCCCGCCTCTTTGGTGATGCAAGAGGGTCTAATCTCAAAAACAGCGTTGCACACCTTGGCAGTATGAAAATCACTGGGTATTTCAATCCCCAAAAGCTTCGCAGCTTGTTCTACCATGGCATCATCGACGCAATAGATAGGCTCAACCATCTCTTTGATACGCTCGTGTGATCTCAAAGCAATCTCTATGCCTATGCCGTTTAAATCACCAATCGATACGGCTACACTCTTTTTGTGCATCTACTCTCCTAAGCTTGGAGCTTTTAGGGCTTCGCCTATTGCGGCATAACTTCTCCCAATCCGTGCGATGGGTGTTTGAGGATTATCCGCTACAAAAGTGTGCTTAATCTCTAAAACAAGAGGAACAGTAGAAGAACCTTGCAAATCAATCTCTTGAAGCAGCTCACAAAAAAAGGCGACACTTACCCCCTCTACCATGGGTGCAAAGCCTTGGATTTTTTCAACCGTTGGAATATCAAAAAATTCCGCTTCGCTCAGATGGGCATCTAGGGCTTTGGAGCTAAGGTGCATCCTCTCCATAAACGCTTGGGGTACCATGCAAATCGTGGCTTTTTTGCTCTTGCGAATATTTGCCAATGTATCTTTGGGCGTTGCGTCTTCTTTGTGTCCGATAGAGACAACGACGCTAGGGGGAGTAGAGCTTAGCGGTGCGAAGTAGCTAAAAGGAGCGATATTGATAAGCCCCTCCTCATTTTGCGTCACAATCCACGCAATGGGACGTGGGACAATATAAGTAGCCATCAATTTGTATATCTCTTGGGGGCTTAGGTGTTGCATAGTAATCATTTTTTCTCCTTGATAGTGTTTTAGAGTCTCTTTTTGAGTGCCTCTATTGCCTCTTGATTGGCTTTGAGCTTCCACTTGACATCCTCTACCCCAAACTCTCGTTCGATATGGATAATCTCCAATTGCTTAAGATGATAGAGAATCGATTCGACGTGATTGTAAGTGCTTACAAAACGGTACTCGACAAGCTTTTGATAAGGTTGCAACGAGGCAACGGCTATCACCTCTTTGACCGCACTCCCATAAGCTCTTGCCATTCCTCCTGTACCTAGTTCTATACCGCCAAAATAGCGCACACTTAGCAAAGCGACATTGATAAGCTCATTGCCTCTAAGGACATTGAGAGTAGGAATCCCTGCACACCCTTTGGGCTCACCATCGTCGCTAAAGTTTTCAACGATTTGTTCAAAGGCGTTGAGTTCACGGGTCGCATAGACAATATGATTGGCTTTGGGATGGTCGATTTTAAGTTGAGCCAAAAGTGTTTTGAAATTGTAGATAGGCGTAAGGTGGGCGATGAATTTGGAGCGATTGATTGAGTAGGTATGGATAAAAGTCTCATGAATAGTTTGCATGAGATATTTTATCCACAATTGCTTAAAAACTATTGAGCCGACACAATGGCTACGATTTTGTAGGGCGAAACAGCATTGGCTTTGGCAATCTCCTCGATGGTATTGCCCTCCATCTTGATACCTTGGGCTTGAAGCTTTGCAGCAGCATTTTTTGCAGCAAGAACCGCAAAAGAGTCTTCAATAGGAGCATGCAACATAGCATCAATCACTATTTTTTTTGGGCTTGGCTCTTGTTTTGAGAAGGTAGGAGCAATCAATCCCGATGAGACAATCGCCACTCCAACACCCACAACAATAAAAATCTTTTTAGCGAAATAGTTTCGCATCGCTCTCCAATTGGCTACGATATGCAACAACACCGCCGCAACAAAAACCACTCCAATGACCTCATGCAACTCTTTGATATGGCTCTCAAAAAGATGAAAAAAAAGCATTACACCTGTAATAGCTATCACGCCAAAAAGTATAGCACTCAACGATGTAGCAACATCTCGCATAGTTATCGACACGGCTCTCTCCTTTTATTTAAATTCAAAAGCAATAGTAATGAAATAAAGGAAACAAAAGGTAACAAGCGTAAATTCAAGCATTGTTTCACAACAAGTTTGGCGTGATAATTTTGAGAGTTGTTTGTAAATTAAGCTATATAAATGTACCATTTCATTATATACTCGATTATACAAAAGGAGATTTATGGAGTTTTCGTCCAATCTGACACTAGGGATACTCAATGAGCCTTTTTTATTGGAAAAACGCATTCGATTGCTAAACGCCATTGATCAATACGGCTCTATTTTAAAAGCGGCCAAAAATGTACCCATGAGCTACAAAGCAGCGTGGGATAGCATCGATGCTATGAACAATCTATCCCCCCAGCCCATCGTCAATCGCTCCACGGGAGGCAAAAATGGCGGAGGTACGTCGCTTACGGAGTATGGCAAAAAGGTGGTTGACCTCTATACGCTTTTCAAATCCGAACAAGAGAGATTTTTGCAAACCCTCTCTAAGGAGATCAATTTCAACCATTTAGAACTCGAATCAATCAGGAGACTCTCTATGACTATCAGTGCAAGAAATCAAATCAGCGGCACCGTTGAACATATCGAAAGGGGCAAAGTAAACGCTTCGGTTTTTATCAAACTCAAAAGCGGTTACACATTGGTCTCAATTATCACCAACCACGCCGTAGAGGCACTTGATTTGGCTTTGGGCAATCGTGTAAGTGCTATTTTCAAATCCAACAACGTACTAATCACCACCGATAGTGCTTTAAACATTAGCGCTCGAAACAAATTTATAGGCACTATTGCAGAGATTACACAAGGGGCTATTAACGCCAGTATCAAGATGGATTTGGGCAACGGCGATACGGTATCGTCCACCATTACAACCGATGCACTTTTGGCTTTGGGTCTCCAAAAGGGCGTTGAGGCGTGTGCCATTGTCAAAGCATCGGATATTATGATAGGTAAATAAAAACCCAATCATACTGCAAAAAAAACTAGCATTATATGTTGGAATACATAATGCATCTTACTCCACGATAGAGTAAAAATATCGTATCCGTTCACCCTGAGCTCTGAGCTTGTCGAAGGGTCGAAGGGTCTTGAGCTTGATGTACTTCGACAAGCTCAGTACGAACGATAAATTGAATATGTCGTGGAGTGAGATAATGCATAGTACAAAGAGACAACACAAAGGATAGAGATGAAAAAAATAGAAAAAATAGTATGGGTAGCCTTTGGGCTTTCTACTCTAAGCGTGGCTCAATGGAGCGTTGATGGAGAGTTTAGGGCTAGATTTGAGAGCTTTGAGAATATGAATGAGAAGTTTTACGGCACTAATCCTACACTAGGAGAGAGTGATGATAGCTACCTTATGACTCGTGTACGCTTAGGAGTTAGCTATAAGTTCAATGAAAACGTGAGTTTTAGAGCCTCGCTTCAAGACTCACGAGTATTGGGCTGGGGATTTGAAGATAGCGATTGGTACAACAAAGAGTTCAATCAAGAACACAACCCCCAACAAGACAACACCGAACTCTACGAACTCTACCTCAAATACCAACAAAACAACCTAGCTATCACGCTGGGTCGCCAAAAAATCACCTACGGAGACTATCGAGTCTTTGGGCCAGGCGAGTGGAAAAACTCAGGCAAATGGCTATGGGATGGGGCTAAACTCTCCTATACGGAGGGAGAGAACTTTGTGGATATTTTTTATGGACGCAACGTGCTTCATGACCCCGATGAGTTGAGCTTCAATGGACGGCACGGTTATGAGGCTGTTGGGGTCTATGGTCACTACGCTTTGGATTCGTGGGGAGTGATTGAGCCTATTTTTGCCTACAAACACAACGACAAAGCCAATGAGGTGTACAATGAACTGACAAGCTACTACGTTGGTTTTCGTGCCTACAATGAGGATATAGGTGGCTTTTTTTACGATACCACCTACATTCAATCCTTTGGAGACTATACCAAACCTGATGGTACAACCGTCGATAGTAAAGGCAAGGGTTTTCATATCGATGGGGGTTATAGCTTCAAGCCCCTCAAAACCAAAATAGGATTTGGCTACACCTATGCTAGTGGAGATGACCCCAACACGCAAGAACGAGAGCTTTTTGATGGGGTATTTGGGGCTAGTGATAAGTATTACGGACGGCTCAATCTCTTTGAGTGGAGCAATTTAATCGATTATGAGCTTTTTGTTATCACCAAAGCCTTGCCCAATACCCATATCAAGCTTGAATACCATAAATTTTATGCCGACAAACCTACCAACAAATGGAAAAGCTACACTATCGCTTCAATGCGTAGCGATGAGTACGGCGATGAGATTGACCTTGTGGCAACCTACGACTACAACAAAGATACTCAGTTGATGCTAGGGGCGAGTTATTTTGCAGCGGGTGATTACATCCAAGAGGCCACCACCCAAAACAACGCCATTAGCGATGATGATGCTTATGGATTTTTTGCACAAGTGCAGTATAAATTTTAATCCCTGACCTTACGCACCTGCACTCTATTTGTAAAATATAAGATGGAATAGTATTTCGGACTTTGATTCTACCTAGACATATTTAATTTATCGTTCGTACTGAGCTTGTCGAAGTACATCAAGCTCAGAGCTCAGGGCGAACGGATACGATATTTTTTGCTTTGTTGGTTGTAGGGTAAGACTTTTCGCTACGGCAAAAGCTCTCCAATCTCTCTATCGCCTCTTGCATGATGCTTCTAGGCAGGGCACAATTGAGGCGTACAAATCCCCTGCCCTCTTTGCCAAAGTTGCCTCCCATTGAGACTCCTAAGCCTTGCTTTATCAATCCCTCGAAGAGTTGTTTCTCGCCAAAGTTTCCACAATCAATCCACGCCAAATAGGTACCTTGGGGTTTAGCAAATCGCATACAACGAGGATAGCGACGTGCCAAATCCTCCAAAAGGGCAAAGTTACCCTCAATATAGACCAAAAGCTCCTCTAGCCACGCTTTGCCTCCACGGTACGCCGCTTCAAAAGCGATATGCGACAAGATATTTCCCTCCCCCAAATGAAAGGTATCGTAAACCTTGCTAAACGCCTCTCGAAGCTCACGATTGGGGATGATAATGGTCGAAAGGGCAATACCCGAAAGATTAAAAGTTTTGCCAATACCTTGAAGTGTCACAACCCTATCGCTTAGTGTATAGAGCGGTGTATGAGGAGTCCAAACAATATCGCTGTGTACCTCATCGCTTACGACAACTATCCCCTGCTTTTGGGTAATCTCTAGCAAAGTTTCAAGTTCTTGGCTACTCCATACTCTTCCTACGGGGTTGTGGGGCGAACAAAGCAGCAACATTTTGGTACGAGGCGTGATTTTGGCTTCCAAATCCTCAAAATCGATGCGATACTCTCCCTTTTCATTTTTGAGAGGATTGAGGATGAGTTTTCGGTTGCGGTTGGTGATGGAGTGGAAAAAGGGAGGATAGATAGGAGGTTGTACGATAATCTCATCGCCTATTGCACTAAAAGCCTCAATGGCTATATTGATAGAGGCGACAACCGAGGGAGAGAGGAGCATCATCGAGCGTTGGATGGAGAAACCGTAACGGCTTTGTATCCAATCCATTTGAGCCTCAAAGGCAGTTGTAGGCATCTCTTCGTAGCCTAGTATGGGATGTGTGAGACGCTTTTGAAGTGCCTCTATCACGCACGGGGGAGAGGGCAAATCCATATCGGCTACCCACATGGGAATGACATCATGCGTACCAAAAAGCTTTGGGCGTTTGGTGTATTTTTCGGCGTTGGTGGTGCTTCGATCGATGGGGGTATCAAAGTCGTATCTCACAAAAAATCCCCATTTTGAAGCTTTTTGGTGACACCTATATCGATTTTATCGGGGTCAATAAAGCGTTTTCGCTCATAGCATTCAAGGGCGTAGCGTCCTATCATGGCGGCATTATCTGAGCAGTATTCAAGCGGGACAACGTGCAATGTTTTGCCAAACTCACGGCAAAGCTTCTCATAGGCTTGACGGATAGAGAGATTGGCAGATGCTCCTCCTACGAGAGCAAAATCTCTAGTAGGTTGGCTTTGGAATATCTTTTTGCTTTTTTGAATCAAATGGAGTCTAATAGCCTTTTGAAATGAGGCGGATATATCGCTTTTGTCTTGGGGTGTTAGGTTTGCTTCGCCTCCTAATCTCTCTATCTCCAAACGCACCGCATTTTTGAGACCCGAAAGCGAAAAAGCAAGAAGCGGTGAGTGACGAAGCGGTACAGGAAAATCAAAACGCCCCTCATCCCCACCGTGTGCCAAAGCCTCGATAATGGATCCTCCAGGGTAGCCTAGTCCCATCATCTTGGCTACCTTATCGAAACTCTCCCCTACGCTATCGTCCATACTTGTAGCCAAAAGTTGCATGGTATCCAAAGAGCTTACATTAATCATCTGCGTATGCCCTCCCGAAATGAGCAAAACAAGCAAAGGCATGATGGAGCTTTTTTCAATAAAGAGCGAATAGATATGCCCCTTAAGATGATTGACCTCAATAAGCGGAATCTTCAAAAGCATCGCAAGAGTCTTTGCCATAGCAATCCCCTCTAGTAGTGTCACCCCCAATCCTGGCTGATTGGTCACCGCAACGGCTTTGAGAGTGGGCAAATACTCCCTAAGCTCTTCCAAAATATCGGGCAAGGCAATAGCATGCAACCTTGAAGCCAGTTCGGGTACTACTCCGCCATAATAGGCGTGGTCGGCTTCTTGGGATATTTTTTTGTGAAAAATCAACTTTTTGGTAAGCCTATCGGTAATGGCAATAGAGCTATCATCGCACGAGCTTTCGATGCTAAGTATCATGGTTTTCCTTAGGTTTTATTTCCAAATATCAAGAAACAAAAGCTTTTTCATTAATATTAGTTTTTGAGGCACATTATAATCAATCCTCTATTAAAGATAGTACGCTATAGTACAAAAAATCAAAGGTCAAACGATGAAAATACCTATTTTATTTCCTATTATGATAATTACACTTATGGTGGCTATTCACTATCTCTTCTATAGTCGTGTCATTCAACGTCTCGCCATTTGCAAAGCAACAAAACAGATTTTAATCGCCTTGGTAGTATTGAATTTTGCGGCGATTTTGGGCTATATGGCAAGTCGCTACCTCGTAAGCACACCCGATTGGCTCTACTATCTGCTTTCGCTTAGTTTTGGAGTGGTGTTGCTCTTTTTTGTCATGGGGGTAATGTATGAAGCGTTGCATCTGTTTCAAACCAAAGCCCCTTTTGACCCCTCTAAGCGTACCTTTTTCAAACGCTCAAGCGATGTGGGTCTCTTGGCGTTGGGTGGAGCTTATACCACGGGGGCTATCGTGGGAGGTCAAAGAGAACCCGTGATTGTCAATGTCACACTCAACCAAAAGCTCTTTAGCAAACCTTACCGCATCGTACAAATAAGCGATATGCACATCGGTGGACTCATTGGAGCCGATTTTGTCCAAAAAGCCGCCCTTCGTATCAACGCCCTAAACCCCGATCTTATAGCCATTACGGGCGATTTGACCGATGCGCACATTGATACTATCGCAAAGAGCGTAGAGCCTCTTAGGAATCTCAAAAGTCGCTTGGGTGTTTTTTATGTAGTGGGTAATCACGAGTATTTTCATGGGTTGCAAGATACCCTAACCCATATCAAAACATTGGGCATTAGGGTATTGGAAAACGAAACGGTTGTGATTGGCGACAAAGGGAATGAACTCAATATTGCTGGGCTTTACGACTACTTTGGATACCGAACGGGAGAGTTTGCACCCAATGTCGATGCCCTCAAACAATCCATTAAGCCCCACTATCCTACCCTTTTGTTGATGCATCAACCTCGCCAAATCACCATGCTTGAAGATTTCAAACCCAATCTCATGCTTAGCGGTCATACCCATGGAGGACAAATTTTTCCTTTTAATTATCTTGTCACCTTGCAACAACCCTACGTCAAAGGATTGCACACGCTCTCCCCCAAAGAGGCTATCTACATCAATAGCGGCATAGGCTTTTGGGGACCCAAAATGAGACTAGGAAGTGCGGCAGAGATTACAGTGATAGAGTGGAGTTAATTGCAATGGATTTGGTGAAGAGACAAAACTATGCTATAATCAAAACAAAAAAAGAGCAAAACCATGAAAAAAATCCCCT
>DYMA01000191.1 GCA_020721815.1 Sulfurovum sp. | reverse complement strand
AATTGGAGCGTATTAATGTTTATCGTTTTGATTTTATCTCCAATCTGCGAAATGCTTGCATCGTCGCTTATCTCAATACCACGGTCTTGAAACAATTTCACCACCCTTGTGCGTCCTTCTGCTGATGCAGCAACATTTAGTATATTAGATGTTGCTTTCTTGGTGATTGCATCCGCCCCAGATTTAAACAAATTATATCCACTATAAGCAAGCAAACCAAGACCTACAACTATAGGCAAAACACGCTCTTTCGATGCATTGTTTGCTGAGTTGCCGTGGAGGGTATTGAAGTTGATACTATCAATTAGCAATGTGTTTGCCTTTGAAAGAACCTCCATCATAGCATCATCATACTTTTTCATAAGGGGCAATAAATCCGCTGAATTAATATCAGTATTTTGAATCTGATTTGCTAAAGCGACAATTCCGTCGTCTTGTAAAATAAGTTGTGAAGTTGCCTGTAAACCATCTGATATTTTTTGGTGATACTTATCAGCATCAATGCGGTTTTGTGTATCGTTTGGAGACGAGTTTACAAAAACCGTCGAATCAACTACAGGCGTTGTTGGATCCGCTATGGGTGTCGTTGGATCCGCTACAGGCGTAGAGCTTGACCCACCACCACAAGCTGTGAACGCAATCACACTTCCTACTACCGCACAACCTAAAATTATTTTTTTCATGATATACTCCTTATTTGTATAATATAATTATAGCACAAAGATGTCATTAAAATTGAGCTAATGAAAAAATGGTTGCTATTTCACCGCAGTAAAAAGTGTAAAAGAAAATGATTTCTCGTTCCACCTCGGAAGAGTTTGTGAAATAATAATGATTAAAATATCGTATCGGTTCGCCCTGAGCTCAGGGCTCCGTACGAACGATAAATTAAATATCTCGTAATTGGTTATCTCTTTTGGTTATTTCACGAACTTAAGAGAGTAAAAAGAGATGAACTTATCCAGCTATCCCTTTGAGTATAAAAAAGATAATAGCAGAAAGTACAGCTGCTACAGGTACTGTGACAATCCATGCCAAAATAATCTTTTTCACCAATCCTCGCTTGACATAATTTTCACGGATTGATTTTTTGAGTGCTTTTACGACCTTTTTTTGCTCTTTAATATCTTGAGCGAGTTTAAACTTCCTCTCGTATTCACCTGAGCCTTGTAGCATCATAAGCTCTTCTTTCATTACATTGTGTCTATCTAGCTCTCTGTGCAACTCGTTCATTCTTTTGGATGGATTCTTGCTATCGGTCCACTCTCGCAAAAATCCTACCCCAAAAATTGCCCCTACGGCAATGTGCGTTGAAGATACAGGAAGTCCCAGCTGAGAAGCAACGACAACGGTAATAGCCGCTGCCATCATGATAGAAAAGGCTCGGATATGATCGAGTTCAGTAATCTCTGAACCTACTGTCTTGATAAGGCGTGGTCCAAAAAGTGCCAAACCAATGGCAATGCCCAATCCGCCAACCATCATAATCCATAATGGAATAGCAGCAGTTTGCGAGATTTGCATGTGAACCAATGCATCGTGTACAGCCGCAAGAGGACCAACCGCATTGGCAACGTCATTAGCACCGTGAGCAAAGCTTAAAAGCGCTGCTGCGAAAATAAGCGGTAAGGTAAAGAGTTTGTTAATATCAACCCTCTCATCGCTAAGTTGTGACAATTTTTTGCCAATGATGGGTTTAACGACAAAGTAAGCAGCCAACGCCACAACAAAACCGATACCCAATGCGAGAGCAAACTCTACTTTAACGATATGTTTAATGCCTTTAAGGATAATATAGGTAGTAAATGCCCATATCATAATCGCAAGAAGAATGGGTACGACTCTATTGGCAGCTTGAAGCTTATCTTGTTGGTAGAGTACTTGTGATTTGATAATGTATAAAAATCCTGCAGCAATAAGTCCACCCAGTATGGGCGAGATAATCCATGATGCTACAATTGCCCCCATTGTCCCCCACGATACAATCGTAAATCCTGCAGCGGCAATACCCGCACCCATAACGCCTCCAACAATAGAGTGAGTCGTTGATACAGGAGCTTTAAGCCATGTAGCCAAGTTTAACCAAAGAGCGGCCGCTAGAAGTGATGCGCTCATTGCGTAGATAAATACCATCGGGTCTTTAAACTGCGAGGGGTCAATAATGCCTTTTTGAATGGTTTTGACAACATCGCCTCCTGCAATAAGTGCGCCTGCTGATTCAAAAACAGCAGCAATAATAATAGCTCCCGTGAGCGTGAGTGCTTTTGAACCCACAGCAGGCCCAACATTGTTGGCAACATCATTAGCACCAATATTCATCGCCATATAAGCACCAAATACCGCCGCCATCAACAAAAATCCGCTCCCTTGAATCGAACCAAACGAACTTTTAACAAATATCGCTACAAGTAGTGCAAAGCCTACTCCAATAGCGATTTTCATAGAACTTCCCATGAACTTCCTTTAAAGTATAATTTTTTAAGTGTGCAAGTTTATTACATTTTGGTGACATTTTGATTACAAATTGGTATCATAGGCTACCAATTAACTTCTGCCGTAAACATCAATGCCGTTGCATCAGCCGTTGTTGCTCCTAGATTATCTTCCATCTTTTCAGTAAGTACGTTGGCAATAAACTCTACGTTTTTATTGTATTGATAGGTAAGACCTGCAATCATGCGTGTTTTATCGACCCCGCTATCAAGCTCAAAGTTATCGTATCGTCCAATCACAGAAAAATCTCTAAATCGTACACTGCCGTTTATTGAGTATCCGCTTCCTGAATAGTCCACAATCGCATCTTTGGTTTTAATATATTGTGCCGCAATCAAGAATTCTGGTTGGTTATATACCGCATGAATCCCGTACCAATTAAGGTCTTCGTTGCCGTGTTTGGCACTCTTTTCATTTAATTGACCAAAGAACGATGCGTTGGCATAGGTATCACTTTTGTGCATTTTATCTTTGCCGTTACCCATAAGGTGTGCAGTAGCTCTCCACTCCAAACTCATTGCCTCACCATCTTCTACACCGTGATACCCTTCACCGTTGAAAAGTCCGATTTCGGATGAGAAATAGGGTGTTTTGGTTTTGAGATTAAATCCAAGGTCGGCGGAATTGGTAAGGTGTGCCCCGTTATCGGCTTCGGTCATTACCTTTGAGATGGAGCGGTACCACCATCCGTGATGCTCCTCGTAATCAATCCATGGTCTATGAACCTGACCAAACTCTACACCTGTATTGGGCAAAATGTTATTAAGATAGAGATAAGCATATTTTAATCGTACGTTCCATGTTCCATCCAAATCTTTACCCACCGTTGCTCTGCCGTCATCGACATGGTGTGTATCGAGAGTGATTCGCATATAGCTTTTTGGGTTTTCATTAAAGTAGGCTTTGAGCTGAAAATAGTTTCGTCGTGATTCAAAGTCATTGGTTCGTTCATCGGTTAGATTATCTTTGGTGCTTACAAAGCCCAAATAGTGTTTGCCACTCACTTCAAGTTGCATCGCTTTTGATTTGAGAACAGTATCCCCTTTTTGCTTCTCCTGCTCAATTTTTTCGATTTTCTTTGCCAATTCATTCATTTGAGCTTTAAGCTCACCTATATCCTCATTTGCAGCCATCGCAATGGTACTAAGAGCCAACACAGTGTAGAGTGATTTTTTCATTTTCATCGAATCTTCCCAAATTAAAGATAGCTTAAAGCACTTAAAGCCCCCAGTGTAG
>DYMA01000019.1 GCA_020721815.1 Sulfurovum sp. | reverse complement strand
TTTTATGCTATTGCTTTAAAGGGGATGGTACAACGTGGTGAAACTTGACAAATAATTTTATCAATGGTTTCAATTTTTAATAGATTACTAATTCCTTTTAAATTTGCAAAACCATCCCACTCTTTAATATTTAGCAGTGTATCAAAAAGCTGTTCAAAAAATGTTCCTGTCCCCATTCTCCATAATGCATTATTCAAATTATGCTTTGAAATCAAATAGAACTTGTAAATGCTTAATATTTGATTCATATCGGTAAATTGTTTACCTATTTGACTATTATTGTTTGCAATCTTTTCGTAAAGCTTATCAATACTCTCAAAAATCTCTTTATTGTCGCCCTTAAGAGATAAATATTCATAAAGTCTGATTTTAAAAATATCGGTGTTATTGAGATCTAATCCAGCCGTATTGATGGTGTTAAAAATTTTGAGTGTTTTACTAAGTCCTGCTTTGGTTTCAATAACTACAAAATAGAGACTATTAAATACAAAATCAATAAATTTGTTTTCATCAAACTCTACTTTAACATCATTTTCTTCATTGTTTGTATTGTGCTTAAAAAACTCAGCGATATGATTATAGTTTTGAGCATACTTATTAAGTGGTGAATCAATTTCATTGTCAATTAATACTGCTTGTAGATTTTTATATTGTTGTCCTCTATTCACATCAGTCAAAAGCCAATCAAATTGAAGGTTTTGCAAGGTAGTATGAGCAGGATATTGCATAGCTAAAAACTTCAAAAGAAGTGTTATAGTTGTGATTCTTTGTTGTCCATCAATGACCTCTTGATAAAAACTTGTTTTATTATTATATTTTTTTTCAGATAACTGCATTGTGCCTATAAACATCGGCTCAGGTTCAGTATTCTTTTCATTTCCCCAAAAAGAGAAGAAGATATCATTGATAAAGGTTTCTATTTCAGCTTCATTCCACGAATAGGGTCGTTGATAGACAGGAATCAAATATTTAATATCATTTTGCAATAGAGATTTTGCATTAGTTTGATTGTTTAAAACCGTATAAGTGTAACTATCAATTGAAAAACTACTATCAGATGTTTTACTTTGAAAAAGCTTTTTTACCCTTTCAGAAAATTTACCCATACTATGAAAAGCTCCAAACTTTGTTTCAAAAATTTCATCTTGATTTAA
This sequence comes from Sulfurovum sp., assembly GCA_020721815.1. Lineage (GTDB taxonomy): Bacteria > Campylobacterota > Campylobacteria > Campylobacterales > Sulfurovaceae > FS08-3. The sequence goes on along the minus strand of DYMA01000019.1, from coordinate 22,126 downwards.
ATTGTAAATTTCTACTTTAAAGCCTATAACCCAATCTTCATAATGAAATCGATTTTTATCCTCTTCTTGAAACTCAAAATGTGTTATCACAATAGGTTCACCAATCACTTTACCGACACTTACAATCTTTTTGCCATCGCTAATAGCTATTATATCACCAACTTTAACTTCATTTTTAACTCTACCTGTAGCCTTGTTTGTACCTACAAATACAATCCCATATTTGCGAAATAAATCTAAAATTGATGATGCTTTGGTGCCAGTATCACTCCACCTTGAAGCTATTTTCCATACATTCATATTTTCTCCATTTTATTTACAATATCTCTTTTGTGTGAGAGATTTTTGCTCATTATGAAGCTCCAACTTCGTAATGAGTAAAACAAGAGTGGAGCAATACTACAAATCTTGCTCAATCATCCGTGCAAAAGTATCAAAATAGATTGCTTGTAATTGCGTTAATGGCATCTCAATGTCGTTGAGTTTGAGTCTATCACCGCCAATAGTGCCTAGTGTGGCTATTTCCAATCCCAACGCTTTTGCCATAGCAATAACCGCCTCTTTGTTTTGGCTTGTGACTTCCACAATCGCTCTGCTTTGTGACTCATCAAAGATATATCGACTATCACTAAATTCAACTGTAATATCCACGCCTTTGTTGCTTGTCGCACAAAGTTTGGCTAAAGCAATGGCAACTCCGCCCATGCTCACATCTTTGGCACACTCCAAAAGAGCCTTTTGGTTGGCTTGAATCATAAGCTCCCACAGTGCCAATTCTGCGTCGTAATCAATAGCACCTATCGCTCCAGCTGTTTCGCCAAAGTTGGCTTTGATGTAGAGCGAACCGCCAAACTCCCCTTTGGTAGTACCCACAAGCAAAAGCTCATTGCCCTCTTGTGTGAGTTGGCTTTGGAGTACACTCTCTTGCGAATCGTTGAGTCCTACCATGACAATAGCAGGGGTGGGATAGACGCTTGTGCTATCGGTTTCGTTGTAGAGTGAGACATTGCCGCTTACAACGGGGGTGTTGAGCTTCGTACACGCCTCTTTGATTCCCTCGCAAGAGTGTGCAAATTGCCACATCACTTGGGGGTTTTGGGGGTTTCCAAAGTTGAGACAATCGGTAATTGCCAAAGGACGAGCACCACTCATCGCTACATTTCGTCCGCTCTCCATTACCGCCAAAGCCGCACCTTTGTGAGGGTCGATGTAGCAATAGCGTGGATTGCAATCGCTGCTCATTGCCAAAGCTTTGCCGTTTTCTTTGATGCGTATCACACTCGCATCCAAACTCCCTGGGGCTTTGATGGTATTGGTTTGTACCATCGAATCGTATTGCTGATAGACCCATGATTTATCGACTACCTCAAGAGAAGAGACCATCTTTTCAAACGCCTCTTGGTTGTCGATTGTATCGTACGAATCAATTGTTTTGTCTTTGATTTGGTCGATATAGGCGGGTTTTGCGATGGGTCTATCCAAAATAGGTGCCTCTTCGCTCACGGGGGCTATGGGCATATCGGCACACTTTTGCCCATGCCAATAAAGCTCCATTCTCCCCGTATCGGTCACCTCGCCTATTACCGCCGCATCGAGTCCCCATTTTTGGAAAATAGCAATCACGGCATCTTCGCTACCAATCTTGGCACAAATAAGCATCCGCTCTTGCGATTCGGAGAGCATAAACTCATAGGGTGTCATTCCCTCTTCTCGTGCAGGGACTTTGTCCAAATCCATCTTAAGTCCCGCACCCGTTTTTCCTGCCATCTCAAACGAGCTACTCGTAAGTCCCGCAGCACCCATATCCTGAATACCCACCACATGATCGGTTTTAAACAGCTCCAAACACGCTTCAAGCAAAAGCTTCTCGGTAAAGGGGTCTCCTACTTGTACGGTAGGACGCAGAGATTTGGACTCTTGTGTGAAGCTATCGCTGCTCATCACCGCTCCGCCCAATCCATCACGACCCGTTTTAGAACCTACATAGATTACGGGGTTACCTATTCCCTTGGCGACACCCAAAAATATCTCATCGCTTTTGCAAATCCCTAGCGAAAAGGCATTGACAAGGATATTGCCATTATAAGAGCTATCAAAGCTTATCTCGCCTCCGATAGTAGGCACTCCCATACAGTTACCGTAGCTTCCAATGCCATCGACTACACCTCTTACAAGGTGTCTTTGGTAGCGATTGATGGTTTCGTTGCCGTAAACATCACCAAAACGCAAGGCATTGAGGTTGGCTACAGGTCTAGCTCCCATGGTAAAAATATCTCGCAAAATTCCTCCCACGCCCGTAGCAGCACCTTGAAAAGGCTCGATAAAGCTAGGATGATTGTGCGATTCCATCTTAAAAACCGCAGCCATTCCACCACCAATATCAATCACACCTGCATTTTCACCAGGACCTTGAATGACCCATGGGGCAGTGGTTGGAAAACCGTTAAGGTATTTTTTGCTTGATTTATAAGAGCAATGCTCACTCCACATCGCCGAAAAGATACCAATCTCTACCAAATTGGGTTCTCTTCCTAAAATTTCCAATATGTGAGCATAATCTTCGTGAGATAGTTTATGGGATTTTAGAACTTTATCTAGGTTTTCCATTATGGGTTGTTTCCTTTATATAACTCTCGTTCCATTTCTCACGAGATGGGATACATATATGAACTTCATTGTTAAAGTATGCATTCCCAAGCAGGAGCTTAGGAACGAGATGGGATTGAAATGTAATATTTTAGTAAAAAAGTGCTAATAGGTTGTTGAGAAACTATTTTGCCCTAAGATTATTTGGTCGTCATTTTCAAAATAGGATTAAAGGCAATATCGGGATTATCGATATAGTATTGGCTTCGGTGGATATACATCTCATAGAGTACACACTCTTTGTCACGATGCAGCTGCGTAAATAGGCTATGGGCTACTTCCACTTTGCCCTCCCTAAAGCTTGTAAGTGCCTCGTTGTAACGCTCAAGCTCCTCATTGCTTATATCTTTATTGTTGCAAATGACCTCAAAAATCTCAACGGCTTGGGACTTACCCTTGACCTCTACCAAATCAATAGGGCGTATTTTGTAGTTACCTTTGAGCTTATCATAAGTCGCTTTGGTGATAAGAATATTGGCACCGTATTGTTTGGTAAGCCCCTCAAGGCGTGAAGCTAAGTTTACATTATCACCAATCACGGTATAGTCGGAGCGTCCTTGCGAACCCATATCTCCCGCCGTCACAAGACCCGTATGTATTCCGATACCGATATTGATTGTAACGTCATATTTTGGTGTAATGCTCTCATTGATTTTGTGAAGCATCTCAATTTGCTCAATAGCACTCCTAAGAGCCATATCGGCGTAATTTTCGATTTGCAAGGGAGCGTTCCAATACGCCATAATGGCATCTCCGATAAATTTATCTATCGTGCCTTTGTGGTTAATAATACTATCAACCATTGGGGTCATATACTCATTGAGCATCGAAATAAGTCTATCGGGTGAGCCAATCTTTTCAGATATGGTAGTAAATGAACGAATATCGCTAAAAAAGACACTCGCTTCGACTTCACGAGATTTGACCAAATCATCTTTGGAGTTTTCAAGCAAAAAGTTCATAACCGCAGGTGAGACTTTTTTGCCTAGCATTCGCTTCGCCTCTTGCTCTTTGCGTGAGGAGATGATGTAATCAACCATGAGCGAAATCACAATAGAGAGGATAAAAGCCGCCATAGGAAAGAGCAAGTTGAGTACCATGCCGTAATCAAAAAGCAAGGTATAAAAAAGCTCAAAGAGTCCGTATCCAATAAGCAAAGCAAAAGGCAAAACAGATGTTGAGCTTATAAATGCAAAGAGAAGCACCGTCAAAAAGGCAACGAGCCAAATGATCATCAAATCATAATTTCTTGCATCGGCACTTTGGTGTAAAAAATCGCCCACAAGGATATTGTCAATCACATTAGCATGAACTTCAACCCCTGGGATTGCGTTGTCGTAAGCAATAGAACGAATATCAAAAAGTCCCATCGCCGATGTCCCAATAAGAACAAATTTATCTTTTATATCTTTTATATCAAACTTATCTTCAATAATATCAATCGCCGAGATATATCTAAAGTGCTTTTGAGGACCTCGTGGATTGAGTACCAATCGACCCGCTAAATCGGTTGGAATCTTTTTGTCACCGATTAAAATATGATCAACAGCTATATCGTCCCCAACAATCTTGACGACTTGTTGTCTCATCACAGCACGATACATCTCTAGTGCCAATGAGGGATAGATAATGCCATCGTATTTCATGATAAGTGGAACATGGGTAATCATCCCTCCCAAATCGGGGATATTATTAAAAAATCCACTCGTTTGCATGGCGTTTTGCAAAATAGGAATATTAAGAACAATACCATCGGGTACTGGGATTTCATTATTCTCTTTTAGCCCCTTTTCGACAAAAACGGCGGGAATATTGGGGGCGTGTTGCTCTTCATTTTTTTCATGAAACAAAAACGAAAACCCTCCCACAACGGGCGTTTGAGCAAAGCATTGAGCCAAAATCTCATCATAATTTTCCAACTTACTTGCCAAATTTGGAAACTTCGTAGCAAATCGATGAGGAGAGGTTCTATCCTCTTCAGCAAACACAATATCCAGACCAATAACCCCCGCTCCAGCTTGAGTGAGCTTATAGAGCAAAGCAGCAACAACATCCCTTTGCCATGGCCACTGCCCGAGTTTGTCAAGTGACTTTTCATCAATATCGACAATGACAATCTTATCGCTTTTGGGCAATTCGCCTCGTATCAAAAAGAGAAAATCTCTCAAACGGCTATCAACGGATTGAAAACTTTGGGGAATAAAGAGATAAGCCCATGTAAGCAAGAGTGCCAATAGCAATGCAATCAATAGCTTTAGTAGGATACTCTTCATCGATTACTCTCCTTTGGTTTTGCCCAGCGGCAAGAAAAACTCACCGCTTTGACTCATTTAGTAATTATACTCTTCGTGGAAGTTTGGAATATAATCGGGGGTATGATTGGGGTATGGCTCTACGCTGTGGGTTTCAGGCTTAGTTGTCTCATTGCTCACTTCTGAAATCTCTTCGGGTGTGATTTTGGATTGATAGATTACCTTATTGACGGGCATTTGTCCTACGCTCTCTTTGACATCGACATTTTTATTGCTAATTTCAATCAACATACCTGCATCGATATTTTGCACACCACCTTTGTCAAGCTCGACAAAAATTTGTCCGCTGTAGCATCGAATGGTTTCTACGTCTCGTTCCAAATCAATATTGCCACTAAAATCCGTTCCTCTAATTCCAATCGTAGCCGATACGGTTTTGACCTTAAATCGATTGGGGGCTACTTTGGCGATTTTGCCTGTCACGGTTCTAAAAAAACCACGATTTGCCTTAAGGTTTACGGTTGAGTTTTTGGTTCCATCGAAACTAAAGGCTTGAAAATCAAAAGAGGAGTTTGCCCCTATCGTGACAACCGTCTCATCTTTGAGCATCACTTGTACTCTACTATCGGCTGATGTTACGATTTTGTCGCCTACGACTATGGTCATACCCATTTTAGCAGGGATACTACTGGTTCGTTCTATCGTAGCAGAACCTTTGAGTGCCATAATCGTACCGATATTGGCCAAAGCGTAGAGGCTCATCATTATTATCAATAGGAATGCTTTCATAATTCTCTCCTTTTAGTAGTTGTAATTAATACCAATCATCAAAGCGTTTTTGGTGTAATCGGCGGGTATGTAGTTGGAATCGTTGAGTGCGTATTCATTTTCAACAAAAACAGACATTTTATCGTTTATTTGTTTGGTAAGTTTGAGATTGACTTGATGGTAGGTATCTTCTCGCACTTGTGTATTGGGGATCAAAACAGTTCCTATATCGTCTTCAAAATCGCTAACACGCAATTTGTAGGTTGCAACGGCTTGTATATCGTTGGCAAAGGTGTATCCACCACCCAATACAAAGGTATAGGTTGTTTTATCGGTAAAATCTTGATAGTTGTTGCTATCGCTGGTGTAGTTTTGATACTCGCTATCGAAAAAGAGATAGTTTTTATCCATTTTGTAGTAGAGTGTAGCACCTAGAGCGAAGCTCTTGTCATCTCTGTCTCTATCGGTTTTAAACTCTCGTTTTTCAAATTTACCGTTGATACTGGCAATGAAATTATCGTTAATCATATAATCAATTTGAGGGTCAATGCTTTGAATACGCAACAAATCTTCACCCAAATAGTGAAGTGCCGAATAGCTCAAAGGCATATAGAAGTTGTATTGACCGCTCTTGTGGTATCCCACTCCTGCTTTAAGCGTATTGAGATAGATACTATAATCGCTCTCTTTGGTGACGACTTTGTAGTATCCATTGAGTGAAGCACGCAGATAGATGTTGTTTTCAAACTCTTTGAGGTAGTCAATATTTGCCATACCTAGATAGAAAAAGCTTGAGAGTTTATTGGTGTGTGTCGTGGTGCCAAAAAAGGTATCAAGCTCACCCGTATCGTTGTGGACATTGACGTTGTTATCATACCCTAATCCTAAGGTAAACTTTGATTTGAAGTTGTTACCCACCTCATTTTCATTTGCTACCTTTATCTCTTCAAACTCAACATTTTCCTCTTTGAGTTCCTCGGTGATTTGAATCGCCAATTTGTGCTTACCCAACGCCACATAGGTTCGTGCCAACTCTTTTTTGGCTTCTATATTGTTGGGTTGCAACATTATGACACGCTCATAAGCACTCATAGCCTCCAAATCATTGCCCAAGGCTTTGGCACTTTTTGCCCAAATAAGGTGTAAATTGGGATTGGAATATTCATGGGTCGATTTTTTTGCTTGAGCGATTGCTCCGTTGTAGTTTTTTTGATTGTAGAGCCTTTGGGCATCTTTGACACCCGCCATTGCCAACACACTGCATGACATCAATAAAATTATGTTTCTCATCCAACGCCTCCTTGTATGAGTTGTTTCTACCATTTTATACAAATATCGCTTTAGTATAGTAGAGTTTCAAACCAAAAGTCCAAAAATAGCAAACATTGCCTTCATTTAATAGTTGTGATAGGGTTCTTGATGATGAATATCGGGCGTTGGCATATCGGTAAGGTCAGCAGGGAGATTGCTTTTGGTTGCGGGTATATCGGTGATTTTTTTGATATTAGCACTTTTGTTTTGAATCTCTAGCAACTTCCCAGCATCAACAGTGTGTCTGCCACCCCTATCAAGCATGACCCAAATAGAGCCACTGTAGCAACGTATGGTCTCTTTCTCTTTGAGGCTTTCGACGCTGTAATCAGTACCCCGTATCCCTATGAGAGCCGTTGTTGTCTTGACACGAAAGCGATTGGGTGCTATTTTGCCCAATTTACCCGTAAGGACTCGAATGTAACCTCTATGGATTTTAAAACTCGCTTGCGAACTTCGTGTGCCATCAAATTGATACTCTTTAAAATCAAAAGAGGAGTTTGCCCCAATGGTAATGACGCTATCATCTTTGAGCATGATTTGGACTGAACTGTGAGCTTTGGTTTGTACGTTATCGCTTTGTTTGATGCTCATTCCCATTTTGGCATTGATAGAGGTGCCTCTTTGGATGGTGACTTTGCCTTTGAGTGCCATAATCGTGCCAATATTGGCAAAAGCGTAGAGGCTCAAAAGAAGGCTTAGGAGTATCGCTTTCATCTTTTGTATCTTTTTATAATTTTTGCGCTATTTTAAAAATAGCCATACCGTAATTGGTGCTGGGATTGTATCGTGTAAGGATACGAAAATTATTTGCCCCTAGCCACACCTCATCGCTCTTTTGGTCATAGAGTCTCAAAAGATAGCCATTTAAATAGGCGAAGTTTGATTTGGGTTCAATGCCGTATTGTTTAAGCAACGTCAAGGGGTAGCTACGATTGTATCCCGCTTGAATACCACCAAGACGAATCCCCTTAAAATGGGTAGGTACTGCAATCACTCCCCCCTCTATCCAACCCTTTTGGTGCAAAAAGTTGGCAACCGAACCAATAGCATCTTCGATATCCCATGGGTTTTTTTTGCCATCTCCATTGTAGTCTATCAAAAATTTTCGCATGATTGAGGGCATCTGTTGTACCGCCCCCATAGCCCCTGCAAATGAGCCTTTGACGATCAGTGGGTCATAGTTTTTTTCTCGACACATCAACAAATAGTGCTTTAGCTCCGAGTAAAAAAAGTTTTGCATTCGATTGTTGAAAAAAGCCAACGTGGTTAGTGAGTTCCACACTTTGTAATCGCCTGTATATTTGCCAAACTTACTCTCAATAGCCAAAAAACCTACCAAAATATCAGCAGGTACTCCAAAATCCTTTGAGGCTCTTTGGAGTGTTGCGTGGTATTGACGTTTTTTGGTTCGGTAGTAGTCCATACTCGCCTCATCAAGGAGTTTGGTTTTGTAGCGTACCCATGTCCCATCGGTGGTATTGGGGCGACGTTTGCCTCTGTAACGATTGAGTGTCTCCACATCAAATACCGCTTGTGTAAAAAGATACTCTAAATGATACCGCTCAAATCCATGCTCCATTACCATCGTATTGATAAAGCGTTGCACCTCTTTTTGAGCAAGATAATCAACCTTTTGAGCATAAACCCAAAGGGTACCCAGAAGCACCCATACGATAAATTTTTTCATGAACGTTCACAAAACTCTTTGAGCAACGAAGCAATCTTTTGTGCACCGTTTGGCTCAATTCGACTGATAAGTTTGGTGCTTATGGTCGTAAGATTTTTATCCAAAATTGATAAAACCTCTTGCTTGTCAATCGCCTCTTCACGCATAAGCCATCCCAATTTTTGATCCGCCAAAAATTTAGCATTGAAAAACTGATGATTGTCCCAAGCACCAGGATAGGGGATATAGATAGCAGGAAGTCCGTTGGCACTAAGTTCCCAAATCGTAGAAGACCCCGCACGTGCTACCGCCAAATCAGCTTCGTTCATATACGAAGAGATTTTATCTTTGTAGCCAAAGAGTTTGGCTTCGACTCCAATCTTCTCATACTTTGCTCGTATCTCTTCAAGATGCTCTTCGCCTGTTTGTTGAATAATCTTAATGCCTCTTGCCTTAAAATCTTTTGCCAAAGAGAGAGCCAAATCGGCAATGGGCGAAGCCCCTTTGATGCTTCCTAAGAAAAATACGCATTTAATATCGCTTCGGATTCTTTGTTTGGTAAAATATTCACTCTTGACTGGGTAGGTACTAATAGGAGAATCGCTTAGATAGGGAGAGAGAAAAAGCGTGGCATAGGGGCGTAGCTCCTCATTGATTCTTTCGCTTAGAGCGTTTTGCTCATAGATAACCAATGGAATATTTTTGGCTTTTGCAGCAAATGCCATAGGTTTGGCACTGTAGCCTCCTACGGAAAATACCACTTTGGGTTCAAGCTCTTCGATGATTTTTTTGCACTCTTGCTTATAAGACCAATAGGAGTAGTAGGATTTGAATTGTTCAAATATATTGTCATCATGCTCTTCATGAGTATCAAAAAAATAGGTTCTAAAAAAATCGGGATCGTTTTCAAATATCTCTTGATCACTATCTTTTGATCCCACATAAACGACTCGATGGTCACTCAAATGCTCTTTAATCTCTTTGACAATATAGTGGTGTCCCCAACTCCCTCCACCTGTGATAATAATTACATTGTTTTTACTCATTCTATCCCTCCTTTTAATAAAGTCTATTACCTATCATTATATCATAAGTGTGCTACAATTCAAGAAAAAAATCGCTCCAATGATGGGAGCAAGTGTTATCAAATAGTACAATGCAATCACTCCACCCAATCTTTTGCCACCCAAAATCCAAACAATACCAAGCTTAACGAGTGAATTGGTCACGGTTGCAATGATAATACCGTTGATGGCAACCTCCATTGATATTTGTTCGAGTGCTAGTTTGGAAAGTGAAAGCGTAATAGCATCCACATCGCTCAAACCCGAAAGAAACGCTACAATATAGATACCTGTATCGCCCATTTTGGATTGAAAAAAAGCAATAGAGCCAAAAATCACGCCAAAGAGCAATCCTAACTTAAGAGCTTCACTTATCTCTAAGGGATTATTATTGATGGTTATCGTTTCGTTGTGTTGCATCAAGGATGAGGCTCGATAGAGATAGATTACAAAGAGAAAAGCAAAAAGCGAAGCCAAAAGATAAGAAAGTGCGAGTTTGTGTGCCAAAGCGGGGTTGATTACAAAAGCCTCAAGCAATACACGAAGATACATAATTGAAAAAGAGATAGCAATAGCCCCTGCAATGTTTTTGAGAAAATCTTGCTTGAGTGCGTAAATTTTTGATAACGTGATAGATACCGCCGTTGAAGAGACCAAACCCCCAAAGATACCCGTTAGATAGATGCCTCTTTGCGTTCCTAACACCTTGATAGCAATATACCCCATAAACGATATACCCGCAATAAGTACCACCATAATCCATGTCTCGTAGGGATTAAAAACACCAAAAGGATCAATAGCCCTATCGGGCAAAAGCGGCAATACGATAAACGTCATAGCCAAAAAGAGGATGGTAGATTGCATATCTTTTGGGGTAATAAAGGAGCGAAAATGTTTGAGTCTGCCTTTTATATCGAGTACAATAAGAAGCAATATAGCAATCATAATAGCGTATTGGGCTTTGGAGTAATAGACCATCAAGCCTAAGATATAGGTTATAAGCATCGTAAATTCGGTAGTAGAACCCGAAAGATTTTTGCAAAATGCTTTATAAATATAAGAAAGCAACACAAAACTTCCCACTATCAAAAAAGAGACCAATACAAAAAACTCTATCTCTTGATTAAGCCACGCACTCAAATAACCCACCAAAGCAATCATCGCAAAGGTTCTAGCCCCTGCAAAACCGTTGCGTTTGTGTTGATGATACGAGATGTCTCTTTGAAGTCCCAGCATGAAGCCTATCACAAGAGAGATAATAATGTGACGAACCGTTAAAATATCAAATGCAAAATCCATAATCTATCCTTTTTTGTGTGCATATCCTACTCTATTACGCCATAATATAACCTAAGAGGGCTTTCAAGTTCACTTTTTGCCCACCATCATGCTACAATTTGATAAAAATTTAAAAGGGATTAGGATGTTTAAAAAGTCATTATTTGCAGCGGTGTTTTCGCTCTTTTTGGTTGGATGTGGGGGCAGTGGTGGTACTACAAGCCCAAACGAAGTGCAAAGCCATCAATTTTTGGTCAATTGGGAACTGCTAGTCGAGATGGATGCCCAAAAGCTCAAAGATACACTTCCTCCCGAACAAGCTGCTTTTGTACAGTTTGGTTACAAAGCTTACAAGATTAGCTACAACACTACCTATCAAGGTCAAAAGATTGTCGCTTCGGGATTGTTGGTATTGCCTTTGGGATACGAAGCGATTGAGAACTTCCCATTAGCAACCGTATGCGACGCTCACGGCACAGAGTTTACCAATGCCAATGTACCTACCAACGCCTTTGCACCTACACAAAACGGTGTTGGGGTAGCGTTTAGCTCCATGGGCGGTTTTGTTACGCTTCAACCCGACTACATTGGATTTGGCGACTCTCTTGAGACGAAACACCCCTATATGCTCAAAGACCCCTTAGCCGATGGCTCTATTGATATGATACAAGCCTTCAAAGAGTTTGCTACCCAAAATGGCATTCCTATCAACACCCAACTCTTTTTATCAGGCTACAGCGAGGGCGGATACGCCACCATGGCGACACTCAAAGAGATCGAAACCAACTACTCCGATACCTTCAAACTCACAGCCGTTGCCCCCATGGCAGCCCCTTACAATATCGATCGCATGGCACAAGGAGTACTTAGCACCCCAACCATGGTCTATTCTCCCTTTATGGGCTTTGTGGCTTTTAGTTACGCTAGATACTACGACGATATTACGATAGAACAACTCATTACTCCCACCTACGCCCCCTCTATCCCTACACTCTTTAGCGGTAGCTTTACGGGAGAGGAGATCTATATGCAACTAACCAACAACACGCAAGAGTTCTTTACGCTCACACAAATCAAGGAGTATTTTGATAATCCGCAAGATAGTTTCAAACAAGCAATGGTAGAAAACTCTCTGCACGATTGGAAACCCACAACCCCTATGCGTCTCTATCACTGCGATGAAGACCCCGTCATTCCCTTTGCACTCTCACAAGAGGCCTACGATAGCTTTGTAGCCAACGGTGCTACGAATGTAGAGCTTATGACGCTCAATGGCAATGACCACAGTGCGTGTGCCGCTCTGGCTTATCCGCAAGTAGTCCAATGGTTTGATGCAAAACGAAGAGGGCAATAAGAAATTTGGTGAGAATTTTTAGGCTATAGGTTCGCTGTAGGTTCGGCTTCAGCCGAACATTTAGAGTTATTGAATGTTTCAAAGTCATTAGCAACATTGTGAAGCAATCTCAAACGTTATGGATTGCTTCACGTCTTGCAATGAGACATTTTGAGATAGGGGATTAGAAAGTATAAGTTACACCCAATGCAACAACAGGATAGATTTTGTAATCGCTCAATTCATTAACCAAATCCAATCGTTCCGCCTCAACGTCGTTTTGGATTGCTGTACAAGCAGCTGCGGTTACGGCTGTTCCGCACGTTGGAGTCAAGGTGACTTCCGCCTCTCCGTGATACATTATCCCCGCATCAGCATAAAAGCCCCATCCTTTGGTTTTGGTAGTATTACCCCATCCGATACCAATATAGGGAGCCAACTCATCAAACTCTACCATACCTGCCAATGAACCAATTTGAGCTGTGGTATAAGTTGTACCGTTGATATTATAGCTTCCGCCTTGTGGTTGAGCGGTGAGTTCAAACTCATTGCCGTTGTAGTATGCCCCCGCACTGATTCTAAAGCCATTGTTCATAGGGAAATAGTCCAGCAAAAGCCCCGCCGTTGCCAATGTCAAATCGTAATCGTACTCTACATTACTCTCGCATCGAGTATCGCTATAAGTCGCTCCGTTGATATTGAAACGCACATTAAGTTTCTCGGTAATAGAACGTGAAATATCAAGCCCCGCACCCAAAGTACCTATTTTGAGACCAACCGCATATTTAGAAGCCTCTACAACATCAACCTCTAAGGGTTTTACTTCCTCGATATCCCCTCCTGCATAAGCCATAGCACTAAGAGCCATAACCGATAGAAGCGAGTGTGTTAATTTTTTGTACATCTTTTTTCCTTTTGATAATGATTTAAATTGCTCGTATAATCGAGACCTTTTTCAATACTACACGTGTTATTTTATCATTTTCTTGATTATGAACGATACCTATTGCACTCTTTTTCTTCTCTTTCATGATAATATCGTTACTTTTGGGGTATTAGAGTCGGCTTCCCAAAACATCGCACACCATCATCATCAAACAGACAATCATCAACTTCTATCACAAGATACTTTTCATTGGCTTTGAGTTGAAGAGTGTATTTGTAACGTCTGGTTCGCACATCTTTGGTGGGGCGTGTTAAGGTTTCGTGGGTGTTGATGATTTGTATTGAAGCGTTGGTTTGGAGTTGTTGGGCTATGTTTTGCCAACTACGATAGACTTTGTGTCGCAAGGCTTCATATTGTGTACTGTTTTCATCACGATAGAGATAAAATCGTTGCTTGTAGGTTTCATAGCTGGGAAATATTACATTTTCGTAGAGTCTCCACGATGATTTTTCAAAGCTTTCGATAAGTGTGGCATAAAAAGAGGTTAGAGTTTGAGCATGAAGTGTTGCAATCGAAAGACAAAACCAAACAATTGCAACCAAGGCCCCACGGGTGTGAGGCGTATGGATATTAGTGGTGACTTTTGGCAATCAATACCATCATCTTAAAGTTAATCACAATAAATCGAAAGAGTTGGAAGATGACACACGTCCTAAAAAACTTTTGTGCTCCCATAGGTACCATTGTGCCTGATTGTGGACTGTAGGGCTTGATGTGTCCTAAGTGTTTTTTCTCTTTTTCGCCTGCTGCCATGATGTTCTCCTTATTCTATTTATATTCTTATTTTAAATTTCAATTTGTAGGTGTGACCATGTCACACGCTATTTTTTATCTCATTCCCAAACTTAGAGAGTGTGAAATAATAAACCCTTCGACTCTTCGACAAGCTCAGAGCTCAGGGTGAACGGATAGCCTAAAACCGTTCGTGCTGAGCTTGTCGAAGCACTTTTTTATCTCATTCCCAAACTTAGTTTAGGAATGAATACTCTTACCTTATTCAGGAATAAGCGTCCAACCTGGCTTAAGTTTGGCTTTCCATATAAATAGATGGTGAAGCATATGCTTAATCCAGTGGGCTGCTAGTCCTAACTCTCCGCTTGTGCCGTTCATATCACGTCCAACACCAGGGTACTTTTCAAAATCAGGTACGATAGGATAGACTGTCATAGCTGCAGCCGTTCCTGTGAAGAGACCCTTACCAGCTGAAGCAACACACGCCGCACCCATTTGAGCCATACACGCTGTATGTGTTGGTTCTGTTGCACCTTTTTTGATCATATCGCAGATACTTTGAGCTACGGCTTTACCCATCATAGCACTGGGCATTCCTGTTCGTGGTGGTGTGGGGACGATAGTCGTTCCATTGGGTGTTGTCATGGGTTTAGAGATAGGGTGTGGGGGTGCAAAGGCGATACCTACTGCAAAAATATTACCGTAGGTTGGGTTTTGCAATGTGTGAGGCCAATCACTCGCTTTCCAGTTCTCATAAGCACCTGCATCGTATTTGGCATCGACTTTCATAAATCCATTGGGAGCAAAGAGTTTATCGGTAATCTCTGCACCATCTTTGGCATAGGCTTTGAGTCCAACACCTGCAAAAGGAGGAATAAGCATCGCAAAATCAAACGTCTCTTCTGCCATACTTCCATCGAGTAGCTCATACTCAATTCTACCCTTTTCGACTTTGGTTACATGCGCACCGATAATCCAATCGAGTCCTCTTTCGGAGTAGAGCGATTCGGAGAAGATTTTGCTTGATGTGGCATACCCACCCATACTAAAGTGGATACCGCCCATACCAAAATCGCCCAAAAAGGACTCATTGGAAATCCATTTCAAATCCGCCATATCTCGTACACCTGCATCATTGATAGTCTTTTCGATGTTGAAGATATACTCAAAAGCCGCTCCTTGACAAGTACACATACCGTGTCCTGTACCGATAAGGAACTTTTGTCGCTCTCCGTTTTTCATCTTTTCGATACACGCTTGAAGCTCTTGATTGGCGTGGACGGCATGGTCGGCTGTACAAACAGAAACGGTATGCTCACCGATATTGGTACCCTCACCCAATCCAGCTGTAGCACCAAAGTTAAGCTTGGGCCCTGTAGCGTTGATAAGATAATCGTACTCTAACTCTTCGCTTTGACCTGCTTTATCTTCGATAGTGTATTCGATAGTGATATATGGCTTATCACTGCCCTCTTTGCCCTCTGGGTGAATCGATACCGCTTTGGCTTGTCTAAAGTCAATTCCTGCTTTTTGATAGACAGGTGCTAAAGGAAAAGTCACATCCTCTTTGGTCATCTCGCCCACACCTACCCAAATGTTCGAGGGAATCCAATTCCAATTGCTGTTTGGGGTTACTACTACAACCTCATGCGATTTTCCTAAATATTTTTTTGCAAACGTAGCGGCTGTATGCCCCGATACACCTGCACCCATTACTATTAATCGTGCCATATCTTTCCTTTTTGTAAATATAATCTTCACTGTATTGTAAAACAAACTCTATTAAATATTAATTAATTTGATTGAATTAAAATAAATTATTACAAAATTTTATATCAATTCTATCTTTAAAGTGCGTTATCGCTCTAATTGGTAACCACTTCAAGTTTTACAGTTGAGATACCTAGATGAACCATATTAAGATTTTTGGCAGCACAATAGGATAAATCAATGGCACGTCTATTGTGTTTGGCCATTCGGTCGTTGATGCGAACAATGACACTTTTGCCGCTTCGTTCATGGGTGACTTTGACGAGTGTACCAAATGGCAAACTGTTGTGCGCGGCTGTCAATCTATTTTTGTCGTATCGCTCTCCGCACGCTGTGCGACGAAAGTGAAATTTATTGGAGTAGAACGAAGCGCAACCTTTTTGAAATTTTTTAAATTTCAAATTTTTTGCAACAAATGACTTTGTACGATTGACATCATTTAAGTCCAACTTTTTTGCAGTTGTTGGATTATTTGTGGGTGTTGGGTTGTGAGTCCCGCATCCAACCAATAATAAAACCGTAAAAAAACCCAAAAGTATCCGCATCCAAAACTCCTTGCTTGGCAAATTTTTCTTTTGGTATTGTAGCATAAAACTATTCTAAGTACTTGATAGTTACTCAAAAAGAGTTGATGTTACGTATTGGCAAGGCTTTATAAAGCTAATCTAAGATACTATTTTTTATTTAAAAGAGGAGTCTATTTGAAGATAGATTTTACAGCTTCACTGGGTGAACTCGATAGGGTTTACGACTTTCTTGTGAGCCATCTTCCTATTCATGCTATGATTTTTTTGCGAGGCGACCTTGCGGCAGGGAAAACAACCTTAACCTCTTTTATCGCTAAGCAAAAGGGATTGGGCGGTGTCTCTTCGCCTACTTTTGCACTGCAAAACGTTTACGGCGATACTCTCTTTCACTACGACCTCTACCGCATAGAAGATAGTGTATTTATGCAAATGGGGCTTTTTGAAGAGTTTGAAAAAGAGGGTTGGCATCTCATTGAGTGGGGAAGTAACGATTTGGAACACTTTTTGACGCAAGCGGGATACGACATTACTATTATTGATATAACACCTCACAACAACAAACGATTATACACTATCCAAAGAGCAAACCATGCATAAACTTCAAGCCCACAACCTATCCAAAATCATCAAAAAAAACCGAGTGGTTCACAACATCTCCCTTGAGGTTGTCTCCAAAGAGATTGTCGGGCTACTAGGTCCCAATGGGGCAGGAAAGACGACAAGCTTTTATATGATATGCGGCATCACCAACGCCACACAAGGCACGATTACCCTTGACGGTGAGGATATTACCGCATTGCCCCTTAGCCAACGGGCCAAAATGGGTATAGGCTATCTGCCTCAAGAGTCAAGTATCTTCAAAGATTTAAGCGTTGAGGAGAATCTTCTCATAGCCGCTCAAGCTGTTGGCTTAAGCAAAACAGAGGCACACGATAAAATTGAGAAGCTTTTGGAGCTGTTCAACATTCAATCGATACGCAACCGTGAAGGGATTCGTCTAAGCGGTGGAGAGCGACGACGGGTAGAGATTTCCCGTGCTTTGATAGGAGAGCCTAAGTTTTTATTGCTTGATGAGCCTTTTGCGGGGGTAGATCCTATCGCCGTCATTGATATTCAAAACATTATTAAACAACTCGTTGAGCTTGATATGGGGATATTGATAACCGATCACAATGTACGCGAGACGCTCAAAATTTGCGATAGGGCTTACGTCATGAAAAGCGGTGAGATGCTCGCAAGCGGCACGTCGCAAGAGATTATTGAAGATGAACAAGTACGCAAACACTATTTGGGCGAGGAGTTTGCCTTTTAGGGCGAATGAGGCGCAGGGCGTTCAAACATGACCCAATAGACGATTTTGTAGCTAAAATAGACAAAAAAACCTGAAAATATCACATCGCTCAAAAAGTGTCCCCCTTGCACAATCCGTACCAGTCCAATAAGCGTACCAAACGTAAGAGCAAACCACGCTACAGCTCTTTGGTGTCTTGGGGCTACGAGTGGAATAAGTGCAAAAAAGTAAAAAGCAGCCGAAGCGTGTCCGCAGACAAAAGAGCAGTTGGTATCACACTGGTTGGTTTTGACAAAAGGGGGCGTAAACTTTTGTGTCCCGTTAAACTCTACAATGTGAGCGGGTCTTGCCCTCCCCCAATTGTCTTTGAAAATAATATTAACCACCAAAATAGGTCCTACAATGAGTACAACAAGAAGATAGAGTAGCTTTTTTTTGCTCAGATTAAAAAACTCTTTTTTGTAATAGAGACTCAAAAGAAGAAGTGCTATGACACCTATTGCAAAAAGTTGAACCACTTTAATGACAAAATGATACAAAAATCGCACAACTTGGGACTCTTTGTAGATAAACTTTCCTGTTTGAACATCAAAAAAAATGGAACTAAAAGCAATATCAATGTGTGGAAAGAGCAAAAAAAGCGTCGCTATGGCTACGCCAAAAGCAATAAGTAGGTAGTTTTTATTGGTTAGCACTATTGAAATATCCGTTATTTTTTTTCTTATTATAGCATAATGGTACCATTTGGGGCATGGTTACCCCAAAAGAAAAATTATTTTACTTCATACACGACGGTTGAGCCACTCACTTCGTAAGCTACAAGCAGTAGATTTTTGCCATTTGGAGACTCACTAGCGGGTACGAATTTCATACCTTCAGCCGAAATATCTCCTTGAGTTTGGGTGATAAGGTACTGTTTGAGCATCACATTACTAGGATTGGTAATATCAAAAACCATAATAACATTTTGTCTCTCAAGCCCCACAAATGCGTAGGTTTTTCCATCCACTTCACCAATAGTCAATGCTTCAGGCTCAGCACCTTTGTTACCGCTTCTTCCATCCATCTCACCATCATCTTGGTTGAAGAGTGTAGGTTGCATCTTGGCTACCATTTTTGAGATTGTATCAGCACTATCCCATACTAGATTTCCATCGGTATCCCAAATAGAGAAGCTTCTAGCACCGTAAGTGTAGAGTTTATCGTAATCACCATCATTGTCGGTATCACCCATATCAATAACCACTTTTAGGTCGTTATCAGTTGTATAGTTTCCATCAATTGAAGCATCTAGCTTAAGTTTAGAGATTTTACTCTCATCGGTCAAGGCATCACCCGTCTCCAATGAAGCATTGACATCTTCTACAGGATACTCTCTTCCATCCCCTTCGTTAGCTGTTACAAGGTAGGTTGTAGAGTTTGCACTGTAGGCGGCGATGGAATCGGGCATATAGAGACCAAAGAGACCTTTGTAATTTTGCATTTTGATTTCGCCCTCTTCTTCAATATCAATCGTATTGGCTGTCTCATAACTCTTTGCACCCAAAGATTTAACCCACTCCAAAGTTTTTGTAGAGAGATTGACTTTGGCTAAAGCATTGTTCTCTTGAAGTGTTACATAGGCATACTCTCCGCTTACTGCGATGTATTCAGGCTCTAAATCTTTGGCTTGATCGTTGCTAGGAGTACCGCCCAATCGTACAGGTGTACCATCTTTTGCATCGGTTAGTGTCGCACCTGAAAAATCTACATCGGTATAAGCATAATTGTCCATATTGATAATACCTACTGAACCCATTGGATCAACACTGTAATCACCATTTGGCTCACCCTCATTGGCTACCACCACCTTTATACCCTCTTCGTTAAAGGTTACCATATCGGGCAAATAGCCTACTTCGATGGATTTTTGCAATGCTCCTTGAGCATCAAAGAAAACCACTTTGCCTTTTGCATTGGTATTGAGTCCATCGGTTGATTTGACCTCAACGGCTACAGCTACTACGCCATTGTGAACTGCTACGGAGTTGAGTCCTGTACCGTATGGAGTAATATCAATGGATGTTACAAATTTAGGAGTCGTAACATCGGCAATATCAATAATATCCAATCTTTTATCTTCGCCATTGGTTACAAACATTCTTTTGGTTGTTTTGTCGTAGGCTACAATCTCACTACCTGCCTCTTTTTTAGTCTCATAAGTGCCTACTTTGGTAAGTACCGAAGCATAACCGTTGTAGCTTTTAATAGGATGGTCGTTGGCTGGAAGCTTGGTGAGTGTTTCATTGTTGGCGGTTTTGCTCTCAACGTATCGTACAAAACTCAAAGCATAATCAAGATAAGTATCTACTCCCTCGCCTCTTTCATCTTGCACGGTTTTAAAGGTAGTATATCCATCTTTTCCACTGGCAATATAGTTGTTGGTGACGACAACGTACATCGTATTGGCATCAATAGGTGACCATACGCCTGTGGCTCTATCTTTGATTTCAAGATTTGAGATTCGATTGTTTGCCTCTTTTGTGGTATCAATATCGTATTTTAAACCGTAAGCATAAGGAAATGAGCCTGTTGAATTGTTGGTGATAGTGTTTGTAAGTGCATCTTCAAGTACTTGCTTGATTTCGCTCCCTTTCATATCAATTTCAAAGAGTGTATTGGCAAAAGGAAGCAACGTATAGGCACTATCCATTGTGATATTGCCCTCTTCTATGGCTATCCTTACACCGCCTGCATTTTGGATACACGCATCGGCACGATTGCTTAAATCATAAAAGGCTTTGGCTACAATAGGAGCAATATCTGAACCCAATGGTAGGTAGCTTTTTTTATCATAGCCATCCCCTGGTACTCTGCTGTGTCCCAAAAACTCCGAAGCACTACCGATAACTGTCGCTTTTTGAGCATCTACATCACCTGAATACTCTGCCAATTTAGTCGCACTAGCACTATCTTCTGCGATGATTTCAAGGCTGGGATGAGACTCAATGGTTTGGGTTACAAGCGTTTGCATTGTGGCATTAAGCTCCGCTCCATTGGCGGTAAAGTTATCGCCCAAAAGAAGCGTAGGCGTACCCTCGCACTTGCTTACTACGCCCGATGAATCAAACTCTACATCAAGATTTCCTACGACGTAGTTGTATTGCCATGCGTGTGCGATACATACACGATTGCCATCTTTATCGGTAGTTTGTGCAGGATAGTTTGTATCTTCACTTGAAAGTCCAACCGCACTAAAATCACCCATCAAAGAGTGTGAATCTCCACCGATAATGACATCCACACCGCTTAATTTTGAAGCGTAATCTTTGTCTTTGTCCAAACCAACGTGCGTCAAAAGGATAATCTTATTAACCCCTTTTGCTTTGAGCTCATCGATATATTTTTGGGCGGTTTCAACCTCATCAAGGAAAGTAATCTCATCGCTAGGACTTGATGACTCTTTGGTTTTTTGGGCAATATCAATACCGATAATACCTACTTGTTCACCCTCAATTGTCTTAATTTTATAAGGACTCAATTTGCCATCAAGCACATTGCCTTTTGCGGGTACGACGTTGGCAGCTAAAATATCGCTACTGGCAAGATTAAGCTTGGATAGATAACTCGCCAAATGAGCATCGCCATCATCAAACTCATGATTTCCCAAAGCCAATGCATCCCATGCGACCATGTTAAACATTGCCGCATCAGCCTCACCCTTAAAGAGAGAGTAGTAGAGTGTCCCTTGGAAAGTATCCCCTGCGTTGAGTGTCAAAGCATTGGTTTTATTTGCTTGTAACGCCTTGATTTTGGTTACAACTCTAGGATACCCACCTATATCTACTTTTACACTGCTATTGCCAAATGTAAATGAGATATTTTCTGAGGCAATATGAGAGTGTTGATCATTAACATGAATAATAGATAGATTTAAGGCTTTTGCCTCACTTGTATTTGTTTCCGTGTTGTTTAGATCGTGTGTTGTGTTTTGATCGCTGGTGTTTGTATCGACTACACTATTATTTGAACTGCTACCACAACTTGCCAATCCTAGCATCGCTGCGAACGAAAGTGTTACTAAGCTATTACGAACCACTTCTATCTCCTTAAAGTATAATAAACGCAACTATAGTAAAGAAATATTACAAAATGATTTCGATAATTTGGGAAGTTTTGAAGGTGTGAGGAAGCAAGAGAGCCAAAAGGCTATCTTGCGTGGTATAAAAGTGTTAGGCTAAAAACTATTTAGCTTCTGTTGTTGTTGCAGTTTTGTTGTCTTCAGCTTTATCGCCTCCGCCCATACAACCTGTAAACGCTACCAATGAAACCAAAGCCATTACTACTAAACTTTTTTTAAACATATCGAACTCCTTAAATTTTTGGATGGTGGAATTATACCATAGAGTGATTACAATTAGGTTGCAAGTTGCAATAAAAAATCCTAAAAGTGAAAAATCAATGAAAGTATAGATACAGCTCAAGAAAAAATAAATAAAACACTTTTTTCGCTATAATACCCCCAAACAAACAAACACAAAGGAATCCCTATGTGCATGA
>DYMA01000190.1 GCA_020721815.1 Sulfurovum sp. | reverse complement strand
TTTAGATTTTAAAGGTTTGATTATAGCTTAGGATTTCTTTTAGAGGGGTTAAGGAGGGAGTATGTTGTGGAGAGGAAAATCAAGGGAATTGCTATTTAGCCAAACAATCAAACACTGACCTTATTTATAAGGGTGGTCAAAGTCTTTGCCTCTTAAATCACCACCTTTTAATCTCATCTGTTTGCTATTTAGTGTATAATTTTGAAATATATTCAAAAAAGGAGAACCTATGCACGAGAGTACCAAGCCGCATAAAACCAATGAAGATAGAATTGAAGCCATTTACAAATTAGCCAAAGAGCATTTTGGTGAAGTCCGTTTTGTGGGCATTAAGTTGCACGACAAGATTGGTTGGGTTGCTAAGATACAGTTTGATGAGTTTGAATCGCTTGTAGCAGAGGGCGAAAGTGCCACCGAAGCACTCAAAGATCTCAAAAAACGAGTCAAAAAGATAGTGCATCGCTACAATATGGTCTAAGAGTAGGTTTTTGTGAAAGATAATATTATTTTTATTGGTTTTATGGGCGTGGGTAAAGGGACGTTTGCAAGAGAGTATGCGACCCATAGCGGTATTTTCAATATTGATACCGATGACCTCATCGAATCGGCTCACAATATGCGCATCAAAACCATCTTCAAAAAAAAAGGTGAACCCTACTTTAGAAAACTCGAACAAGAGTGTGCCAATTGGATAGAAAACTCTATCGACCATACCATTATCTCTTGTGGTGGCGGGTTTTACAAAGTCCAAAATATCAAGCAACTGGGTACGGTGGTGTGGCTAGATGCCTCGTATGAGTGGATATACAATCGCCTCAAAAAAGCCCCCAATGCCAAGAAAAAAATCGCCAAACGCCCCCTTTTCAAGCGTGAACACGAAGCCAAGAAGCTCTATAAAGTACGCAAAAAAGAGTACAGCAAGGTTGCCGATATTGTCCTCGATATGGAAAAAGGCGATACCAAAGATATTGTTAAGCAACTCAACAAAAAGCTGAGAATGCTTAAATCAAGCCAAAAACCCCTAGAGACTCTTTAGGGGAATTGACCATTTTTTGTAATACGCTACCATGCGAAGCGTCGTACCTACTACCAACAGCAAGGTCAAAGCGTAGCCATTTATCAACCCCAATCCATCCAAAAGATACATCAAAGCCCCCATTATCAAAGCAATAGTACCGTAAAACCCCGTCGTAAAGACAAAAGGTACTTCATTGATAATCACATCCCGTGCTATTCCCCCGCCCACTGCGGTAATAAAAGCAAGAGCCAAAACGCCCGTAAAGTTGAGATGGTGTTCAAGGGCAATGAGTGAGCCTGTGATACTAAAAGAGGCAAGTCCTATTGAGTCGCTTAACAAAAAAACAAAACGATTTTCCAAAGAGGCTTTGGTGTGGAGTCTAAAGACAATAAGCACTACCAAAACCGCAACCACCACCAAAGCAGGAGTGTCGTGTACAAAGGTATAGGGCGTTCTATCAACCATCACATCACGCATAATGCCCCCGCCTAGAGCCGTCAAAAAAGTGGCAATCAAGATACCCAACAAATCAAGCCCGTTGCGTGTAGCGACAAAAAAGCCACTCGTGGCAAAGGCTATAATGCCAACATACTCGGCTATCTCAAACAAGGTGCTTAGATATCCTCTTCAAACATCATCGAATAGGGTCTATCGACTTGTGCTATGAGTTGCTCGATAGAGATATTGCGTGAGGCTTTGGTAAACTCTTTGCCATCCAAAAAAACAATCATTGTAGGAATAGAAAAGACACTGTAATGGGCTGAAATTTCCATATTCTCTTTGGCGTTGAGATAGATTTGCTCTATTTTGGGAAAGTAGCTATCAAATGCCTCTTTGATTTTGGGACGCAGTGCTTCGCAGACGTTGCAGTTGTCTCCCCAAAAGTAGAGCAGTACGCCCTCACTGGTGGCTATTTTGGTTTGTAGCTCTTCAAGACTCATCTTTGACTCCTCTACTAACTATTTGGATGACTCATCATCGATACGGTCAGTAGAGTAAACGCCTGTGATTTGTTTCCATATCTTAGAGGCATTGAGTCCCGCCCAAATAATAATAGCCATACCAATGGTAGCAATCCATCCCAGTTGATCAAAGTTTTTGAGATCAATCAAGCCGTATTGATTGAGCCCCCATACAAAAGCCAAAATCATTATCACAATAAACAACGCCCCATAAAGCCCCAAGCTTTGGAAGATAGAGCGAATAGCCATCAACCAAAGTCCCAACATAATCAAAATAGCAAACGGAGTAAATCCCGATAGCGGGTTGCTCACCGATACATAGTGCAAAAAGTGAAAACCTGTAGGATTCCATGTCCCTATTGATAAAATAAGTGCCATAATAGCCGTCACCCACCAACGAAAGGAGGTTTCACTTCCTCCTTGTTTGGTCGCTCTTGTGTTTGTCATTGTCTCTTTTATGTTCATAGTGATGCTTCCTTTGTTTGATGTTGATGCAATTATATCAAAAAGTGTTATAATTTTGTAAAAAGTGAAGCGATGTTTAAACTATCGAAATTTGAAAAGATTTTTTGGGTGACTATTTTGCTCTTTTTGATTTCCTACATTGGACTCTATATCATCGCCTATGAACGCAATCAAAGGCTCATAGACGACAACACAAGCCAAACGCCCACGATTATCAAAGAGATACTCAAAGAGGATTATCAAAAGGTTGTCAAATACACTACTATTATCAAAGAGGTTGAAGACAATAGCATCAAAGAGGCTCTTGAAAACAATCAAACCCTTAGAAAATTGGCGTACGATTTGCAAAACCAACAAGACTCCCTCAATGCCCTCATCGATACCTACATCAACCACGCCTTTGGGAGTGTCTATCAAAATGTTGATAACTTTTTGGATTTTCACTACTCTGTGATTGGAGAGTACAGCGAACTAGGAGCAATGGCTACGGGCAAGATAGAACAAAGCATCCAAAAACGCCTCTTTCCTGCTGAGTTTGAAACCCAGCTCAAGGGGCTTAACCGTGTCCTTACACGAGAGTTCAAACTCCATACCCAAAAGCATTTGGATTTTGTCAAGGCAACGCTTACCCAAAATGTCGATATACAACTCAATGCCAAAATACTCAACAAACTCCATGAAGATATCCAACACCACATCGCCACCCAACAACTCAAAATAGGCACAGTGCTAAGTATCGGCATAGCCGCCATGGTAGCCAAAGTCGTAGCCTCCAAAGTCGCTCTCAAAGCCACGACCAAAGTAGCCATCAAATCCTCTAGCAAACTCGCCGCCAAAGGAGCAACCACGGGAGCCGCAGCGGCTACGGGAGCGTTGTGCGGGCCCGCCGTCGTGATTTGCTCACCTGTTTTGGCTACTGTTGCGTGGTTTGGGAGTGACGCTTTGCTTATAGGAGCTGATGAGTATCTCAATCGTGATGCTTTTCGCAAAGAGATTATCATGACACTTGAAGAACAAAAAGAGATTTTGCGACAAGACTACAAAACAATGTACACCAAATCCCTCCAAAAACTCTCACGCCAAATCCAACAAGAGTACGCCAAACAACCCCTCAAAAAGAAGATAAAAGTTAAGATTATCGACAAGATAGAAGAGTAAAATCTGCATTCAACAAGATATTTTTTATCACAAAAGTAAAAAAATATAAACTGCTACATTACTACACAATTGCTAAATAAAATAATTAATTTAAAACTTTTTTAAATCTTTATAACGGGGGGGGTAATACAATTAAGCAAACAGGCTAATCGGTTAGCTCCTCCTGTTACCAATCGTATCCATAAGTGATGT
>DYMA01000189.1 GCA_020721815.1 Sulfurovum sp. | reverse complement strand
ACAAAAAGCAAAAAAGATATTGGCTAAGTACGGTTTATAGTGATGGATAGCGATTTTACTCCCATCTTTGAGCCTTTGTTGTTGAGTTTGGAGGTGATTGGAGTGAGTGCTGTTTTGTTTTTGGTAATAGGGACACCTTTGGCGTTTGTATTTGCAAAAGAAAAATTGTCCCTAAAGTGGCTTTTGGATGCTATAGTCACCTTACCCCTTATCTTCCCACCTATTGCTATTGGTTTTTTTCTCCTTTTGGTGCTGGGGCGAGAGGGTTGGTTTGGGGCGTGGCTCTATCGATTGGACATTACGATAGTTTTTAGTTTTACAGGAATTGTTATTGCTGCTTTTGTGGCAGGTCTTCCTTTGATGGTAAAACCGCTTCAAGTAGCCATAGAAAATTTTCCAAAAATTGTCAAAGAAGCATCCTATGTAAGTGGAAAAAGTGAGATGTTCACATTTTTGTTTGTTGTATTACCCTCTCTTAAAAACTCTCTTTTTGTTGCTTTGCTTATAGCCACGGCTAGGGCATTGGGGGAAGTGGGTATTACACTGATGCTAGGTGGAAATATTATAGGCAAAACCGATACAGTATCATTGGCAATCTACAATGCCGTATTTGATGGAGATTATGATTTGGCTATGATGCTAAGTGGAGTTTTGGTTGGCATATCGTTGATTTTTTTTATGAGTTTGAACCTATTGCAAAAAAGAGACAAAAAATTAGAAAACAGATAAGGAGGAGCCATGGATTTATTACTAGAAGATAGTGGTTATTTTGATGTGACCACGTTTGGGCTTGGGATAGGAGAGGTTTTGGGGAGCATGAGTTTTGCACCCAAAGAGGAGATAATCTTAAGTGGATGTGACGAGGTGGAGAGTATCATCAAAGCGTGTGGACTCAAATACGAATTTTTCAAAAAAAATGGAGATAGGGTAGCCCCAAAAGAGAGGATTTTGGAGTGCAATGGAGACGCGAAGTCGCTCCACAAAGCTTGGAAAATATCCCAAAACAGTTTTGAATACATGAGCGGGATTGCTACCTATACAAACAAAATGACTCAAATCGCTCAAACCATCAACCCCAATATCATAATCGCCACGACAAGAAAAAACTTTCCCAATGCAAAAGAGTTGATGCTCAAAGCGGTGATGGATGGAGGAGGAGTGATTCATAGAGTGGGGCTTTTTGATTCTGTATTGGTTTTCAAAGAGCATTTAGAGTTCTTTGCCAATAAATCTGAATTAGAATTAGGATTTAAAAATCTCAAAAGCAAATTTATCGAAAAAAAGATAGCCGTAGAGGTGGATAGCTTTGAGAAAGCAAACTATTTTGCCTCTTTAGGGGCGGATATTTTGCAATGTGAAAAGATGATTTTTGAAGAACTTAGAGAGTGTGTGAGCCTACAAAAGAGCTACCCAAATCTAATCGTCTCCGCAACGGGTGGAATAACGATTGAGAATATTGAATTGTATGCCCAAACGGGTGTCGATTTTGTCGTGACATCCTCGCCCTATCACGCCAAACCAATGGATATAAAAGTAGAAATGAGAGCAGATTAATTGTAGCTACCTAGCCCATACGAAGCAATCTATTTTAATTGTGTCTTAAATCCGTAGCCTCGGCTAAAGCCCGAGTTTTGGGCTTCCAATAATTCCAAATGTTCGGCCAAAGCCGAACCTACGATAAACTTCTTGAGCCAAAAGAGATAAAAAAGAGCCAATTTTAATTTTTTGTAGATACAATATTTTATCCATTTTACAATTAGAGGCAAATATGAAACTCTCCCCAACCCAAGGCACCCCAAAAGAACTCTTGCTCTATATCGCTCTAGCCTACACCTTTGGGGTAGTGGTGCGTTTGATGGTACTGCAAAATGTGTGGGGTGTTGAGGCGTATTGGTATGAGGGGCGGATATTGCCTATTTGGAGTGATGATGCGGGGCTTTATGGATTTTATGCCAAGCAGATATTAGCAGGAGTGAGTTATCCTTTTGAGAATGATTATATTTTGGGCTATGGGATTGCTACTATTGTCAAAGTGACGGGAATAGATATTGATTGGGTGATGCTGTTGCTTCCTGCTTTTTTGGCTCCGCTTGTCGTTATTCCTATACTTTTGATGGGCTATTGGATGGGGGTTGTCAAATTTGGCTTTTATGCCTCGCTTATTGGGGTAATAGGTATCAACTACTACACACGAAGCTATTTAGGCTATACCGATACCGATACGATTAATCTTTTTTTGGTCTATTTTTTGATGAGTTCATTTGTATTGGTTGCTTACAAGCAAGATTTACGTTTTGCAATTATCGGGATTGTGGCTTTGGTTTTTCTCTATACCTTTTATCACTCCTCCAAATCGCTTATTGCGGGTGTGTTGGCGATTAATTTTTTGATGGTGTTGATTTTTTACCCCAAATCCAAAGTGCTTTATGGATTGCTTTTGCTTTTGGGGTTGGCGTTTGTTTTGGTCTTTGCAACCCATCCTTTGATTGCTCTTATCGTGCCTCTAGTGCTTTTGGGAGTTTTGGAGCATCCCATCTTAGAGAGGTTGGATTATCGCTTCTATGCGACTCTTTTTGCGGTGCTTTTGGTGGGTGGGGCAATGGTTGTCGATAGCAACGCTCTCTATGCCCGTGCATTGGATTACTTCTCGCTTAATCATCTCACAACCATCGGAGAGTATCAAATCACCAACGTACTAGCCACCGTAGCCGAAAACCAACAACGCAGTATTTTTGATATATTTGGTCAATTTGTAGGGATTTGGTTCTATGTGATTGTCGCAACGCTAGGCTATATCGTGCTTGTCTATCGCAAAAGAGAGTTTGTCTTTTTAGTCCCCCTTTTGCTACTGGGGTATCTTTCGTTTAAGATTGGTATTCGCTTTACGATGTATGCCGAAATGGTTTTGGCGTTGGGTTTTGTCTATGGACTCTATGCTCTCAAAAAAGAGGATTGGGTACATATTGGTGTGGCGTTTGCCATTGCCCTTATGGCGTACAATATCATGCAAGTCAATCGCTACATCAAACCCAAATACTTTGTAGCCGATGATATTAAAGCTCTTCATGCACTTGCAATCAAACCCCAAGATACGATTATTAGTTGGTGGGATTACGGATGGCCTCTATGGTACTATGTGGGTAGTCAAAACACCTATATCGACAACGGGGCTAATCAGGCAGGGGGTACGGTTTTTGTCGCCAAAATGCTCTTTGCAACTCCACAAATTGCTTACGATATAGCCAAACTCATCGCAACACGCACCCAAGATTTAAGGCTTTTGGAGAATGAACACACGATCCATGAGGGGGCTAAAACCATCGCTTTGGGCAAACACAATGTCTATATTATGCTTCACCGCAATATGCTTCGCACCTTTAATACGTTGGCTACTTTTGCCGATAGAGATCTTGCAAATGGCACAATGAGTCGTCAAAGAGCCTTTGGCATTGCACCCATTACCCACTATGATAGAGACTCTTTTGGTGTTGGAGGAGAGAATTTTAACCTTGATATAGCCAAAGGGATACTAACCCAAGGGGCTACTTCTCTTAGACTTCACTCCATTATCACATTTCAAAACAATCAAATACTCTCCTCCAAGCTCTTTGGCCCCAATAGCAGACACAGCGTCATTTTGCACAACAAACATCTTATCTCTATCGATAACGATAGCCTCAATACTCTTTTTATTCAAACTTTGATACTCAATCGCACTTTGGGTGAGTATTTTGGGCTTTTGTTTGAAACTTCTAACTTAAAAATTTTTGTAACCACTCACCCCCCTCTACCCCAAAAACCTTAAAATAAAAACAGCA
>DYMA01000018.1 GCA_020721815.1 Sulfurovum sp. | reverse complement strand
GCCCTACACTGGAGGCTTTAAGTGCTTTAAGCTATCTTTAATTTGGGAAGATTCGCTACAAATCTTCCAACATGGATCTCACTCAAAAAGTGGCGGTGAGTTTCAATCAAGATATTTATCGTTTTGGCGGTATTAAGTATCAAATCTCGTACGCCAAAAGCAATCAACGCTACAAGCTCACGCAATTAAAGCTTGAAAACAACAACTACTATCTAACCATCTACAATACCATCTTAGAGATTCGCAAACTCCAAATCCAAATCCAACAAACTCAATACCAGATTCAAAACAAAGAGCTTGAGATGAGTATAGAAAAAAACAAATACCAAAACGGTTTTGGCGATATTACCATGCTCAATCGTGCCATTATGGACAAAAACACGCAGCTTCAAAACATCATCAATCTCAAAAACTCTCTCAATACCTACCAAAAAGAGCTTTACAAGGTAACCCCTATTGAACAAAGCAACATTGCCTTGCCGCATTTTCGTATCATCTCCCAAAAAAAGTTTTTGGACAAAAACTACCAACTTACATTGTCCAAAATGCAAAGCGATATGAAAAAAATTCAACTAAATTTAACCCAATCAAACTACTACCCCAAAGTAACGCTTAATGGTGAGATAGGTTACCAAAAAAGCGAACACTACGGAGTCACTCAATACGACGACAACTACTATAATGTAGGGGTCAATATCAATATCCCGCTCGATTTTAACCAAAAATCAACCATCCAAGCCAAAAAAATTGCCTACATGAATGAGGTATTAAAAGAGCAAGATATCAAAATAGAACAAGAAGCGTTTTATAAACAAACCGTGGGGAATATTCAAAATTATCAAAACTACCAAACCATCTTACGCCAAAACATCAAACTCTATCACGAGATACTTCAAAACACCCAAAAGGGGTTAAAGGTAGGCTACAAAAGCGGGTACGATTACAAGATAATGAAAAATACCTACCAAATACATCAGCTAGAGGTTAAGCTCTACGACCTACACATCCAGCAAGAGCTGCTCAAACTTCATTTTGCACTTCAAAGGGGATAAGAGTGGATAAGAAAATTTCAAAAATCGATATACTTGCTCGTCTTGAAAGCGAGGAGGCAAAGCAGAGCTTTTGGCGTAAACACTGGGCAAAATTTTTGGTTGTATTGATAGTAGGAGTATGGGGTTATTTCTATACTACGCTTCACAATCAAGAAAAGAGAGATGACTACAATAGCGTAACGCCAACGCAACGCAATTTGGTGATAAAGGTTAGTGCTACGGGAAATCTTGAACCTACCAACAGCGTCGATGTAGGGATTGAGGTATCGGGTACGATGGAAGAGGTGCTAGTCGATTACAACGACAAAGTAACCAAAGGAGAAATATTGGCCAAGCTTGATACTACCAAACTCCGTTCGCAAGTCAATAACTCCAAAGCTTCGTTGGAAGTTGCCAAAGCCAATCTCAAAGAGAGCGAAATTTCTATCCTAGATACCCAACATGAACTAAAACGCCTTGAAACACTCTACCGTTCAACCCAAGGCAACTATCCCACCACGCAAGAGATAGATAAAGCCAAAATTGCCTACGCAAAAGCCAAAGCCCTCTACGGTGCTTATCAAGCAAGAGTCTCTCAGTCCAAAGCGCAGCTCAAAGTTGATGAAGAGGATCTTAGCAAAGCCATTGTAGTCTCACCTATTGAGGGTATTGTGCTTAACAAACAGATTGAAGTTGGGCAGAGCGTGGTAGCCAATATGGCGATTCCTATCCTCTTTACCCTAGCCCAAGACCTTCGCAAAATGAGAGCGATTGTGAGCATTGATGAGGCCGATATTGGCAAAATCCAAACGCAACAAGCCGTTGAGTTTAGCGTCGATGCCTATCCTCAAAAAACCTTTAAAGGTACTATCACGCAAGTACGTCTCAATGCTCAAACCGTCGATGGAGTCGTCACCTATGAAGCGGTGGTGGAGGTAAACAATAGCGATTTGTTGCTCCGTCCTGGCATGACCGTTTCGGCCGATATTATCACTACCCAACTTTTCAATAAATGGACAATTCCCAATGGTGCGTTGCGTTTTACTCCCGAAGCGACAACCAAAACAAGCAAAAATCTCTTTAGCGCTCCGCCCAAATCAAACAAACCAAGGCCCAGCAAACAAAGCAGGGTTTGGATTTTGAAAGATGGTATGCCCGTAGAGCTTGAAGTGGAGATAGGACAAAGCGATGGAACCTATACGGTACTCAAAAGCCAAATTGATCGTGAGGCTCAAATCATCACTTCTATGAAAACAAGCGACAAAGATGAGTAGCACTACACCCCTTATTTGTCTAAAGGCTATCAAAAAGAGTTACGGAGAGGGCGAGGCGAAAACCTACGCTCTTAGGGGTGTCGATGTGGAGTTTTTTGAAGGAGAGTTTGTAGCCATTATGGGAAGCAGCGGTTCGGGCAAATCGACGATGATGAATATTATCGGTTGTTTGGACTACCCTACGCAAGGGGAGTACTTTTTTGAAGGGGTTAATGTTGCGACTCTAAATCGTAATCAAATCTCTCTTCTAAGGCGTAATTTTATGGGCTTTATCTTTCAAGGCTTCAATCTTTTGGCGAGAACTTCGGCGTTGGAGAATGTCGAACTCCCCTTGATTTACCGTGGAATGAAAGCAGCCCAACGAAGAGCTAAGTCGCTTGAAGCGCTTGATAGGGTTGGTTTATCCCACGTTGCGCACCATCAACCCTCCCAACTCTCGGGCGGACAACAGCAACGAGTTGCTATTGCTAGAGCCTTAGTAACCCAACCCTTGATTATCCTAGCCGATGAACCCACGGGAAATCTTGATACTCAAAACTCTTTGGAGGTTATGAAGTTGCTTCAAAAGCTCAACTGCGAGGGCATTACAATTATTATGGTAACCCACGAACCCGATATGGCACAGTTTGCTCAAAAAAGTGTAATGTTTAAAGATGGGTGTATTGAGAAGATTGTGGAGAATCCTCATGCTTCTTAATGCTTTTGTTTTGGCGTTGCGTACAATTCGTCGAAATTTATTGCGTTCGTTTTTGACCATTTTGGGCATTGTTATTGGGGTAGCTTCCGTCATTGCTATGGTAATGCTCGGTGAGGGAACTACGGCGCATGTGACCAATAGCATTACCAAACTAGGTAGCAATATGCTCATCATTCTCCCTGGACAAGAGCGACGTGGTCCTACACGAGGGGGCGGCAACTTCAAGCCTTTTGACTTTCATGATGTTGAAGCACTCAAGCAAGAGATAACCGCCCTAAGAGCCGTTACAACCTCTGAAGCCAAAAGCATTAACGCTGTTTTTGGCAATACCAACTACTCTACCACGGTTTACGGGATCGATAATGACTACTTTGTCATCAAAGATTGGGATATGGAAAAGGGCAGAGAGTTTAGTGCTAGTGAACTAGGCTCAGGCAAGGCGGTGTGCATTATTGGCAAGAGTATTCAAAAAGAGCTTTTTAACAATCTTGACCCGTTGCAAGCCGATATTCGACTTGAAAAATTCTCGTGCAAAGTTATTGGTTTGTTGCAATCCAAAGGAGCTGCAGCATTTGGGCAAGACCAAGATGATGTGATTTTGATACCGCTCAAAATTTTTCAACGTCGCATTAGCGGTAACAAAACCGATATTAGTTCCATTTTGGTCTCTATGAAAGAGGGCGTATCGACTCAACGGGTACAACAAGAGATTAAACTTTTGATGCGTGAACGTCGCCATATCAAGGAGGGGGAAGAGGATGATTTTAATATTCGTGACATGAAAGATATTATCGAAACCCTCTCTTCGACAACCCAGATGCTAACCATGCTTTTGGGTGCTGTAGCGGCTATTAGTTTGATAGTGGGGGGAATTGGGATTATGAATATTATGCTTGTTTCGGTTACCGAACGAACCCGTGAAATTGGCATTCGACTTGCTATTGGAGCATTGGAACGAGAGGTGCTAACACAGTTTTTGGTTGAATCGGTGGTACTCTCTTCTATTGGAGGAATTATTGGTATTGTTTTGGGCATATCAATCACGGCGGTTGTGACAAGTGTATTTGAAATTCCTTTTATCTTTAGTCAAAGCATTGTTGCGGTTGCTTTTATTTTTTCCATGATGGTTGGCATTGTCTTTGGCTATTTCCCCGTACGCAAAGCCGCCAAAATGAACCCCATTGATGCCTTACGGTATGAGTAGAATAGCAACTAATGTTACGCACTTGTCCAACAAATCATCTTTGGGCGAGTCATTGCGAGGCACGAAGCAATCCATAACGTTTGAGATTGCTTCACGTTGTTCGATGACGTATTATTTTTTGAGTGCGTAGGGTTAGCTTCTCAAAATCTGCAAATATATCGCTATTTAGAGAAGTCCAATTTTTATCACCAATGAACTCTATACCGCCCCCCTTTGTCAAGACCACTTTTAACAATTTTCTTATTCCACCCCACTATGCTACATTTTGTAGCAAATCTTTCTCCTGATAGGTTCTATTATTGACTCCTTTGTAATAGACTTCTTGGATGCTACCAATAAAAACGCATTGGAAGAAGCGGGTGTAACAGACCTTGATACAGTCATTGTAAGCATTGGAGAAAATATTGAAGCAAGTATTTTGACAGTAATGGCGTTGAGAGATTTGGGAAACAAGAGGGTTATTGCCAAAGCCATTAGCACAACGCACGGTGAAATATTGTCCAAAATAGGCGTAAGCAAAGTGATGCATCCCGAAAAAATTGCTGGACGTGCTTTGATGAAGAGTTTGGTTGGGGATTTAAATGTTGAGAAGATTGATTTAAGCAACAGCATGAGAATCCTTACGTTTAAACTCCCCTCGCGTTGGAAGAGAAAAAACATACAAGAACTCATCAATACCGATAAGAGCGTCAAATTAATAGCCTACAAAACATTAGGAAATTGGCTACTAGAGATTTCACCCACACACACGATTCAAGAGGATGATATTTTTTCTTTCATAGGAAATTCGGTTGCTATTGAAGCGTTTTACAGTAAAATTATCACTTGAACCTACAAAATCTCTTTTTGAATCTCATTAACTAATGTTACGCACTTTTATCGGAAGTGGGACTTTAGTCCCAAAATGCCATTGCATCCGCACCTTTGCTTAGCATTTAAACTCCTTTCTGCTTCCTTTTCTAAATTTCTATTGGTTAAATAGACATTGTATTGGATTATCTTCTCCAATAGCGTTTCAATCTTCTCAAAGCATCCATTGCCCCCAAAATGTGTTAATTTTTCGTACACCATTGGTTAATCTATTTAGACTACAATGTTACCAGATTAAAACAGTTACAAGATGATGGAGTTCTATTATTATGAAGAAAATTTTAATATTATTGTTGATGTTTTCAACGCTTTACAGTGCTAGGGTGGTGGAGACCAACTGGAAACATGGCGAAACCTTTTCGCAATATCTTCAACGCAACAATATCCCCTCAACCCTCCTTGATAGTATCTCCAAAAACGACAAAACTTTGCTACTTGAAATCCAAAGTGGCGATAATTTCTTTGAACTCAAAAACGACAACGAACTCCTTCAAGCCCTTATCCCTATCGGTGAAGAGATGCAGATACAAATCATCAAAATCCACGCTACAGGCGAATACAAATTTGATATTATTCCTACTATCTTTATAGAATCCGAGTACAAAGTAGCCCTTCCTATCACCAGCTCTCCTAGTATCGATATCAACCGTGAAATCAACTACGCCTCACTTGCCAATCACTTTAGCGAACTTTTCAAAAATCGTCCCGAAATCAACTTCAAACGCCTTAAAAAGGGTGATACGATGGCGTTTTTCTACACCCAACGCACCCGTTTGGGCAAACCTATCAACGAGCCCAACATCACAAGTGCTATGCTAGAGACAGGCGGTAAAAAGCATTTTGTTTTTGTCAATAAAGAGGGCGAAAAGTTTAGCGATACAGGCAAAATCATTCGCTACAAAGCAGGGACTCAAAAAGTTGCCGTCTATGACAAAATGCGTATTCCCGTCAATAGCCCACGCATCACTTCAGGCTTCACCTACAAACGTTTCCACCCTGTTTTGCACCGCTATCGCCCCCATTTGGGAGTTGATTTTGGTGCTAGACGAGGTACGCCTATCTTAGCAGCAGGGGATGGAGTCGTCACTTTCGCAGGATGGGAAGGGGGATATGGCAAAGTGGTCAAAATCTCTCACGGTGGAGGCTATGTGTCGCTCTATGCCCACCAAAGCCAAATGCGTGTACGTAGCGGACAAAGGGTTAGCAAAGGGCAAGTGATTGGTTATGTAGGCAACACAGGACGAAGCACAGGACCTCACCTTCACTTTGGACTCTACATCAATGGACGTGCGGTTAATCCATTGGCTCACATCAATATGAGTACTCGTAAATTTAAAGATGTTGATATTTTCAAGACCAAAATTGTCCAAATCAAAGGTATCAAAAAATACAAAAACAGACTCGTGGCCCTTAGCAAAGAGACCCCCAAACTCCACGTATGGGATAGTGAGCAAAAAAACAGCATCCTCTATAAAGAGATTGATACTCTATGATTGATGCTATAGAGGATTTTGGACTTAGTCCATTAACCCATCCCAAATTTCTCTCTCCAAAACTTGCCTCCTACAAACAAAACGGCATTTCCAAAACATGGGAACTCATCGAATCGCACAACAGCGTGGCAATTTTGATTTACCACAAAGAACACGATACGTTTGTATTTGTCAAGCAGTTTCGACCACCCGTCTATAACAGCAACGGCAAGGGCATAACGCTTGAGTTGTGTGCGGGACTTATCGACAAAAACAAATCCATCGAAGAGATTGCCAAAGAGGAGATAGAAGAGGAGTGCGGTTTTCTTGTGAGTGTTGAAGATATTACCAAAATTACCGCCTTTCACACCGCCGTAGGACACTCAGGGGGCAAACAGTTTTTGTTTTATTGTCAAGTCGATGAGTCTATGCGTATCTCCCAAGGGGGCGGTATCGATAGCGAAATGATAGAGGTGGTTGAGATGAGCCTAGAGGAGACAACCCAAATGCTCTTTGATGAGAGTATTGCCAAAACCCCTGGATTGCTCTTTGCTATCTATTGGTGGAGCAACACCATTCGACAAAAAATTATCACTCGCTAACTCTTTTTTAAGCGATGGGTTAAGAAATATTGTATTCGTTCACCTTGAACTCTGAGCTTGATGTACTTCGACAGGCTCAGTACGAACGACAAATTGAATATGTCGTGGAGTAAGCTACTCTTGCTTCATTTAATACCAAACTTTACATTTGCAATCTTCTTTGATATTTTCAAATGGCATTAAAAAGAATTATGTATAATTAGCTCTTTAAATTGAGTAGGAAAAAGAGATGCACAAGCTATTACAAAAAGATACCATTACCTCCAAAGAACTAGAAGAGCTTATAGCGCTAAGAGCGACCCAAGCGGTTGATTTTTGGCTTATTGATGTACGTGAACAAAGCGAATACAATCAAGGTTTTATCTACGGTGTCAATGAGCTACGTCCCACCTCTTTGTTTGAACGCTGGGCGAGTGAGGTATTTCAAAAAGCCCAAACACAACCCGTCATTCTCACCTGTCGAACCGCCAATCGAAGCGGTATGTTGCAAAGTATCTTCAAACGCCACGGCCTTCAAGTCATCAACCATCTAGGGGGGATTCTCTCCTACGGTGGCAAAATCGCAAAACCCTAAGGTTAGACTCTATGAATGTCATTGATCTTTTTTTGAAACTTCTAAGCTACCCCTCTATTACCCCTGATGATGCGGGGTCTTTGGATTTCATCCAAGAGTATCTTGATGGGTTTGAACCCCTTTGGGTCAATGAAGGGGGTGTGAAAAACCTCTTTTTGTCCAAACGCTTTGGAGAGGGGGAGCATCTGTGTTTTGCGGGTCATGTCGATGTCGTACCTCCTGGTAGCGGATGGGACTCCAACCCCTTTGTACCCAAAATCCATGAGGGCAAGATTTACGCACGAGGGGCCCAAGATATGAAAAGCGGCGTAGCGGCTATGGTGGAGGCGGTTCGTAATGCCCAAAACTTCCAAGGTACGCTCTCTCTTTTGTTTACAAGCGATGAGGAGGGGGAGGCGACGTACGGTACGCAAATCATGCTTAGACACCTCAAATCCATCAATAGGCTTCCCGATTATGTCGTAGTGGCTGAACCTACGTGCGAAGAGGCGATGGGCGATGCTATTAAGATTGGGCGTAGAGGCTCAATCAACGGCTATCTTAGCATCAAAGGCAAACAAGGTCACGCCGCCTACCCCGAAAAATCGATCAATCCTATCCATCAATTAGCCCCCCATCTATCCAAAATCGCAGGATACTACTTTGACAAAGGGGATGAAGATTTTGCCCCTAGCCAACTCGTCATTACCGATATACGCAGCGGTATGGAGGTCACCAACGTCACACCCCATGAGCTTAAGATGATGTTTAACGTACGCAACTCCACGCACACCACCCAAGAGAGTATCCGTGCTTTTTTTGCCAAAACATTAGAAGGCGTTGAGTATGAGCTTCGCTTAACCCAAGGTTCTTATCCCTTTGTCACCCAAAGGGACTCCAAAATTGTTCAAGCCATTGCAAAAAGTATCACAAAATTAACCCAACAATCCACCAAGCTTTCGACAGCAGGAGGCACGAGCGATGCACGATTTATGGGGGCTTATGGGATTGATGTCGTTGAATTTGGGGTGATGAACGATACCATTCACGCGCTCAACGAGTACACCACTATCACCCAAGTTGAGATGCTTTACGATATTTTTGTTGATTTGATTGAAAATTTTTAAAATGAAACGCTTTCGCCTCAAACTTAGCACCAAATTTATCCTCTTTAATAGCATCATACTCGCCATTGCGTTGATTACGACGGTAGCGTTTGTGCGTCACTTTGAGGGCAACGATACCCATTTTCTCTTTTCGATACTCGTAGCTATTGGGTTGTTGTTTATTTTGATAATGTACCGTTTTTACCAAAAGGTTTTGGTACGTCCTTTTGATATTTTGATGAGCAATATTCAACATATTCAAGCCAGAGCCTTTGGTGAGCTTCAAAGCATCAACTCCCACGACGAACTCGAAGAGATTTCGCAACACATGGATACCCTAGCCAAAAGTATTCAAGCCAAAGAGAAAGAGCTAAAATACATCGCCGAACACGACTCGCTCACCAGTCTCTACAACCGCTACTACTTCAACCATATTATCAATGAAAAAATAGTCACCATTCCTGAGGGCTACTATCTTGTCCTTATTTTTATTGATGTTGATGAGTTTAAGACTATTAACGATACCTTAGGTCACGATTTTGGCGATTATTTGCTTATCGAAATATCCAAACGCCTCAGTGAACTAGTGGGCAATCACGGCAATCTCTCTCGTATCGGGGGCGATGAGTTTATGATTATTCTCTCCAAAATTAGTGCTTACGACAAAGTCTATAGCTTCGTACACCGTCTCCATGCACTCTTTGATGAGCCTTTTATCATCGACAAACGCTACATGAAAATCACCATTAGCAGCGGTGTTGTACTCTCCAATGAATGCACCCAAAGCGTCACCGCACTCTAC
Source organism: Sulfurovum sp. (assembly GCA_020721815.1). Classification (GTDB taxonomy): domain Bacteria; phylum Campylobacterota; class Campylobacteria; order Campylobacterales; family Sulfurovaceae; genus FS08-3. Next base: position 14,205 of record DYMA01000018.1, on the reverse strand, counting down.
AAAGAGGCCGATATTGCGTTGTACAAATCCAAAGAGTTGGGCAAAAATCGCTTCACGTTTTACAAGGAGGAGTTTATGCACCAACTCCACGCTCGTAACAATATCCTCAATGGACTCAAAGAGAGCATTGAGAACGGTTGCGATGAGTTTTTCTTGCTCTATCAGCCCAAAATAGCTACCCACGATGGCAAAAGTATCAACGGCGTAGAGGCACTTATCCGATGGAAAAATCGCAAACTCGGTATCGTCTCACCCGATGAATTTATCGGTATTGCCGAAGAGAGTGGGGTGATTATTGAACTGGGGTATTGGATTATCCAAGAGGCGTGTATGGACTTTTTGGCACTCCAAAGAAACAACGTCGATGTCAAACAGATGAGTATCAACATCTCCGCTATTCAATTTACCCACAAAGATTTTTTAACAAAAGTGCAAACAATCATTCAAAAGTTGGGTATTGACCCTGCTTCTATTGAATTTGAACTTACCGAACGCATTATCGCTCACGACGATACCGATATGCTCTCGACGCTCAATGCCCTTAGGGGGCTAGGGATTCATATTGCCATTGATGATTTTGGTACGGGCTACTCTTCGCTAAGCTACCTTAGCAAACTTCCCGTTAATCGACTTAAAATTGACAAATCGTTTGTCAAAGATATTGATAAACCCAATTCTATCAACATCGCCCAAACCGCCATTGTCCCACTTGCCAAAGCCTTTGGACTCTTGACAACCGCTGAGGGAGTCGAAACCAAAGAGGAGTATGAGGTGTTGCGAAATATGGGAGTTGATGATATTCAAGGCTACTACTTCGCCAAACCCATGCCGCTTGCACAACTTGAGAGCTATTACCTGAAATATGTAGCCTCAGCTAAAGCCCGAGTTTTAGGCGTTTAATCTCACTCCACGACATATTCAATTCATCGTTCGTACTGAGCTTGTCGAAGTACATCAAGCTCAAGACCCTTCAACAAACTCAAGACCCTTCGACAAGCTCAGGGTGAACGGATACGATATTTTTTACTCTGTCGTGGAGTAAAGCGTTTAATAATCTCCAATTGTTCGGCTAAAGCCGAACCTACTAAATGGCATGAACAAAAACAACTTAAGTCTCTATTTACTCGATTGGTGTTACAATACCGTTGTATTTTAAAACTTTCCAAGGTTACTACCCCATGAAAATTTTTCTTCCTATTGTGTCTCTTTTTATCCTCTATTCAACCATGCTTTTTGCCAAAAATACCCAAGTGGTTTTTGTGCAAGATGATATCTCCAATGATTTTCGCAAAGCCCAAGTGTTGGAGGTGAAGCGTCATATCCAAAAGATTGAGGGAATAGACTTTAGCTACACCGATGCCAAAGGCAAATTGACGCTCTTTATCTATCATCTCGAAAAAGCGATTCGTGAGGGTGCTGATATTCTTCTTATTGGTACTCCCGATGCTTCGCTTATCACTCCTGCTCTCAAAAAAGCAGCACAAAAGGGGATTAAGAGCATTATTATCGACCGTGGAGTCCAAAGCGATGCCTATACCGCCTTTGTCCACTCCGACAATATCGAAATTGGCAAGATGGGCGCTAACTACATCGTCAAACAACTCAAAGGCAAAGGGGTAGTGTTGTTGCTAGAGGGACTTCCCAACGCCGATGTGACACAGCTGCGAACCCAAGGATTTATGAGTGTTGTTGCGCACTATCCTCACATCAAAGTCATTAAGCGTGTCGCTAATTACCTACGCAAAGATACTATCAAGGTAAGCGAAAAGTTGCTTGATGATAATGTAAGCTTCGATGCTATCTTTTCAGAAAGTGACAGTATGCTAGCAGGTGTTAGATCGGTTTACAAAGCAAGAAATCTTGATATTTCAAAGATAATAAGCGTCGGATGCGACTACACCACCCAAGCCCAAAAAGCTATCCAAGAGGGAACACAAAGTGCCTCTATCAAATTTCCTTTGGCAGGAAAAGAGAGCGTGGAGGTGGTCAAAAAACTCATAGCCAACGAAAAAGTCGATAAAAACATCGTTATCCCCGTCCAACTCATCACCCAAAGCAACGCTTATGAGGTAGAGCCCATATTTTGAAAACCTTACGCATCAAGCTTAGCACCAAATTTGTACTCTTTAGTCTTATTACCTTTACGGTAGCTTTTGCCTCGATTGCCCTATACTTCTCTATCTATATTCAAGAGGAGGAGCGAAACAAAGCCTACAACGATACGCTTAAACTCTTTACCAATATTGCTCACGATATTGATGCTATCAAAAACAACCTTATCCTACAAACCTACTTTATTGATACCGAAGAGAGCATCCTAGCCTCCATCTATTTTATCAATACCTATGAACACTCTAGCGATTACGAACGCCCTTTGATTGATGAAGAGAAAAAATCCATCGCCCAAGCCCTGCTTGAACGGGCCAAATTTGCTTTTAACGATACCATTGTGTTGTACGGACTCGATAGCAGCGTCGTAGCAGGAGTCCAAAGGGGCAAAGATGACTACATCAAATTCATCAGTACCTACGAAAAAAACCAACACATCTACAAAAGTACGCATGAAAATGGCTCCAATAATCTCTATACTTTCAATGAAGCCATTACCCAAAAGTATCACATCAAACACCAGCTTTTCTACAATGATGCACCCCATAGCAAACCTCAAATTACGTTAAATCTTGAAAAAACAACGCTTCTCATTACCGCTCACCACTCTTTGTTTGAGGGCAATAGCACCACGGCACACATTGAGATTAGCAAACGCTTTGGGAACGATTTGCCCAAAACCTATCGCACCAATACCCCTCTTAAATTGACAACTCAAAAGAGCCTAGAGAAGTTTGCGACACCTATTGAGCAACTTGAAAATATCAAAATTGCCACCACTTCCAAAGATTACCGTGCCGCTTTGAAGATAGCCACGCTTGATGGCAATCTCTATATCGCTTTGAGTTATCCCAAAATAGATCTTTGGCACATCATCCATGAGGGTAGCAACGATTTTTTCACGGTTTTAATCACGATTGCAATTTTATTTATTATCGTTATGTATCTCTTTTACCATACGGTACTTATTAGACCTCTCGATGCTTTGATGCACAATATTGAGCGTATCAAACACCGAGAGTTTAAGGCTCTACGAACGCTTCACTCCCATGATGAACTTGAAGAGATTGCTACACACATTGACCATCTAGCCACTAGCATCCAAAACAAAGAACAAGAGCTGCACTATATCGCCCAGCACGATTGGCTTACGGGGCTTTTTAACCGCTACTACTTCCACTCTATCATCGATGAACACATTAGAACGATTCAAAAAGGAGAGTTTTTGGCTCTTGTTTTTGTCGATGTTGATGAGTTTAAGGCTATTAACGATACCTTAGGTCACGACATAGGAGACCATCTTTTGATTGCCGTTTCGCAACGCCTAAAAGAGTTTATTCCTTCTCGTGGCAATCTTTCACGCATCGGGGGTGATGAGTTTATGATTGTACTACCCAAAATCAAGACGCAAGAAGAGCTTAATACTTTTGCACTGCAACTTCATGAACTCTTCAACAAGCCCTTTGATATTCACAATCACTATCTAGCCATTACCATTAGCAGCGGTATTGTTCTCTCTTGTGACCCCAACAAAAACGTCACCGCACTCTACAAAGAGGCGGACATTGCTCTGTACAAATCCAAAGAGCGGGGCAAAAATCAATTTACCCTCTACAAAGAGGAGTTTGCTTGTGAGGTCAATGAACGCAATGCGATTTTAAATGGGCTAAAAGAGGCTATTGGGGATAACTTTAGCGAGTTTTATCTCCACTATCAACCCAAAATTGCTACCATGGATAGCAAAACCGTCAATGGTATCGAGGCGTTGGTACGCTGGGAGAGTCAAAAGCTAGGCTACTTACCGCCCGATAGATTTATAGCTATTGCCGAAGAGAGCGGGGTGATTATAGAACTGGGGTATTGGATTATTGAGCGTTCATGTAGGGATTTGCTGCGTTTGCAACAAGAGGGAATAGAGCTTTTGCAAGTAAGCATCAATATCTCCGCCGTTCAATTTGCCTCCAAAGATTTTTTGACACGCATCAAAGCCATCATCGCTCAAACTCAAATCAATCCTAAGCATATTGAGTTTGAACTTACCGAACGTATCATTGCTCAAGATGATTGCCAAATTCTTACCCTGCTTAATGCCCTCAAAGATTTGGGTATCCATTTGGCTATTGATGATTTTGGTACAGGCTACTCATCGCTAAGCTATCTGCGTAAACTCCCCGTAGATAGGCTCAAAATCGATAAATCCTTTGTAACCGATATTGACAAAGGTGAAGCGTATGAGATTGTCCAAAGTGCCATTGTCCCACTCGCCAAAGCCCTGCATCTTTTTACTACGGCTGAGGGGGTAGAGAGACAAGGGGAGTTTGAAGTACTCAAAAGCATTGGAGTCGATGATATTCAAGGTTTCTATTTCGCCAAACCCATGAGCATTGAAAAACTCAAAAATTATCTCAAAAGTTCTCAAATTTAAAGAATTTATTACAAAAGTTTTGTTAAAATGCTGTTTCGGTTCGGGACGTAGCGCAGCTTGGTAGCGCACTATCTTGGGGTGATAGGGGTCGCCAGTTCAAATCTGGTCGTTCCGACCATTTACCCTCTTACATTCAACACTCATTTTTCACACACTTATCAACTAATGTTACGCACCTAGTGTATATTGATATAAATTTTACAGCTCCGATACTAATCAATCCACTCTATCGCAATCTTATCTGCAAGAAGATAAAAGATAGCCCCCCTAGCCTCTTGATGGGTTGTTGCTTTGATGGCTTGTAGGTAGGCTTTGACTTGTGCGATATGCTCCTCTTTGTGGGCGTTGGAACTCTTGTAGTCCACCACCACAAAACCATCTAAACTCTCTACAAGCAAATCAATGACCATACGCCTTTGATTGTAAACAAGCGGTATCTCTTTGTAGTAACGATTATTCTCAATAAGCTCCAAAAAGGGTGCGTTGCTAATGAGTCGTTCTACTCTAGCGTGAATATCCTCCCTATCTTGTAGGCTCAATAGATTGCCAAATTGATTGATCATCGCTCCCATGGCACGATCCAAAAACTCCCGCTTGAAACCATAAAGCATCTCAAGGGTGTAGTGCAACGCATTACCAAAATTGATTTGGCTTGACTCCTCTTTGGATTGGGTCTCTTTGTCGGCTCGTCCGTAGTGCGAGATGGGCAAAAAGTTGGGTTGGGGAATAGGTATAGGTTGAAGTTGTCTCTCGATAGCAAAATGCCCCAAAGGTTGCATATCAAACCCATCAAAAACAGACTCTTTCTCTTTGGTGATAATACTCATCGAATGAACCGCTCGTGTCATGGCTACATAGAGGAGGTTCATCTGATCTTTTTGCGTCAATGCTTTTTTTCGCTCCAGTGCTAGGGCATAGAGGCTATCAAAATGCTCTCGATTGGCATGGCGTAAATAGATAGTCTCTATTTTTAATTTTTCGTTGTAGTTATAGAGCAACAAACTGCGATCGGGTGGTTTTTTGGTGCTTCTATCGACTAAAATGACGTGTTCAAATTCCAATCCTTTAGCACCGTGTACGGTAATAATCTTAGCTCCATAATCAACCGCACTCGATATTTCAAGCGAAGCGGTACTAAACTCCTCCAAAAAGGTAGGAATATCACGGTAAAGTGCGGCAAACTCTAGGAGTTTAAGCACATTGGGATCGTGGTGAAACGCTCCAAAAAGCTCTACGAGTCTATGACACACCGCAAAAGGCTCTAGGGCGTGAAAGTACCAACTTCTATCAAAATGCTCTACGTTGTATTTGAGCATCAACGCCTTAGCATCGAGAATTTGATCGTAAAAAAGATACTCCACCATCGCTACAATAGCCACAATATGGGGAAGTTTGTTAAGCGATGAGGAGGTTTGGAGGATATTGGGGATAGTGTGTTTGAGTAGCTCATTTTGTATCAATAACCCATCCTTGTTGGTGAAGACCAAAAAAGCAATGTCGCTTACGTTTGCTCCATGAGTGAGTAGATTTTGGGCTACTTCAACGGCTTTGGTAATCACCTCATCGCTACGGTATAGCTCTACAAAGCCCTCATGGGCATCTGGGCGGGTAAGCTGTCTAAGGTAGCCTTGCATACGTCCTTCAAAAACACTATTGACAAACTCCACCACGCTTTTGGAGCTTCGATAGTTGGTATTCATCTTCTCAATCGTGACACCGTAAGCTCTGGCTACTGTATCAAAAAGCTCCTCAATCCCTCCACGAAAACGGTACAAAGATTGTTTGGTGTCGCCTACATAAAAGAAGCTCTTGAAGCCGTTTTGTCCCTCTCCTGAGCAAATCTCTTCAATAAGGGGAGCAAAGAGCGAAAATTGCAAAATAGAGGTATCTTGAAACTCATCAATCAAGATGTGTTTGAATTGGCTATCGAGCTTGAAATAGATATAATCTCTTGCTTGTTGGGTGAGCAAAATATAGGCAATAAGCGCCAAATCATCAAAACTAAGGCGGTTTTTCTCTATAGCGTAAAAGAGTGTTGCGCTTTTGAAATCATCGTAGAGGCGAAAGAGATGGGAAATAACCAAAGTATCTTTAGCCTCTACCCACTCCAACAGCAAGGCTTTGAGTTCATCAAAAAGCAACTCAACGGAGGCAGAAGCGTATTTTTTGAACCACGAATGCTCCCCTAGATGCGCATATCCCCAAAGCCCTTTTTTAAAAAACTCCGCAATAGAGGTTGTCTCAAACTGCTTGATAGCCCGATTACTCGCCCCCGTAGCCTCTAGTGCCTCCATCATTGCCAAACGCTTTTTTTCTATCGCTTTTTCTATCGCTTGACTATCGACTTCCATTTTTTCAATGGAGGGCAAAATGGGGTCAATCTTGTAAAAATCTTGCATCAAAGGGAGTGCTTTGCCCAAATGTCTATCGTCAAGAGTATTCAAAAGTTTCATTAAGTGAGGCATATCCCCCGAAGCGATTACTTTGGAGACAAAGCCTTCAAGTATCTCCTCATAATCGCCATTTCCCATCTCAAAAGTAGGCTCTAATCCCACCTCAAATGAAAGCGAACGAACCAACGACGCAAAAAAGCTATCAATGGTGACAATAACGCTTCGTTGCGACAAAAAAAGATGGCTTACGCTCTCTTTTTGGGCTATTATCTCCTTGTCACTCATTCCCGTTAGGGTCATAACCTCTTCTAAAAAAAAGCGATTTTTCTCATGATCAATCTCTTTGATATACCCAAAGACACGCTGGTGCATCTCATGTGCTGCTTTTTTGGTAAAGGTAGCCGCCAAAATCGAAGCAGGAGACTCTCCCATAAAAAGCAACGCCACATAACGAACGCTAAGCTTAAAAGTCTTGCCACTCCCCGCACTGGCACTGTAGGCAAAACGGCTTTTAAATGGATGGGACATAGACTCTCTCCTTTGGGTATTTGTAAATCTACTCTAACTGATATTACGCACTTTTATTGGTTGTTATTGTTAGCAAAGCCAATCAGTGGGGCTAAACCATTGCAAAGCAGGTGCGTAAGGTCAGTTATAATTGTATCAAGTTTGGTGTTGAGTTTAGGTCATATTTGTTGAAATTGGGGCAAATGGCGTACAAAATCTGTACAAACACCAAAGGAGACAAAGTAAAGCCGATTTTTGCTATAGTATCAAAAAGCAAAAGGAGCTACGATGGAGTATCGATACATTGGACGTACAGGACTACGAGTTACCCCTATTTGTATGGGGACGATGAGTTTTGGAAGTTGGAGCGATGAAAAAGAGTCGTTTAGGATTATGGACAAAGCCCTTGATAGAGGCATCAATTTCTTTGATACCGCCGAACTCTATCCCGTCCCGCCCAAAGCTACCTACGCAGGGGAGACCGAAAACATTATAGGCAAATGGCTCAAAGGCAAAAAACGTGAAGATATAATCATCGCTTCCAAAGTAGCAGGAGCAGCCAACGGGTGGTTTGTCCCGCCCATTCGCAACGGTATGACGGCTATTGATAAATTTCATATCAAACAAGCCATTGAGGGGAGTCTCAAACGTCTAGGCACCCATTATATCGACCTCTATCAGATGCATTGGCCAGACTCCGTCGTACCCATTGAGGCTTCACTTATCGCCTTTGATGAGCTAGTCAGAGAGGGAAAAGTACGCTATATTGGCACTTCAAACGACACCGCTTATGGACTCACCAAAGCCAATGAGACCTCCAAGCGTTTGGGTATCGCCCGTTTTGAATCGATCCAAAACAACTTTTCACTCAACAATCCTCGATTTTTGGATGAACTCTCAACCGTATGCCAAAAAGAACACATTTCTCTCCTCCCCTACTCTCCCATTGGTGGCGGTGTCCTAAGCGGCAAATACAACGCTCCTTTTACTCCTGAGAATGCACGTTTTAGCGACTATATCAAAAGTCCTAATCCTCGTATCCAATCCCAAGCTACCCGTTTTGTCAATCCCAAAACACTTGCTGCAACGGCAAAATATCTGGAATTAGCCAAAGAACTGGAGATTTCACCCGTCACCCTCGCCGTAGCCTACTCCATGCACTTTAATTTTGTCGCTTCGACGATTATTGGGGCTAGAGATGCCCATCAGCTTGATGAGTCGTTTGCAGCTTTTGATGTGAAATTAAGCACCCAAACCATAGCAAAAATTCAAGCCATTCAAAATGAGATTATGTATCCTATGGGATAGTAATCTTAAGGCTTCTCTTTAAGTGCTATCATTATAAAATAGCGATAATTTTAAACTACTCAAAGCCGTACCCATGAAAAAAATGCTTCTTTATTTACTTGAACCCAAACTTATTACTTTTTTGAAAAAAAACAGTTACCACAAATCACATTTTATGCAAGATAGCTTATCGGGTCTATCGGTGGCTATTGTGGCACTTCCTTTAGCTATGGCGATTGCTATAGCCTCCAATTTGCCACCCGAAAAAGGACTCTTTACCGCCATAATAGCAGGATTTTTAATCTCCGCTTTGGGCGGTGGCAGGTTTCAAATTGGCGGACCTACGGCTGCATTTATCGTCACGGTTGTGTTTGTCGTCTCAAAACATGGCTACGATGGCTTGGTTTTAGCAACGATTATGGCTGGATTTCTACTGATTATCGCCTCGTTTTTAAGAGCAGGAGAGCTTATCAAATTTATCCCCTATCCTGTCGTTACGGGATTTACTTCGGGGATTGCACTTTTGATTCTTTTTTCACAACTAAGAGATTTCTTTGGGTTTGAAATTGAGACCATGCCACCCGATTTTATCGATAAGCTTGTACTCTATATTCAAAATTTACACAGCTTCAACATCTTTAGCGTTGCGGTTGCTTCTGTATCGATTTGGATTATATTCTATACAAAAAAACACTACCCAAAGATACCCGGACCCATTGTTGTCGTTTTTTTGGCTGGGCTTGTTGTTTGGCTTTTTGATATTCCTATTGATACCATTGAGAGTCGTTTTGGCTCTATTCCAACCATGCTTCCCGCTCCCAGTTTTCCTGAAATAACCTTTGAAAAAATACGACTTTTATTCCCCGATGCCGTTACGATAGCTATTTTGGCGGGTATAGAGTCGCTTCTTTCTGCCGTGGTTGCCGATGGAATGACCGACACAAAACACAAATCAAACACAGAGCTTTTGGCTCAAGGTGTAGCCAATATAGGCTCATCCATCTTTGGCGGACTTCCTGCTACAGGAGCAATAGCACGCACAGCAACCAACATCAAAGCAGGTGCTATTTCACCTATATCAGGAATTATGCATGCTGTTTGGTTGCTTCTTTTTATGGTGCTTTTGACCCCTTTGATTGTCAAAATTCCCCTAGCGGCATTGAGTGCTATTTTGATTGTTGTGGCTTGGAATATGTCTGAAATTCAACACATACGATCGATTTTGGGAGCTCCCAAAAATGATATTTTTATTCTTATTGTTACCTTTATGCTTACGGTTTTGGTCGATTTAAACTTTGCTATTCAAGCGGGTATTTCGCTCTCGGCACTCCTTTTTATTCACACCATGATGGAATCAACCAAAATTCATTCGATTGATGATGAAGAGGAGACAGATGACCCCGATGCCATTACGAAAAAAATCGTTCCCGATTATGTAGAAGTATATGAAATCAAAGGACCGCTCTTTTTTGGTATCACTGAAAAACTAATCGATGTATTGACAAACCTTGAACCCACAGCCAAAGCATTTATTTTAAGATTGCGGTATGTTCCTATGATCGATGCAGCGGGTCTTCATACCCTTGAGATTATTCACAAAAAACTTCACGACAATGGAGGAGTATTAATCCTATCGGGTGTCAATAAGAGTGTACTTGCCTACATACAAAAATCAAGACTCAATACCGTAATCGGAGAGGAAAACATACTTGAACATATCGACAAAGCCCTTGCAAGAGCCAATACAATCGTACATACTGGCTTTTGAGGATTTTTGCTTAGATACCATAATGCTCTATGGATAAAATGGCGGATTTCACCCGCCCTACTGGATGAGTAAAAATTTTTAATGTGTGCAGTATCAAATACTAAGAAACTTTTATCTATTGTATGTTATACTTTTATTATCCATCAATAGTGGCATTAGCACTATCTTTTTCTTAACAATTTTCCCTAGACTTTCATCCCACTCTCTCCTCACAACTTCTTTTATATATTAAGGAATTATCATGAACAAAATTAACAATCTACTTGATAGACTCGATGGCGAGTACAACAAAAAACAGATTCACCAACACAGCAAACTGCTCACCCCTTTGATGAGTTCGACCAACGAAGCTACCTTTGTGGGCAGACAAAAAGATGCGGCCATTATCGACAAATTTTTTTCAATCTCCAACGCTCTTGTGCTTGTAAGTTCGATTGAAGGGGTAGGAAAAAGCTCATTGGCCTCTTATTATCTGCTTCAAAACAAGGACAATTTCGACTACTACGGCTACGTCAAAATCAACGACAGTTTTCGCCAAAGCTTCGCCGCATCGTTTAGGGACTCACTTGATCTCAAACTCGAACACCTTGATGATCTCTTCATTGAAGCCGTGACCAAACTCAGCCACCTAGAGGGGCGAAAGCTTTTGATTATCGACAACTCCAAAGGGGTTGCCTTTCAAGAAGAGAAACTCAATCTTGTCTTAAGTCTCATTGATAACAACTTCAAAATTCTCTTCATCTCCAACACCAAAATCAAAGATGTTCGAGAGTATCACGTCGCACCATTAAGCCAAGAAGATGCTATCAATCTCTTTGTCAATTACTCCCCCACCAACAAACTAGATCAAGTCCAAACCATCGTGGAGTATTGCGGTAATCACACCTTTTTTATCAAACTCATTGCCAAAATGATTCGTTCTCGTCGTACTACCTATGATGAGATTATTGATAAATTCAAAAACAATGTTCTATTGCCTCTTCATGGGGAGGATATCAAAGCGATTATTCACACCAACATCGAGCAACTTTTGGGTATGCAACAACTCGATTATGAGTACAAACTCCTGCTCAAACGCTTTTCGGTCTTGCCCTCTATCGAGATTGAGATTGAGTTTTTGGAACAACTCTTTCAAGCCAATATTCAAGACAAACTCGATTTTCTTGCCAATATTGGACTCCTTAGCCGTCTAGGCAAAAGCTACAAAATGCACCATATTATCAAATACTACATCCACGACTACACCCCGCCCACGCTTCAAGAGATAGCCATTGTTGTCGATTTTTTTGCCAAAATCATCCACGATAGCCACAATCCTAAAAATATCAAAGAGGCAAAACAATACCTCATCTATCTCAAAGCCATCAAGACTATTTTATTAACACTGCCCGATAACAATGCGATACTCTATAGCTTTTTTGAGCATCTAGGTACTGTCTATTATCACATTGGAGAGTATCACAAAGCCCTTGAGTTGCTGCACAAATCGCTAGAGATGCAAAGCCACTCTATTGGTATCAAACCTTTGGTTTTGGCGAAAAATTACAACGATTTGGGACTGGTTTACAAATCCATCAAAGATTACGAACGGGCGTTGATGTTTTTTAAAAAAGGGCTAAAGATACGCCAACAAGAACTCGGCGATGAAAATTTTGAAGTGGCTTATAGCTACAACAATATCGGATTGCTCTATCGTCTAAGCGGAAACTATGAAGAGTCTTTGCTCTTTTTTGAAAAAGCTCTCAAAATCAAAGAGAAACACCTCGATAGCCTCAATCCCGAACTTGCCAATCTCTACCACAACATCGCCCTTACCTACCAAAAGCTCAACAACCACAAAGGCACCGCCTACTTCTTTGCCAAAGCCCTCAAAGTGCGTGAAAAATCACTAGGAGTCAATCATCCCGATACCGCCCAAATCTATAGCGACCTTGCCATGCTCTACAAAGATATGAAAAAACACGCCAAAGCCCTTGCACAACTCGAAAAATCGGTAGCTATTTACAACGCACACTTTGGAGCCAATCACAAAAAAAACATCGCCAACTACAACAAACTAGCCCTTATCTATATCGATATTCACAAAGACCAATTGGCGTTGGAGTATCTCAATCGAGTACTCAACATCAAACTCTCCACACTAGGACCTCACCATCCTCGAACCGCTATTGCCTACAACAACTTAGGTATCTTTCATCTAGCCCAAAGCGACTACACCAAAGCCCTTGCGTTTTTTAGAAAATCGCACACTATTCTCAACAACGTCGCTCGTCACGATGACCTCAATCTTGCCATGCTTAGTCACAATTTGGGTACTACGCACTATCTTTTGGGGGAGTATAGAGACTCTATTGAGATATTTAAGCGGGTATTGGCTACAAGGCTAGAGGTGTTGGGTGAACGCAATCCTCACACTATCACAAGCTACAATGCCCTAGCAGCAACCTACTACGAACTGCTTTTGGATGATGAAGCCCTTGCGATTTATGAAAAGACGCTCGAACTCTCCAAAGATATTTCAGGCGAACTCAATCTCAATACAGCCCTAAGCTACAACAATATTGCCGTGTTGTATTTCAACAAAAAACACTACATCAAAGCCTCTCGCTATATGCAACAATGCATCGAGATTCGCCAAAAGTTTTTGAGCAAAGATGAGCCTTATTTGGTAGAATCCAAAAAGAGACTCAAGCTGATTCAAGATACCATTAGCAAGATAGACAAAAACCCCAAACATGAAAACTTTATCAAATTTCGATTGGACTTTTTTACCCACTCACACCATCTTGATGAGATGCTGGTGATGAAATATTAACAAAACCTCAACGTACCTTTTGAATCCCATCAAGAATAGGCACAAAATGGCAAGGCTCCAACTCCTCTTGTTCTATTGTGCCGTCACTTTTTTTGATAAATCGCATAATGACTTCACGTTTGGGCGTTGCAATAGGGGCGACGATTACTCCCCCGATGGCCAATTGATTGAAGAGATTTTGGGGAATACTTCCCGTAGAAGCCGAGAGCAAAATACGCTCATAGGGTGCATGATACTCCCAGCCGTTTTGCCCATCATCAAATTTGGTAATAATATTCATAAGCCCCAAATGTGAAAACCGCTCTTTTGCCTCTTTTAAGATACCCTCTATGCGTTCGATGCTCACAACACGACGGGAGAGTTTGCTCAAAATCGCCGCTTGATAACCACTGCCGCACCCGATTTCAAGTATCGAATCAACTTTGTGGTCAATTGCTAAATATTGCGTCATTTTAGCTACTGTCAAAGGGGAGCTAATCCATTGATTTGACTGCATGGGCAACGCATCAAGCTTGTAGGCTAAATGTTGAAACCCGCTAGGCACAAAAACTTCTCTATCAATGGCTAAAAAAGCATTGATGATGTTTTGATCCAAATGAATATACGCTTGAATCTCACCAACCATCCTCTCTAATTTCATCTGTACCACTTGCAAACTCCAACACTTATTGAGCCTAAAAAAGCAGACTTTAAGTTTTCATATTAAAAAGTATTATATCACAAGAAATATTAAACAACTTGCAGGTTTTAATAAAAAATTACATATTAATTAATATTTACGCAGATTTTGGATTTAAGGATACCGTTCCACCTCGGGAGAGGCGGAACAAGAAGGTTACAAAACCAAAAAAACAACCAATCTATGCTATAATCTCCCCCATGAAAAAAGACATCACCACCA
>DYMA01000188.1 GCA_020721815.1 Sulfurovum sp. | reverse complement strand
ACCAAAGCCCGTATTTACGAGGTTTTATTGGGGAGTTGGGTGGGAGGATTCGTTTGAACAATAATGATGTAGTGTATTTCATAGTGTGTCATCACCTCAATAGCCTCTTGCAATGAAGCGGTACAGTCGATAAAGTCGTGCTGGTGCGTTAATAGTGTCTCGATATTCATGCTACTTCTCTTGTTGATTGGGTTTACTGTCGAAACAGTTTGGAAAATTTGACTCTTTTTCACGTTGAAGCCTATTGCCTTTCTCTTCAAAATAGGCTTTGGTTCTATTCATTGATATTGGTATCGTTTATTGGACAACCCAGCATCTTTTTGAGTTTTGCTCCATCGAGTCCCAACGACTCGGTAAGCTTTGCGATTTGCACCGCTTGGGTATGGTTTGATAGTGTACTATGTATTTTCTAAAAGTTCGGTTTTCATCTATTGAAATGCCTAGTCCCACCTATTGGCTTGGATAGTAATGACAACCAAATCTTAGCTTTTGTGCGACCAAAGTCCTCCAAAACGAATGTGTGGTGCTTTTTGGTTTTTTATCTTTTTTATGCTATAATTCACTTCTAATTTTCCTTCGGGACTACTCTCTTGCTTGTTAGCAGGAGAGGAAAATTTACTTTTCATAATCGCATCAACTCTTTTATTTTTTCATCAAGCTGTTTAAAATCCTCTTTTTTCATCATTCCTATTTTCCTATCTAGCCTTTTGACATCAAATGTTTTTGCCTGTACTAGCAATGCACAGCTTGATTTGTCTTGTAAAAATTGAAAATTGAAAAAGAAACTACCTTCTCGTATGCTCGTTGATAATGGAATGCCACAAAAAAGCTTATTTGAATATTTCCTAAACACCAAAAGAGGTCTCATAAAATCCTCTCCCTTACCATTTTGCTCGTAACCAATATTTTGCCCGATATTAGCCCAATAAATTTCTCGCTCTCTAAAATATGCTACATCTTGTTTTTGTTCAGTTCTTTTTTTGACTTCATTCCATTTGTCAAAGTTTTTCATTCTATCTCCCCACTAAACCCTTCAAAACGAATGTGTGGTGCTTTGTTTTTAGTTGTCATTGCCCACTGCCTTATTGACTTTTTGGTTTGTATGTGATACAATGCACCTACAATTGTCCTTCGGGATGCCCCTTGAACTTTTTGATATTTCAAGGGGAGAAAACTTACAATTCAAGCAATTCTCCTAATTTCATCTTCAATCTTTCAAAGTCATCGTGAGATATTTTTCCTATCTTGTTTTCGAGTCGCTTTGCATCATAAATTCTTGCTTGTACAAGCAAAGCATTGCTTTTTTGACCCTCCAATTCAAAATCAAAGAAAAAACTCCCCTCTTTAATCTGTGTAGAGAGCGGTATCCCAAAAAAGATATTTTTACTATATTTTTTGACTATCAGCACGGGTCTTGAAAAAATCTCCCCTTTACCATCTTGCTCAAATCCTATATTGACACCGATACTAGCCCAAAATATATCTCTTTCTTTGAAAAACTGCTCTTTTTTGTTATTGTGAAGTGTGATTTTTAACGCATTCCACTTGTCAAAGTTTTTCATTCTATCTCCCCACTAAACCCTCCAAAACGAATGTGTGGTATTTTTTGGTTTTTTATCTTTTTTATGCTATAATTCACTTCTATATTCCTTCGGGACGACTCACCTCTTTGGGGTGAGGTTAATCTATCAACTTTTTAAATTTCGTTTTCATCTCTTCAAAGCTATTTTTATCCATAACACCAATCTTATTAAGCAGTCGTTTTGAGCTAAAAAGTCTCATTTGAGACAATAAAGCTATATTGGTGCTAAGATTATCCCCTTTCATAAAGCTAAAAGTATAATAAAACTTCCCCTCCTTGAGTTGGGAAGAGAGAGGAATCCCAAAAAACATATCTTGATTGAATCCTTTGAAAATCACAACAGGTCTCACAAAACTATCCCCTTTTCCGTTTTGTTCATATCCTATATTTTGACCCATTTTGATATAAAATATATCACGATTTTTAAAACCAAAAGAGACATTATCATTTTGGGTCTCTTTTTTGACCTCATTCCACTTGTCAAAATTTTTCATCTATTTGCCTATCTTCTATCTTGTTTTTCTCAATAAAGACTTTTAAACCCTTGCGTATCCATTTGGCAATGCTCTATTTCAATTGCGAAATCAATACCCCCTCGATTATCTTATCAATATCGCCATCAAGTATCGCTTCGACGTTGGAGTAGGCTTTGTGGCTTCGGTTGTCTTTGACTTGTTGGTAGGGGGCTAGGACATAGGAGCGGATTTGATGCCCCCAGCCAATATCGGACTTCTCGACTCCGTCGAGTTTGGCTTGTTTGAGTTCGCTTTCGTACTCATAGAGGCGAGATTTGAGCATTTTCATTGCAGTAGAGCGGTTTTTGTGTTGGCTTCTGTCGTTTTGACACTGCACCACGATGCCCGTTTTGATATGGGTAATGCGAATAGCGGATTCGGTTTTATTGACGTGTTGCCCTCCTGCTCCAC
Organism: Sulfurovum sp.; assembly: GCA_020721815.1. GTDB lineage: Bacteria > Campylobacterota > Campylobacteria > Campylobacterales > Sulfurovaceae > FS08-3. Next base: position 1,377 of record DYMA01000188.1, on the reverse strand, counting down.
TGGCACGATAGGTATCTACCCGTATATCCTTATCCTCTATTACAATATCAATATCATCTTCAATTTCGGGCGAAACCATTACAGAAGTAAACGAAGTGTGGCGTTTGGCATTGCTATCAAAAGGAGAGATACGCACAAGCCTGTGGATACCGTTTTCGGTTTTGAGGTAGCCGTAAGCGTTTTCGCCTTTGATGATGAAACTCACATCTTTAATCCCTGCCTCATCGCCTACTTGATAATCAAGCTCTTCCACCTTGAAGCCGTGACGCTCACTCCATCGCAAATACATACGATAGAGCATACTTGCCCAATCTTGCGACTCCGTACCTCCCGCACCTGGGTGAATGGTGACAATAGCGTTGTTGCCATCGTGTTCACCTGAGAGCATCATCTCAATCTCTAGCGATTCAATCCCCTCATTGAGATGGGGAGCCTCATCGTAGAGGAGTTCAAGCGTCTCCTCATCGTTGTCGCTTTTTGCCAAATCAAAATACTCTTTGGCATCATCGATAGCACTCTGGGCGTTGTTAAACTTCTCCACCAACTGCTCTAATTTTTTCTTCTCTTGCGATATTTTTGAGGCATTGGTAGCATCGGTCCAAAAAACGGGGTCTTGCACCATGGCTTCAATCTCATCGAGACGCTCTTGAGCCTGAGCGGGTTTGATAATGTTTTTGATATTTTCTACTTTGGTAGTTAGTTGCTTTAGCAGTTCTCCATACTCATACGAGTCCATAAATCATTCTCACCTTAATCTATAATTTAAAAATTGATTATATCTTAAGAGTGCTTTTAGTCTCATTGAAGCCTCGAAAGAGCTTTCTTGTTTCTCACTCGTTCAACCTCTCCTGAGGTGGAACGAGGAAAAAGGGTTTGGATATTTTGGTGGTATGGGGTTAGATTTGGGAGTGGCTCTCCTCTTAATGTCTTTAGTTTATTTAACTTATATTGATTTTTTATTTGATTTACTATATAATATTTCTAGGGCGGTAGCTCGTCGGTATGAGCAGTTTACCCTTTTGGGTAAGAAGGTAATGGGTTCGACTCCCATCTGCCAAAGTATAATAGTCTATTGTATTTTGGCAGATGAGACGATAAAAAAATGGAAACAACAGCAAATAGATAGCTATAGACGAGGCGAAGAGTATAAAAAGAAAAATCGGGTAAATAGACTATAAATTGCCCCTACGCAAAAATTTTTAAAATATTCTTCTTTTGGAATGCCATCTAATGGCTTGTATTTTTTGCGGACAAAATCATAGTTTGTATATTCATCTTGCATTAAGATAGTTTTTCTAAATGCTCCATTACCAAGTTTTTTAATAAATTTAACAGGCTAATCGGTTAGCTCCTCCTGTTACCAATCGTATCCATAAG
>DYMA01000017.1 GCA_020721815.1 Sulfurovum sp. | reverse complement strand
CAATCCCCCCTGTTTGCTCACTGGTAATAACGGCAACGGGAGCTTGAAGTTGAGACCTTTCAAGTGCCTCTATAAGATAGTTTTGGGTTGAGTCAAGCTGCTCAAACGATACAATCTCCACTTTTTAGCCCCCTACCTACACAATATGCTTTTGCCTCCATGGGCTTTTTGGATTGAGGTTGGAGTTTTTTGATACGTACCTTTCCTTGCAAACACCCCACTACTACACCCTCTTTATCGATGCTCAAAATCTCTCCTTCTTGATGGATACTCTCACCATCCAACAACTCTAACTCAAGAAGTTTAAGTTTCTCTTTCGTAAAAATATTGGGCCACCCCTCATAGGCTCTGTATCGATTGTAAAGTGTTTTAGCACTTCTAAAATCAACCTCACCCGCTTCACGTTTAATTTTTTTACACAACGATGCCTCAACATCAAGCTGCTTAAGCGCTACCAATCCATCAAAACGCTCCAAAACATCCAAAGTAAGTTTGGCAGCATCGCAGGTAAGCTGCTCCATTAATCCATTGAGGCACATAGTAGGAGGGATTTTAAAGTAACGAAAACCCAAAATATCGCCCGTATCCAATCCTTCGTTCATAAGCATTGCACTCACCCCACTGTAACTCTCGTTGTGTAATAAAGCTTGTTGCAAAGGCGATGCGCCACGAAATTTGGGCAATAGTGAAGCGTGCAAATTGACACAAGGGGCTATATCCAAAATAGCTTTGGGCAATATCTGTCCAAATGCGGCGACTATGATAAAATCAGGCTTCAACTCACGGAGTCTATCGGATAGCTCTTGCGATTTTAGGTTTTGAGGCTGAAGCACCTCAATGGCGTGTTGCAGTGCCAACTCCTTGACAGGAGGTGGTGTTAAGAGCATCTTTCTACCCGCTGGGCGGTCGGGCTGCGTTAGCACCAAAACAACCTCATAGCCATTGGTTTGAACAATAGCATCCAAAATCTCTTTGGCATAATGAGGCGTTCCCATATAGATAATTTTTTTCACATTTCACCCCTCTAAAAACAGTAGAGGGATTATAGCACAAAATTCTAAAGCTTTAAATCAATGCTACTCTTTTGCAGCACTACCAAGATCCCACATGGGCATAAAGATACCCAGCGCCAAAAGCGTTACCAAACCGGCAATAAATGCCATCATAATAGGCTCAATATAGGTTGAGAGGTTATCAATAAGTTCAGTAAATTCACCGTAATAATAGTCTGTAACCTTATCGAGCATCGCATCAAGCTGTCCGCCTACTTCTCCAGCACGAATCATCTGCAACAACATATTTTCATACAATCCCGTCTCCACAAAAGAGTCCGTTAGGCTTTTACCTCGTCCAATATTGGCCCCAATACTTCCGAGTTTCTCTTTTAAAACCTCATTATCAACCATTCCAACGGCTGTACCTAAGGCCTCTGCTACGGGTAGTCCTGATTTTACCAATTCACTAAAAATAAGATTGTAGCGGTGCATGGTTGAGAGAAAAATTGCTTTATTAATAAGATAAAATTTAGGACTAATTAACACCTTATCGGTTTTATACTTATACGCTTTGTTGCTTTTGTAAAAATGCCCATGCACCTTAATAAGAACCACCAAGGTGACAATTATATGAGGCATATAGCTGGACATATAGTGCTCAAGAAAGAGAAGTATTCGAGTAGGAAGGGGGAGCGAAGCCCCCAATTGTTCAAAAATCTCTTTAAATTTAGGCACAACAGCCAAAATCAAAATCGAAAAGGCGATACCCATAGCAATCAGTGTCGTACGTGGTCCCTTAATCGCTTTTTTAAACTTCTTTTTATTATCTAAAATATCTCGCATTATTTCCGAGAGCTTTCGATAAGCCCCAGAGATATTACCCGTTTTTTCTCCCAGTTCGGTCATAGCTACAACGACATTTCCAAAATCGCTTCGGTACTTATTCATCGAATCCGATAGCGATTTTCCCGCATTAATATCATCGCAAACGCTTTGGTAAATCTCTTTGAGTTTTGGATTTTCGGTATTTTTGGCAATCTCTTCTAGGGTATCGTTAATGGGGATACCCGCATCGGTCATAACGGAAATCTGACGGATAGTAGCAATCTTATCCTCTTCTGGAATGCTTCCCTCAAAGGATTTCTTAATTTTTTCAATAAAATCCGAAAAGCTATCTTCAACGGGTGCCGCAGTCTCCGTAGCACGCACCACAACCGCACCTTTAAATTGTCGTTTCGCCATCGCAACCGCAGCCATTTTACTAGCAGCTTTTACAAGCTCTTGCGACTTTTTACCTTTATTAATCAAATCAACATTAAAATATTTCATTACAACCTCGCTACTCTAAAGACCTCTTCAACGGTTGTTTTACCCGCCAAAGCCTTTTCGATTCCATCAGCAAACATCGGCTTAAAACCATCTTTGTAAGCCAATTTAGTCATCTCTTCTTTGGAACCACCCGAAGCAATAAGTCTTCCAAACTCTTCACTAATACTCAATACCTCGCAAATCATCTCACGCCCTGCATATCCGCTATGATTGCACTCTTTACATCCTTCACCTCGGTAGAATTGAAACTCCTCAGTTGTTATATACTCTTTAATTTCCGACAACACTTTTTCATTGAGCGTATCGGGGACTTTACAGTGAACGCAGAGTTTTCGCACGAGCCGTTGAGCTTGAATAACCACCAATGCACCACTCACCAAGTAGCTCTCAATTCCCATATCCAAAATACGCGTTACGGCACTGATAGCATCGTTGGTGTGAAGGGTAGAGAGTACCAAGTGACCCGTTAAAGCAGCTTGAATAGCAATACGCAACGTCTCTTGATCCCGTATCTCCCCAATCATGATCTTATCGGGATCTTGACGCAAAATAGAACGCAACGCTGCAGCAAAGGTAAGCCCAGCGGCGACATTAACGTGAACTTGTTGCAGACCTGCCATTTGATACTCGACGGGGTCTTCAACGGTAATAATCTTATCTCGTACGTCCCTTAAAGCGTTCAAAGCACCGTAGAGTGTCGTTGTCTTACCACTACCCGTAGGACCTGTAACCAATACAATACCATAAGGTACAGCAATACCAGCGGTAAATTTTTTATAATTTGACTCACTCATACCCGAATCTTGCAAACGAATCATCGCTTTGGATTTGTCCAAAATACGCAAAACGATTGATTCACCATGAAGGGTAGGCAAAGTAGAGACCCGAAAATCGTAAGGATTTCCTGCAACGGTGGTCGAAAAACGCCCATCTTGAGGTTTTCGTTTTTCTGCAATATCCAAGCTTGAAACCAGTTTCATCCGTGAAGCAAGTGGCGAAAATATATCTTTATCGAAGGTAAAGAGCTGCTGAAGCATACCGTCAATTCTTGCCCTAACAATACAGTTTTTTTCGGTTGCTTCTATATGAATATCACTCGCTTTAGAAGTAATGGATTGACGCAAAATAATATGAATAAGTTTTAATACAGCGGGGTTATCCTCTTCGTTATCTTTTCCTAACTCTTTGAGGTCTCCTCGAATCTCCGCTACAAGCCCTTTGACCGACTCATTGATTTCAAGTCTTTGAAGATACTCGTGAATTTGTCTAGGTCTTGCTATTCCTACATCTATAGGTTTTCGAGGAAAAATACGTTGCATTACATCTTGGGCTTCCATATTAAGTGGGTCAGCAAAAACAATCAAGATATTGAGTTCACTCTCTTCAACAGGAATCACTTCGTATTTGAGGAGTTGCTTATAGGGTGTTTTTGCAAAGAGATTCATATCCAAATCAATATCGTCGAGATCCACAAATTTTACTTTTAGCTCAGTAGCAACAAGCTGTAAAATTTTATTGACATCCATACCCTCAATCTTCTCAAGATGACCCAGCGTAATAACCCCTTGGCGAATCTTTTTTGCCAAAAAATCTTCAACGGTATTAATATCAATAAACTTATGTTCAACGAGATTTGCAAAATTAACCTTTTTGGGTGGTCTGCTTCGGACCAAAAACGAGATACTCTCTTTTTTTAAGAGACCCTCTTTTAGCATCATCTCAATTAATTTAACCATTTATAGCCCCTTGAGTCTATTTTTTAGATAATTTTGCCTTATACTCTTCAAGTAATTTCCTAGCTCCTAAAGAGTTTGTCTTTTGAAGATAAGAGTCCAAAATATGTATTGCCTTTAGGTATTCACCTCGTGCTGCTTTAGCTTTGGCATAGATTAACCAACTCTCTTCGGACTCATCATTGAGTTCATTGGCAATAAATGCCCACTCTTCTGCTTTTTTGTAATTCTTTTTCTCATAGTATATCCTAGCCAAAAAGAGTGCATCCTCTGGGTCTTGTGAGGTTACAAATCGTTGCTCAACCTCTTGATAAGCATCGGAACTCTTTTTGATATGAATATACTTTTTCTCATGACGCTTCTCAATTTCATCTTCAAGTATCTCTTCGGGTGTCTTTTTATCAACCTCTGGAGCATCTTTGATAGAAGAGAAAAAAGGATTTGAACTGTTTGTTTCATAAAGCGTGTCATTGGTGTCAAATATCTCATCGCTTACATTAAGCTCATCTTCACTCTCATTTATATCAGGCAGTGGCAGTGGCACTTCAACGACTTGGGTGCGATTATCCAATGTAACAATCGTGGTATTAGTCTCTATTTTTTTAGGAAAATATTTTTCTGAAATCTGATTATAATAGTCCACCAAAAGAGTATTTACTTTGACTCGATTATTATAGTATAGAATCATTAATGCCACTGCAATCACCAGTATAAACCATGGAATAGACTGCTTAAGTTTATACTTAAACCATTTTTTCTCTAACTCTTTCATGTCATACATTAATATACCCCAATCGAATAGCAGCCATCTCTATAAATTTTGTTGAAAACTTTTTGGTATCAATTTTAGAATTAGGCTGTGCTTCATAATACTCATAAATCTCAAAGATTTTAAACATCACCTTATTGCACTCTCTAAAGTTTCCTTTTGTGAAGCTGTAGATAAGATGGATATGTTTCTCTTTGATGGTATCGGCTATATCAAAATAGTTGCGTTTGAGTAGCTTTTTGTGAATATAGGTCTTAAGCTCCTCTTTGGAGATATTGCGCAGTTCTATAGTCTCCCAAATACGGGTTTGAAAATGCTCTTTGGCGATTAAATCCTCATTTTGGGTCTTATGGATAGAGATTACAAATTTTATGGCACCCGTATCGGAAAGCACTCTAATCTTCTCTAGCATCTGCTCATCGTACATTTGGGCTTCATCGAGCAAAATAGTAATCTCTCGTTTACCTCGAATGCTTTTGCAATAGTCTATCAGCGTTGTAAAATTCACTTCGGTATTTTTGGGCAACTCTTTTAAAGTAACCAATTTGAAAAACTTTCTAAAAAACTCTCTGGGTTCAATCGACGGAGCATCAAAGTAGTGAATTTCTCGTTGATACTTCAAATTTTGGTAGATTTGATTGAGCAACACACTCTTGCCCGTTCCTGGACGACCAAAGAGAAGTATCATCTTAAGCGGTCGTGAGATGCTATCGAAGAGCGTATTATAGGAATAAAGAGCCGATTCCAACTCTATATACTCATCGACATCAATCGTATCAACAAAGATGTTTTTTAATAATTTATAGCTACTCATTGTTCAATTTTTTATACCCTAAATCTTTAAGCGACATATCTTTTGAGCTTTTTATAATACGAGGCGTAATGATTATGACTAGCTCCTCAACCTTGTCTATATTCTCTTCTCGCTTAAAGGCATACTCAAGCAGAGGCAAATCTCCCAAAAGAGGTACTTTGCTAATGACTCGTCCTTTTTTGGTTGAGATTAAACCACCCAATATAGCATGGTCACCATCTCGCACTGTAATAACCGAAGCAATCTGTCGTCGTATCAAATCGGGTGGAATGGTTCGTACTGCACCATCCGAAGCAACTGTATTAGCAGTATCAGAAATGGATGGATTAATCTTTAGCGTTACCATTCCATTAGGAGCAATCTCTGGTGTAATATCAAGCAAGATACCTGCAAATACTGAACTCACTTGCTCGCCCTCTGTAGCTGTCCCACCAGATGCACCTGTAGTAGCCGCTGAAGCTTTGATTTTGTAAAAAAGCTCACGCCCGACACTGATTAATGCGGGTTGGTTATTCAATGTAAGCACTCTAGGTGATGAAATAGACTTGACGTCCCCTTGTGTTCCCAAAAACTTAACAACATCGGAGACTTCAGCGGTAGCTCCTACTTCAAAAATACCCGCTTGTTGAGGTACTGTATTTTCAGCAAAAGTAGTTTCCGAAAATGGAAAAGTTCCACCACCCTCACCTGTTAATCGTGTATAGCTTTGAATATTCTTTTGATTCATAGTCATCGCATTGAGAGTAAAGTTTTGCAATCCATAAATTTGTGACCAATCAACTCCTGTTGTAGTCGAGTTATCAAACTCAACACTTAAAATCCGTACATCAATCAAGACTTGTGATTTAAGCTGGTTGCTAAGCATTTCTATATACTCTTCTACTCTCTTAAGCTGCTGAGCTGTTCCCGTCACAGTAATCATACCCGCCGTTGGATTGACAATAGGAGCCAACGGATTATACTCCCAAACTTGACCATCAGGACCCGTCCATCCGCTCCCCTCTTTGGTAAAATAGGTACTTCCATCTTCGGCACTTACAAGTATTTTTTGAATCTCTTTTTCAATCGTATCCCAAAACTCAAACGTATCATCGCTCGTAATAGAGATACCTGTTTCGGAGTTTGCACCGCCACCTCCACCGCTTGTTGTACCCCCAGTTGTGCCACCCGTCGTACTCCCTGTTGAACCCCCCGTTGCAGAGTTGCTTGAGTTGGCAATGGTTACGTTGGCTTTTGAGCTTCCTTTTCGTTTTCCTGCTATATAGTGGACTCGAAAAGTTTTTGTACTAAGATAAGAGATGCTTAACTTATTTCCTTTGAGTGTATAGAGCAGGTCATTATCAAGCAAAACAGTCTCTAAAAAACCCTGCAAAGTTGCATTTTCCAATTTTACATAATAGAGACGTTTACTCAACCTCTTTTTTGCCGCACTGTCTTTAACAACGAGTGTCAATCCGCAAGTATCAGCCAAATTTTCTATTGCATCGGCTATTGTTAATTCGCTGTTCATTGTTGCAGTGAAAAGTTTGGTCGAACACCCTTTTGCACTTGCACTGTTTGGCAATAACAGTACCATTAATAGCGATACTATTGCTAATTTTTTCAATCCATTCATCACTCTACTCCTTTTAATCTAAGATATTTTTTTTCTTAAAAATGAATATCTGTTTTGTGCTGTTGTTGTCTGCCCGATAGAGTGTTACCACTCTAGGTGCAATGTGCGATACGTTGTAGTCTGCAATCATATCACCAACCCCCATCCATTTGCCATTGATTCTTGCTTTTTGATTGATTACTCCATCCACGGTTAGCTTTACCTCTACCCTTTTGGGTTTAAATACCACTTTTGTGGTTTGATTATCATCTTTTAAAACCGACACAAAAGGATTTTCAGTATATTCTAGCTGACTCATATCAATACCTTTTCGTTTGTCACGAATCTTATGTACCATCATCTTAATATCCTCTATTGTGACACCACTACCAAAGGCAAAAGAGATAAAAGTTAAAATCAGTACTATCTTTTTCATTAGTGATTAATCCCCCATACCGAGATGTTGATATCCGCTAAAGCATCGGATGAATTTTGATCCGAATAGATATGCGTAGCGAAAATATCCGTTACCAATACATTTTGCTCTAGGTCATTGACAAACTTAACAATTCCATTATAATCGCCCTTACAAGCAACCGTCACCTCAAGTACGTATCCAAAACTGCCGTTATTGTCAATATTTGTATTGGTAATATTGGAAATACTCACATCTCTTGTATCTGCCGTTGAACTAATGGAGTCAATAAATTTAGACCAACTCTTTTTGTTAAAAAGCATACCCGAGAGTTGCTTAAGATTGAGATCTACAAATTTAATCTTGGCTTCATAATCGCTAATGTCGCTCTTTTTGTTTGATATCTCTGTGTTTTTGGCTTTGACATGGTAGTCTCTATCACCACCGACCGTAATGGATTGGAGGTATTGATTTTGTTCGTTGATATTCTTCTTTATCTGAAGCTTTTGAGCCTTTGATGTCTCGTATTCACTTTGAGTGTAAGGCAAAAAGAGCATATAGGCTATAAATCCAATGATTCCTGCCACTCCAACAATAATTAAATAACTCTCGCTAGGTTTTTTGTGTTCAAAAAACTTATCGAGTGCCTCCATATTATCTGCAAACATCTTCATCGTAACTTCACCTTTAATATTCCCTTGTAGTATCCACTTGTTTCTTCTTTGTGAATCTGTGCAATGTCAATCTCATCAATCTTATCGAAATATTTTTCAGAAATATACTCAATAAGCTTGGTGATACTCTTTGAATTTTCACTCACAAGTGAAATCTCATAGGTATCATTACTGCTTTTTATGCTATCGGTTCGGACATCGTGTGCTTTCAAATCCCCAGCAAATCGATAAAACGACTCTGATTTTAGCTTATAATTGACTTTTTTATCATAGATAGCTTCCAGTGTTTTAATTTTGGAATCATGCATCTTTTCTAAGATTTCAATTTGCTTATCAAGTCCATCAATCTCTTTTGATTTTTGAGCTAATATATCTTTGTATTTTGTTGCTGTGGCGGTTAGTTGCTTCTCTTCGTCACTGAGTATATAAATCTCCGCTTTGTTGGCATAGGCCCCAATCAAAAAGAGCGAAGGATAAGTGATACCCACAATGCTCACAAGCGAGGTAGTAATAAGAAATTGTCCCCCTGGACGCATATGAAAGGGAGGTGGTCTATGAAACTGTGTGAGGTTTACAACTTTGCTCTCTTCATTATCAATAAAATCATAAGAACTCAATACCATCAAACATTGCAGTTGATCCAAATACCACTCATCGGTATTGAACTCATAATCAAAGTTTAGTTCACTTAAAACATGACCCAGATAGGTTTGGCTGTACTCTTCTAATCCCGAAATGGGTCCAAATTCACTTCCAATATAAATTTTATCAATACCATCAAGATCAAAAGCTCGTTTGGCATAAATCAAAATATCATTAATGCCAATAAAGACTTCACCAAAAATTTTCATAACATCTTTTTGATAATCCAAATTAGAAGATTTTAACCCTTCTTTTCCTAGTATATTATAAAACTCATCTTCATGAACTTTATCACCTGGAAGTTCCAAATATTTTTCAAAGATACGTGTCAAGGAGTGTTCGATTGATTTGGAGTAGAGATAGCCTCCATCTTGATAAAGAACCACCACCGTATCAAAACGTGTGAAATAAACAAAACAATCCACACCCACATTGTGCAAAATCTTATTTTGGTAAAGCTGCATAAACAGAAGCGGTGAGGGGATAAGTAGGTCAATGTATTTGGTCTCAACCAACATTTCAGCGTAGCGTTCTTGAATCGTATCGGGTTGAATGACGAAAACATGAAAGCTTCGACTGTTGCCAACTTCAGCTGTCTCAATGGAACTAATAAGATACTCATTGGCTTGATCTAGCCCCAGTTCTTCATAGGTTTTAAGCTCAATAGTATCATGTACATCTTCTTTGGGAATATTATTGCTCACCTCAATGACTGCACTAATGAGGTCTTTATTGCTAATATAGGATGTTACGAAGTTTGTAATGTTATACTCAGGCTTTTTTTTGATAGCGATACTGGCATCTTTTTCTTTATAGACTCTATCCAGATAGGGATCTACAGTCAAAATACCTTTATACTTTGAGGAGAGCTTACTTTGTGCTTTTTTGCTCTTCTTACCTTTTTTGCCAAAATTAAGATTCAAATTAAACATAGCGCTTTAGCCCCTTATGATATCTAAATACTATTGTATATGTTTTAATATTAATAATACCTTATTTAACATTTTTTTTATATTTAAAAATAGAAAAATGGCTTAATAACTAAAAAATATACCCCAACTCTTCAAGCGACTGAGCATTTTTGCTCCAGCCTTTTTTTACAGAAACAAAGAGATTAAGATAGATCTGTTTGCCCGAGAAATCTTCCAATGCCTCTCGTGCCAATTTACCTACTCGCTTAATCCCCTCACCGCTTTTGCCCAATATCATACCTTTTTGATTCTCTTTTTCGACGATAATTGTAGCATAGATTTTATCCAATTGCTCACTCTCTTCTATTTTTTCAATCACCACATCGCTCTCATAAGGAATCTCATCGCTAAGATTTTCAAAAATGGACTCACGAATGAGCTCTTTGTAGATGTCACGAATATTATCCGTTGTTAGCAACTCATCATCAAAAAGATAGGGCGAATAGGGAAGATACTTCGTGATTTCATCCAAAAGTGCATCTTGCGTCGATCCTTTTTTGACCGAAAAAGGAATAATGGCTTGAAATTTTTCTTGGTATTTTTGGTATTGTGATAGTTTTTGGAGAAGCTGCTGATGATTGATAAAATCCATTTTGGTTAGCACAACGATATGTTTGCTCTTTTTAGCTTTGATAAGCTCCAAAAACTTCTCATACTCAACGAGCGAATCGGTAACAGGAGCCAAAAAAAGTATCAAATCGCTATCTCCTATCGCTTTAAGTGCCTCTTCAAGCATAAATTGATTAAGCAATCGTTCTTTTTGATGAATGCCAGGAGTATCGACAAAGATAATTTGACTCTTTTTGTGCATAACAATGATATTCATCCGTTTGCGAGTCGCTTGAGCCTTTTTGGATACCATCGCCAATCGCTCTCCTACAATATGGTTGAGCAGTGTACTCTTTCCTGCATTGGGTCGCCCCACAACCGCTACAAACCCCGCTTTTGTCTCATTGATCACTCTTTTTCCCTTTTTGGCACACGATTACATTGCATGAGTTTACCATAATCTCTCTTAACCCCCTGCCCTTTTGCACCCATAGCCCAATAAAAACCTCTGCGAAAAGTAATTTTTATTTGATAAGTTGTTGCTAGAGACTCAAATATTGCCATTTTTTATCTTTTTATTGCGTAAATTAATATTTTGAGATTATTAAAAAACGTGAAAATATATCTCTTGAATGCTTTGGTGATTTTTTTTGATAGTACTGGTTGGTGGGTTCTCAGGGACTCGAACCCTGGACCACTCGGTTATGAGCCGAGTGCTCTAACCAGCTGAGCTAAGAACCCAAAAGTAGTTGATTTATTTCAGTCTATTTTTAGATAGCATGAAAGTTTTGTGATCGCTATTATACTTTAAAAAGTCTTTAAAAGCAATAAGATTTTGCAAAATTCCTAAAATTACCGAAAAAATAATAAACGAAGTACCCCCATGGCTAAACATCGGCAAGGGCAGACCTACTACGGGGGCTAAACCGATAATCATATAGATATTGACCGTCATATAGACAAAAAACAAAAACGCCAATCCCGAAGCAAAGACTTGTATCAAATAGTCTTCATTGTGTTGGGAGGCAATAAAGAGCAGATGAAAAATAAGCAAAACATAGACAAGCACAATCGAAATCATCCCCACAAAGCCAAACCGTTCGCCAAGATAGGCAAAGATAAAATCGCTCGTGGAGATAGGGAGAAATTTGAGTTGCGTTTGGGTCGCTTCATCTTTTTGGTTGCCGTCGACTCCCCCCGCACCAATAGCAATAAGCGCTTGTTGAACATGGTAGCTAGGCTCATTGAGAAAATCATTGATACGCTTTTTTTGGTAATCGTGAAGATTGGGATAGATGAACGATGGGATAGCAATCACCACAAAAGAGACAAGCACCGCCCATATTTGCCACTTGACTCCGACGATAAAAAGCACTCCGTATCCCGCAATAAGCAGTACCAATGCCGTACCCAAATCGGGTTCTTTGGCAATCAAAACAAAAGGTACCAAAATCACAATGGAGAGTTTGAGAAACATCCACAATCCATACCCCGTTTTTGAAGGAGGGTTGCGACTGATGATATAGCCTAGCATCATCAATACCGCTACTTTCATAAACTCAGAGGGCTGTACTGTAATGCCCACTCCTGGAATCTCAACCCAGCGAGTAGCTCCCAAAATACTCTTGCCAATGAACTCCACCGAGACCAAAAGCCCCAGATTGATAGCATAAAAGATAGGGACAAACCACCACAAAATCTTACGCCACGGCATAATAAAAGCGACAAAAAAGCCTACCATTGCCACAGCGTAGTAGAGCATTTGCTTATCGTAAAGCGAGGGTTGAATCTCATTGACAAGCATGGCCGACATCACCCAAAGCGGTATCATTTGCACTATCAAGATAAGATTAAAGTTTTTTAAGAGTTTGGTGTCGATTTCCAATAGATGTTTCATTGATTTTATACTTATTTTTAGATGGGTTATTATCTCTAAATGTTGATTAGACTTTGTTAAAAACTACCTCTCCATCAATATAAACCCTATTGGCTCTTTCATTGTGCAAGATACTCCATAGCGAAAGCAAAGCACTTTGAGCAGGGAGATTGGGTAAACGCAAAAGCACAAAATGAGCATCTCTACCTTTTGTAATGACTCCGCCGTTGAGTCCCAAAATCGCATTGGCACTTTTGGTAATCGATTCGATGAGTTTATCTGCCAAAAGAGCCAGTTCAATATCGCTATGTATCATCAAAGCACTGCGTAGCTCATCAAGGATATTGAGCGAATAGTTGGAGCTAAGCCCATCAGTAGCGGTACTAAATGGGATTTCTTTTTCAATAATCTTTGCAAGAGGCATGGGCGTAGAACCCAATAAACGATTGGAACGAGGGCAATGGGCGATGGTGTGATGATAGGATTTAAGGGTATCGATATCCTCTTCATCGATTTGCGTAGCGTGGGTAAAGTGCGTAGGAGTAGCCCTAAAGAGGCTCAAAAACTCCTCTTTGCTGCACAGTGACGACGAAACGCCTAGATATTTTTCAAAAAAGGGCTTAAACTCGCCAAAACTTCCCTCTAGCCACTCCTTTTCGGCACGACTCTCCATAAAGTGTGACGAGACCAATAGATTTTTCTCTTTTGCCAACCGTAATGCTTTGGCAATAGCGATAGGATGCACCGAATAGGGGGCGTGGATAGCGATAGCGGGAGTGATATGGGGATAGCAACTTGACTCTTCGATGCGTCTTACAAAATCAGCGTAGAGTGCATCGATGCTTTGGGGATTGCTACCGATTAGCTCATTGAAAAAAACCACTTTTTGTTTGGTGGTTGCAAGTGCTTCAAGTTCACGTGCGTAGCTGCTAATCGCTCCAAAGGCACACACTCCACTAGAGAGCATCGTCTCGATTGCCCCCTCTATCATCTTTGAGGTTGAGCTGTTGATAATCTCCTCACGAGCTACCAAAACGCTCTCCAGCCATCCTACAAATGAGCCGTATTGAAGCGTGGTTTGGTTGGAAGAGAACTCCAAATGAACATGCGTATTAACAAACCCAGGAAAAAGCAGACTCCCCTCTCCCAAATCCTCCACAAAACAATCGGGATAGTTGGCTTTGATCGTCTCAACGTCTCCCACTTCTATAATATGCCTATCAAAAACCACGGCGTAATCGTGATAATAGACTCCATCGCTATAAAGATAGTTTGCTTTTAGAATTTTTTTATTCACTTTTTACTCCTTTTTTCAAAGCCTTTGGTGCTACTTTCCTAAACAAAACTCTCCAAACATCGTATCGAGTATCTCTTGGGAGTTGTAGGGATGCGAGATGGAGCTAATATGCGTAACGGCGTTTTGGAGATGGTAGGAAAAAAACTCCAAAGCCTCATTTTGGAGCGGTTCTTGGGCGTTGTCTATTTCGATTTTGGCTTGTGTCACGGCGTTGATTTGACGTGCGGAGATAAGCATAAGCTCTTCATCGCTTCCAATTGTATCCAAAATCTCTAGCAGTTTTGCATTCAAAGAGCCAAAATCACCCTTGGCACTCACAAGCAGAGGCAAAAAGGCGTGAAGCTTTTGAATCTCTAGGCGTTGGGGTAAATCGCATTTGTTGATAGCTACAATAAGATGCGTATCTTCGAGTCTTTCAAGCAACGCAATGATTTTTTCATCTTCATCGTCGAGCTTTTGCGAACCATCAAAGAGAGCAATCACAATATCGGCTTCTTGAAGCGAACCTATGGAGCGACCAATTCCAATCTTCTCAATGCTATCACGAGCCTCTCTAATCCCTGCCGTATCGACAAGGCGGACAATGTGCGTACCGATTGTGATAGACTCCTCAATGGTGTCTCGTGTCGTACCTGCAATATCGCTTACTATGGCTCTTTCGTAGCTTAGTAGAGCATTAAGCAAAGAGCTTTTGCCTACATTGGGTTTGCCAATAATAGCCACCTTAAAGCCCTCTATTAAGCCTTTTCGACGGTGCGAGGCTTCCAAAATAGTCTCTATTTTATCGCTCAAAGCATTGAGTTTGGTGTGTAGATTCTCAATGATGTCGCTAGGAATATCCTCATTGCCATAATCAATCATCACCTCAGAATAGGCAATAGCCCCCAAAAGCATAGCCCGTGACTCATCGATGAAGTTTTTCAAATCCCCTTTGAGTTGCTTGGCCAAAATTTTAGCTCCATCGAGGCTTTTGGTCTCTATAAGTTTGGCAATCGCTTCGGCTTTGGTAAGATCCATCTTACCGTTTAAAAAAGCCCGTTTGCTAAACTCTCCTGCTTGGGCTAATCTCGCACCGTAATGCAGAGCCGTTTGCACAATCTCAGTAGCAATCACCAAACCCCCGTGGCACTGAAACTCCACAATATCTTCACCTGTAAAGCTCAAAGGGGCTTGAAAATAGATAACGATGGCTTGATCAATAAGGTCATGGATTTGGGTGTAGATGGAGCTAAGCGTGGCGTAACGAGGAGTAAAATGCTCTTTTTGGGCAATGCGTAAGGCAATAGAGAGAGCTTGAGTGCCGCTAAGACGAACAATAGAGATCGAAGCTACCCCACTAGCGGTGGCGATAGCAACAATTGTATCAGTGCTTTGAGGCAAAATCATTGATGACGATGTATTTTTGTCCATCACGCGTGGTTTTGACGGCGACGTATTTGTTTTTAAATTCAGCTCTAAGCTCTTCTAGGGCAAGTTGTACCAAAATGCCATCAAGGGGTTTGGTTTTGCCTCTGCCGTTTTGATGGATGTGTTCAATGACGGGAGCGATGTAGTTTTTGATCATCTCTTTTTGAGAGGAGAGAAACTGGGCAATCTCTAGCTTGACATAGAGGTTGTATTTGGCTTGAAGCCAATTGAAGAGCATATAAGAGAGTGCGTTGTAGCGGTGTCCCTCTTTGCCGATAATCAATGCAGCGTCCATTCCATCAAGATAGATTTCAGCCGTTGAGTTGTCAATAGTGACCTCAATGGTATCAATATCGTAGCAACTAAAAGCAAAGAGACGTTCAAGCTCTTTTTGGATGCTTACTTCAAGCTCTTGGACGGTAATATCATCCTCTTCATCGCTAATCTCAAACTCATTGATAATGCCTTTGGGCATCTTATCATCGAAGAAGTTATCAAGGACACTGTTGTCGTTGCGAATCAACTCTTGATTGATAGAGTGGGTCTGTTTTTCTATTGCCTTAGGGGTCTCTTTGGGTTGTTTGATAATGTTTGGGCTTGAGAAAACCTCTTTGGGTTGTTTGATAATGCTTGGGTTTGGTTTAGAAACCGTCTTTTTGACCTCTTCGGAGATTGTTTGGGGTCTAATCTCTCGCTTGGTACACTCCGCTACGATAATGGCATCTTTTCGCATAAAGCCAAAGATACCGTTGCTTGGGTGTTGAATAATCTCATACTTTAATTCAGTAACCGAACACTCAAGCTCAAAAGCTGCTTTCATATAGGCATCTTCAAGCGTACGAGCTACAATTTTCTTCATTGTTTACTTGTCCTTGTGTTTTTTGTGTGTAGCAATCTCGACCGCTTTGTGTTTTTCGTATTGAATATTGATAAAATATTGTTGTGCGATTGAGAGCAAATTGTTGGTAAACCAATAGAGTACCAAACCAGCGGGGAAAGTTACAAAAAAGATAGTCAATATAAGCGGTAGATACATAAAAATCTTTTGTTGTAACGGATCAGTAATGGTTGTGGGAGTGAGCTTTTGTTGCAAATACATCGAAGCCCCCATCAAGATAGGCAAAATGAAGTAGGGATCAAGCTTGGAGAGGTCTTCTATCCAGAGTATCCACTCAGCCCCTTGTAGCTCCACAGCATTGAGCAGTACTCGATAGAGGGCAAAAAAGACGGGGATTTGCAACAGCATTGGCAAACATCCACCCATTGGGTTGGCATCGTGCTTACGATAAAGCTCCATCATGTGTTGGTTCATCTTCATGGGGTCTTTGCCGTAGCGATCTTTGATCTCTTTCATTTTGGGAGCGAGGTCTTTGAGCTTTTGCATCGACATCATCCCTTTGTAGGAGAGTGGGAAAAGTACCAATTTAATCAAGAGCGTAAAGAGTACAATCGCCCATCCCCAGTTGCCCACATAGTTGTAAATCCACAGCGTAATAGCAAAAAAGGGCTTAGCTAGAAAAGTAAACCATCCGTACTCAATCGCATCGGTGAGTTGTGGATTGATGTCATTAAGAACCTTGAAATCTTTTGGACCAATAAAGCCACCCAAACGAAGCTCAGACTCTCCTTGTACAAAGATAAGCGGATTGTCATCTTCTATTTTTAAGATAGAGATGTGCATTCCTTTGTCAAGGTTGTAAAGCATTGAGGTGTAATATCTATCGAATGCCGATACGAGTGAAGCGTTTTTAAACTTCTCATCGCCCTCACTCTCGCCATCTTCAATGGTTGAGATAATCTTATCCCCATCACGAATCAAAGCCCCCTTGACAATCATAAACTCTGTATCATCGGCAGTAGGACGATACCCTGTGGTGATAAAGTAATCGGCAGGAGTGGAGAGCTTGATATCCAAAGTATATCCGCCATTGGAGCTAAATACAATCGTTTTGGTGAGGGTTGTAGTAGAGAGTTGTTGGGTTAAAACCACTTCAACTTTTCCGTTCTCATCCAAATGAGCCTCTTTGATAGAAGCGGTGTAGCTTGTTTTAAATGCCTCTTGGTTGAGCGTGGCATCTGAAAAACGCACTTCAAGGGGTTTGACTTTGGTGTTGTCAAAGATTTTGAGCTTCTCATTCTTTTTGGTGTTGTATTTATCATCCAAAAGGGTAAATTGCCCAATACGCCCCAAATGGTCGATTTCAATAATAAACTCTTTTGAAGTAATGGTTGAGATAATGGGTGCGGTTGCCACTACAGGAGCACTGTTGGCTTTGGCGGGTGCGGGAGTGTTCTCTACTTTGGTTGGTGTTTGAGGTGTAGTATTGAGCGGAGTCTCTTTGACGCTAGTTGTGTTTTGTTTGGGGGTTGTCTCTTGAGGTTTGTTTTGTTGTATATAGTACTCTAGTCCTACAAATACAATAAAGGATAGAAAAAATGCAAGCATTAATCTCTTATTTAAATCTGTCTTATCCAATGGTATGCCTTTTTAAATAGTATCTTGCAATTTCAAAAGATGGAAAGAAAAGATAAAAAGTTACTATGTTCTTATATAAGAACGTTCAAGAGCATAAAGATACGACTCTTCGAGTTGTGTAAAGTCTGTCTCCAATAGTGGGGCTTTCGCCACCAATACAAACTCACCAAACTTTAACATGTCAATATTTTTTATAAATACAGCTCTTAGCAATCTTTTTGCTCTGTTTCGTTTTATAGCGTTGCCAATTTTTTTACTGGCTACTATCCCTATCTTTTGTAAATCGTCACTCTTTTTATAAAAAAGCACAAAAAGCGGAGTATGCCGCACTTTTGTAGCTTTTTTATAGACTCTGTCAAACTCTTTACTGCTTTTGAGAGTAGTAAAGTGTTTTAAACGGCTAATCTTTTTCTGCCTTTAGCTCTTCGAGCTGAAATGACTTTTCTACCATTTTTGCTCTTCATACGGGTTCTAAAACCGTGTGTTCTTTTGCGTGGTGTATTGTGCGGTTGAAACGTTCTTTTCATCGTTGTATCCTTTAGCTTGGGTTAAATTTCCATAATATCGAAACGTGATTTTATCTAAAGAAGACTTAAGAAGGTATTAGAAGTTCACAAGTATTGATAAATTTATAATGAATGATACTTAATTTCACCCAAAGAGCTGTGGCGACGTGCGGTAATGTAGAGTTGAAAGGCTTTGTAAATCATATCTCTCACATCGTAGCGTGTTGTACGTACTTCAAGTGCGACACATGTCACATCTTTGACATCCTTATCTTGCGTGAGAGCACTCACCATTCGATTGGCAAACATATACCCTCCATCTACCGTGGTGTCTTGGCAAATGATACCAAAAAGTTTGTATTTTTCATCGATAATTTTGAGAATATCACTGTCACGTTTGGTATTTAAAATATATTGATAGAGTTCGTCGTACTCGGCTTTGATGATGATAATGGTAAACTTTGTTTGCGTTTTATCAAGCATATACGAGAGTACATCGACTGTGGGAGCCAACTCTTTTTGCATCTTGGTAGCAATATCAATTTCACGTTCATTAAATGTAGATTCATTTTTTTTTGCTTCTATTATCTGCCATAATATACTCTCTTTTGATTGATTTTTATCCTAATCTAATACGGTTAGCATTGGATATTTTTTAGTAGTATGCTAAGTATAGCAAAATTAAATTTAATCAAAAATTAGTAATAGGAATAATATAATACGCTTCATGAAAAATTCGCACATTAATACAGTTATCGACACAATCACTACACCCGCTTGGATTATCGAAGAGAGACGACTTAGAGATAATTTGGAAATAATGGACTCTATCAAAGAGCAAAGTGGAGCAAAAATTCTTTTGGCACTAAAAGGTTATGCCGTATTCTCCACCTTTGGTACAGTATCGCGCTATCTTGATGGATGTTGCGCTAGTGGACTCCATGAGGCTATTTTGGCTCATGAGGAGTTTGGCAAAGAGGTACACACCTATTCACCTGCCTTTAAAGAAGAGGATATTGAAGCGATTGCCCAAATATCGCACCATCTAGTCTTTAATTCGATTGCTCAATTTCAAAAGTTTGCCCCCAAAGCAAAAGCGATTAACCCCTCCATTTCGTTGGGACTACGCATCAATCCTGAGTTTTCCAGCTCTCCTGCTGAGCAATACAACCCTTGCGGTCTCTATTCAAGATTGGGCGTTACGGTAAGCAACTTTGATGAAACCATTTTGGAACTTTGTGAGGGGTTGCACTTTCACGCGCTTTGTGAGCAAGATAGCAGTGCCTTAGCCGAGGTTTTGGAGCATTTTGAGGCCAAATTTGGCAAGTATATTCCCCAAATGAAATGGATCAATTTTGGTGGCGGACACCATATCACTCGAAAAGATTACGATATAGAGGGGCTTATTGAGCTTATTAATACCTTCAAGGCCAAATACGCTATCGAGGAAATCTATCTCGAACCTGGAGAGGCGGTAGGTTGGGAGATAGGCGTATTGGTAGCAACCGTTGTGGATATTGTTCATAACGGTATGGAACTAGCCATTTTGGACATTTGTGCCGAAGCCCACATGCCCGATACCATCCTCATGCCCTATCGTGCCATGATTCGAGGGAGTGGGAGTGCAGGAGAGAAGGCCTATACCTATAGAATCACAGGCAACAGTTGTCTAGCGGGAGATGTGATGGGGGATTACAGCTTTGATACCCCTTTGCAAGTGGGCGATAAGCTCATCTTTGAAGACCAAGCCCACTACACCATCGTCAAAGCCACAACCTTCAACGGCGTACAACTCCCCTCTATCAATATCCTAGAAGAAGACGGTACGTTGCAATGCGTCAAAAAATTTGGCTACGAAGCCTTTAGGGATAGGCTCTCTTAGTCTATCAAACGAGTGCAAAGTGGTTTTGTGTTCGCACTTACTCCACGACAAAGCAAAAAATATCGTATCCGTTCGCTCTGAGCTTGTCGAAGAGTCGAAGAGTCGAAGGGTCGAAGGGTCTTGGATTTGATGTACTTCGACAAGCTCAGTACGAACGATAAATTAAATAGGTCATAGAGTGAGGTGTTCGTATCCTTTTATATCAAAACTTTATAAAAAATCTCTTAATTTCTATTTTTGTACGTCATTCAAATGTAATTGAATTGGCATAGAATGACGACTTATTTTAATTGAAGGATATTTGTATGCAAAAGAGAGTAATCTTATCAACATGGGTAGCAGGAGCTATTCTTGCAAGTTGCGGAAGCGATAGCGACACCGTTCAAAGCATCATAAGCTATGCGGACAAAGTTGCAAGTAGAGGCGTGACGTTGCCTTATAGTGCATTGGATGCCACGATTGAAGATGGTGCTAAGCCTGGTTCTACTATGGAGATACGAAACGGTGGATTTGGTTCTGCTGCAACTGCACACCCTACTAATATCAATCAATTTTATGTGCTTACCGATAGAGGACCCAACGCCGATTATGCAGGCAATGAGGGCAAAGGCAAAATGTTTCCAACACCCGATTATACCCCTAAAATTGGTCTATTTGAGATTCAAGCCGACGGTTCTATCAAAAAAATTCAAGAGATTGTATTCAAAGATAGAGAGGGCAAGGTCATTTCAGGTCTTCCCAATCGTAAAGGATTGGGTGGCACAGGAGAGCTTCCTTACGACAAAAACGGCAACATTATTCGACTCGATATGACCAAAGCTTATGATGACAACGAAAGCAGCCCAACCTACAATCCTCTCAAACTCGACGATTACGGTTTGGACAGCGAAGGGCTAGTAGCACTCAAAGATGGAACCTTTTGGGTAAGCGATGAGTATGGCCCTCACATGGTACACTTTGATGCTAACGGCAAAGAGATTGGAAGAATCAACGCCTTTGATGATGCTCGTAATGTGTGCAAACTTCCTGCGGAATTTGGCAAAAGATGGGCAAACCGAGGAATGGAGGGCTTAGCCATTACTCCCGATGAAAAAACGCTCGTTGGTATCATGCAATCTACGCTTGACAACCCTAGCAAAGCCGTACGAAGCAATCTTACAAGAATTGTCACAGTCAATCTCGAAAACTGCAGCAACAAACAATACCTCTACAAACAAGAGAAAAACTCCAACTCCAACTCCGAAATCGTAGCCCTTGATAGCGATACCTTTTTGGTGATTGAGCGTGACGGTGCATTTTACAACGCAACCCCAACAGCGCAAAAACAGGTCTATAAAATCAAACTCTCAACGGGCAGTGAGCTTGAAAGCGTAAACCTAAGCGAGGGAATGGCACAAGATGCCTCTTTGGGTCTTACGATTGATAGCAAGACACTTGAACAAGTCGTAGCCGATAACAACTACAGCTGGGATATGCTTAGTGCCAAAGGAATCCATCCTGTTGAAAAATCATTGGTTGTCGATATGGTCGAAAAAGTCCAATACCCCCACGACAAAATGGAGGGATTGATTGTATTTAACAACACCACACTGGGTGTGCTAAATGACGATGACTTTGCAACATGGGCAACGGATAATGTATTGGAGCAAAAATACCTCGACGAAGCCCAAACAAAAATCGATGGCAATACCCTCTATATCATCAACAATCTTGATTTAAGTACCAACTAATCAAAAATGTTTCTATTGGACTTTCAACTTCATATGCATTCCACCTCGGGAGAGGTGGAACGAGAGGGGGCAGTTGCTTCACACCTTATACTATTTGCTATCTCTTACGCACATCACATAATACTTTTCACTCTTTTTGGTACGACTGTAACGCCCCAAATCAAAGCTGATATAGTAAGCTTTGTTGTAATTTGCCTCCGTAGATGACCAATAGCGTCCTTGAGCCGTATTGACAAAGGTTGTTTTGATGCGTACAGGTTTATGATGAAAATCAAAAAGCCTTTTGAGTTCATCTTTATTGGGAAGCCTCCAGTCACTATACCCTGCCAATTCAAGCTTTGCACAATAGGCGATTGCCTCTTCAAAGGTATATTGGTTGGTATTTTTGCTATCAGAGTAACTCTTTTTGTAGGTGGTATCGGTTACGATGCTTTTATTGTTGTCTCTTACAAAACTCTCATCCTTGACTCCCTTGCCATCTCCACCAAACTGCGGTATAAATGAAGCCATTGCCAATGTGCTAAACACAAAAAAGATACCCAGAGTATTTCGCATACTTATCTCCTAAAATTTTATACCATTATAACATCTACTCATTAATCCTCTGTTTAACTTTCACTCATCACGCACGATTCAGCAGGGCATTGTACTCCACAAGGAATAGTTCTTGCATAAATATCCTCAACTATTCCATAAGGAGCTACTATGGCACTTATCAATGATACTACTTTGCGTGATGGCGAACAAGCTCCCTTTGTAGCGTTTAACACACAAGAGAAACTTGATATTGCCCTAGCGTTGTATGAAGCAGGTGCGGATGAACTTGAGATTGGTATTCCTGCTATGGGCAAGAGTGAGCGTGAAGATATCAAACAAATAGTAGCTCTCCATCTTCCCATTCCTCTGATGAGTTGGAATCGTGCGACGATGAGCGATTTGGAACAATCACTCCAATGCGGTGTAAACGCCGTCGATCTCTCTATTCCGCTTTCGGATATTTTGATTGATGTCAAATTTGGCGGTGACAAAGAGAGGATTTTGAGAAATCTTGAAAGCGTCATTACCACTGCCAAAAGAGAGGGACTCTTTGTCTGTATTGGCGGCGAAGATGCTTCAAGGGGCGATTTGGGCTTCATTGAAGAGGTGATGCGTTTAGGAGTGGCACTTGGGGCTAATCGTTTTCGCTATTGCGATACAATAGGTATCTTGACACCCTATCAAACCTATCGCAACATCTCCCATCTTAGTTCGCTTAATTTGCTTGATATCGAGATGCACACCCACAACGATTTTGGTATGGCTACAGCAAACTCTATTGCGGGGATTGAAGCGGGGGCGAAGTCTCTCAATACCACCGTCATAGGTCTAGGGGAACGGGCTGGAAACGCCTCGTTTGAACAAGTCCTAATGAGTCTCGTGCATCAGTTTGGTGAGGATAGAAAAGTCGATGCATCCAAGCTCAAAAGAGTCATTGATGTCGTCTCACGCACTGCCAATCGTGAAATTCCTCGCAGTTTTCCGATTGTAGGAGAGGATATATTTTCGCACGAATCGGGTATCCATGTCAATGGTATGATCAAAAGCAAAAACGCCTACGAAGCCTTTGACCCTAGCGAAGTGGGTGGGCATCGCTATTTTCCCATTGGCAAACACTCAGGCACCTCTACCTTGCTCTACTATCTCCAAAAGAGCGGAGTTGATATTAATATCGCCAAAGTCAATCAACTCCTACCCAAAGTTCGCTCCATCGTCACCCACCGCAAAGCCGTTATGAGCGAAGATGAACTCAAAGCGTTGTATCTATGTTCGTAGGTTGGATTCGCAAAAACAGCTTTCGGGAGGATTTGGAGAGATTGAGTCTTGAAGTTGCTATAGACAAAGGGGTGGCACTCAATTGCTTTGACCACGGTTCGCTTATCTTTGGGGCGTATGAGGGTGAGATGCTCATTGCCTTTGCGGTGCTTTATGAGATGGAAAATCTCTATTTGCTCAATGGTTTTTACTGCAAACCCGATACAAGCAACCCCATCAAAGAGCGACTCCTTAAGATACTCTTCAACAATCTCTACGACGAGGAACGTAGCGTTATTACTATCGTCCACAAGAGTCAAAGGGAGATTTTTGCTCAGGTAGGATTTAAAGCGTTGCACAGATTTACCCAAGCTACCTACAGCGGAGGGGGTGTGGCGTTCAATTTCACCAACGCCATGGCAAAGAGCATCACAAGAGAGAACTATATCCCTACCCTAGCCCAACTCAACAAACGAGCATTGGGGGATGATATGGTAGAGTATATCACACAAAACATCTTCAAAACCTCTTCGCTGATAGGTTTCT
>DYMA01000016.1 GCA_020721815.1 Sulfurovum sp. | reverse complement strand
CACTGGGGGCTTTAAGTGCTTTAAGCTATCTTTAATTTGGGAAGATTCGTTTGAAACCTTTAATTTTTAACCCCACTTTATAAAATCATAATGTATAATCCCCGTTACATTATCTACAAAGAGGTCTATTCGTATGAAACTATCCCTAAAAGTTATTATCACTCTGTTTTTTATTATCTTTTTGAGCGGTTGTGTGCATCAACCAAGCGTGGGTCACGATGGAGTTTTATCCGCACTTCAAAAGTATGACCCGCAACTCAAACGAGAACACTTCCTCTCCAGTGCTGTTGATCTCAACGACGATGAGTGCCAAGATGCCATAGCCCTTATGAATCGCAAAAGTCGCTATTGCGGCAAGAGAGGATGCGTGATGTTGGTGTTGTTGTGCCAAGAGGGTGAACTTATGCCTATTGCCAAAACCACCCATGTCAATCCTGTCGTTTCAACGTCTCGCAACAAGACGCTAGGATTGAAAAATATTGATGTTGTGGTCTATCCAGAGGGTGAATCTCCCTATCAAGTATCGCTCCACTACAACGGCAAAAGCTACCCCATGAGCGCTATGTTTGGCTACAAAATCGAAAAGAGAACACTTGAACGAGTGCTTTTTAAATAACTGAGCTAGGATTAACAAATTTTTGGATAAAATATTCCATTTTAAAAAACTACTAGGAAATTAAATATATTATGGTAAAAAAACATAAAAAAATTGTTTTGGTTGGATTTATCGCCTCCATTACATTAGCCTCCATTGCATTCACTGCCAAACTCGATGCCAAAAGCACTGCTCAAGAGAAGCAAGAACTCTCCAAACTTGAATCCTACGTCAAGTTTACACGGGTTATGAACTTCATAGAAGCAGAGTATGTCGATGAGGTCAATACCACCGATTTGATTGACAAAGCACTCAACGGAATGCTTCAAAATCTCGACCCTCACTCAAACTTTCTTGATAAAAATGCCTTAGAGCAGATGAATATCCAAACCAAAGGGGAGTTTGGAGGATTGGGTATTAGTATTGGCAAAAAAAATGGAGTGCTTACAGTCATTAGCCCCCTCGACAACACCCCCGCCTACCATGTAGGTATCAAAGCAGGGGATGTAATTGTCAAAATTGGCGATAAAAATGCACTGGAGATGGAGCTTGATGAGGCTGTCTCTATCATGCGTGGTAAACCCAAAACCTCTATCGAACTCACTATTGCACGAGAGGGAGAGTCTAAGCCACTTGTTTTTAAGATTGTACGAGACATTATCAAACTCGACTCCGTTTATGTCAAAAAAATTGACTCTCATGAGGATGTGCTTTATATTCGTGTCGCTACCTTTGATTCAAAAGTCGTCAAAGATGTCACCAAAGCTATCAAAGAGAATCCTACCAAAAAGGGAATTATTTTGGATTTGCGAAACAACTCAGGCGGTTTGTTGGATCAAGCCGTAGGACTTGTCGATATCTTCGTCGATGAGGGTGTTATTGTGAGTCAAAAAGGCAAAGCCCAACCCAAAGAGGAGTACCGAGCCAGCAAACTCAATACCCTCACCAAGCTTCCTTTGGTAGTGCTTATCAATGGTGGAAGTGCGAGTGCGAGTGAGATTGTAAGCGGAGCTTTGCAAGACCATAAACGTGCCGTACTCGTAGGAGAGCTAACCTTTGGCAAAGGAAGCGTTCAACAAATCCGTCCCATTTCGCAAACCGAGGCGGTTAAGCTCACAACGGCCAAATACTTTTTGCCAAGTGACCGAAGCATACAAGCCGTAGGGGTTACGCCCGATGTGGAGGTTGCTTTTGGAGAGATACTCAAAGGCGACAAAGATAGCTTTGAAATCAAAGAGAAGGATCTCAAAAAGCATCTCGAGAGTGAACTTCTCAAAGTAGAGACCAAAAAGAGCGACAAAGAGAACAATGCGTCGCAAGAGAACAATACAACCTTTATTAGCAAAGAGATTGTCTATCAAGATGCTCAGCTCAAAAGTGCTATTGATATTCTCAAAGCCTTAATTACATTAAACAAAGAGGAGTTAAAACAGTGACAAAAACAGAGCTTCTGTATGAAGGAAAAGCCAAAAAAATTTGGGCTACGCAAGATACTAATTTTCTTATTTCAGAATTTAAAGATGACCTCACCGCTTTTAATGGAGAGATGAAATCTTCAGAGGCAGGAAAAGGGGCATTGAACAACAAAATCTCAACAGAGCTTTTTAAGTTGCTTGATCTCCACAAAATTCCTACACACTTTGTCGAGATGATAGATGACAATCATATGTTGCACAAAGCGTGTGATGTGATATTGATTGAAGTGATTGTTCGCAATATTGCTACAGGAAGCTTGAGTCGCAATTTGGGGATAGAAGATGGCACGATACTCCCTTTTACGTTGGTGGAGTTTGACTACAAAAATGATGCTTTGGGCGACCCCAAACTCAACGACCAACACGCTTTAATTTTGGGCTTGGTAGAGTATCAAGATGAGCTTGACAAATTACGCCGCATGGCACGACAAATCAACGACATACTCAAACCCTACTTTTTCACAAAAGGTCTTAAGCTGGTTGATTTTAAACTCGAATTTGGAAGAGATAGAGAGGGAAATATTATTCTAATCGATGAAATATCTCCCGATAATTGTCGTTTTTGGGATGTAGAATCGGGCGAATCAATGGATAAAGACCGATTTAGAAAAGGCAAAGGCGGACTTAAAGTCGCTTATGAAAATGTATTAAACAGAATTTTAAATGAGGAGAAATAATGAGAGCCATCGTAAATGTCTATCTAAAAGAGGGAGTATTAGACCCTCAAGGCAAAGCCATTGCGCATGCACTTGACTCTTTGGGATTTGGAGAGCTTGTTAAGGGTGTACGAGTAGGCAAACAGATGGTGCTAGAGCTTAATTCCACCGATGAGGCAAGTGCCAAAATTGAAGTCGAAAAGATGTGTGAAACGCTACTGGCCAATACGGTTATCGAAGATTATACGATAGAGTTTTAGAAATGAGAGTAGCCGTATTACGTTTCCCAGGAACCAATTGCGAATTGGATACCCATTATGCTTTTGCACAATTGGGTGCTGATGTAGAGATTGTTTGGCACAATGAGCAAAAACTTCCAGAGGGTATTGATTTGGTCGTATTAGCAGGAGGTTTTTCTTATGGAGATTATCTGCGTTCTGGTGCTATTGCACGATTTTCGCCTATTATGAAAGCTGTTGTGGAGTATGCCAATGAGGGCAATTTTGTGCTAGGAATCTGCAATGGTTTTCAAATTTTAACCGAGATTGGACTTTTGCCAGGGGCATTGAAGCGTAACAACAATTTGCACTTTATCTCCAAATTCCAAACCATCAAAGTGATTAATAACGACAATCGATTTCTATCTCAATGCAATACCCAAGAGATACTCACTATCCCCATTGCGCATGCCGATGGTAACTACTACATCGACTCCGAAGGCTTAAAAGAGATAGAATCTAACGGGCAGGTGCTTTTACGCTACTGCGATAGCAATGGAGAGCCTTTGGCAATAAACGGTTCACTCAATGCTATAGCAGGAGTGTGCAACAAAAATAAAAATGTTTTTGGTCTAATGCCGCACCCTGAACGTGCTATTGAAGATATTTTGGGTTCTATGGACGGCAAAAAGATGCTTGAAGGATTTATGAATTAATGGTCAAAAGAGTAATCTTTTTTATAGCTGCATTCATCGTTTTTTCTACTGCTTTGGTAGCTCAAATTGAGTATCGCTACAGCTATTTGCCCAAAAAAATATACAGCAACCAAATATTTCCTGTGACGATTTTGGCTATGGGTATTGGAGAGAAGAGCAAAGAACTCTATTTTAAATTTGATAGAGATTCCAGCAACCAACCGCTTTTTGAAGAGCCGCTTATTGTTCAAAACAATCAAGATTGCTTCTATACTTTCTATTTCAAAAACAACGACGAAGAGGAGTTTAAGCTTCCGTTGCTTTTTATCAAATCCAAAGAGGCTGATATTATTTTGGATGAAAATTTTTTCACCGTCTCCAAGCTTCAACCACCCAAAGATTTTATGGGTGTCATTGCTGCTGATATCAAAGTCACTACCTATCAAGCCTCCACTTTTGATGAGACGCAAAACCTTATTACTGTTGCCTTTGAAGCCTTTGAGGCCAATATTGAAAATATCAAAATCAAAAAATACCAACAACAAGGAATAGAAAACATCAAACGTGAAAATTCAAAAGTAAAAGCCGAGTATTTTGTAGTCGTACCTTCCAATCTCAATGAATTAAACTTTACCTATTACAATACCATTAAAGAGCAGTTTGTACCCATCACTGTACCCATCAAGGTTATTGAGACCAAACTCACAACGCAACTTGAACCCAATCCCAAAAACGATAGCTTTGAAGAGATCAAAAAGATGACCATAGCAGGATTTATTATCTTTTTTGCTTTGATGTTTTTATGGAAACGAGATTTTCTCTATCTCATTGTCATAGCACTCTTAGCCATCGTCTTGATTCGTTTCTATGCCCCTCTCAAAAAGATATGTATCAATGAGGGTACAAAAGTACATATTCTCCCAACCCAAAAAAGTCGCATAAGCTATGTCATCGATCACAAAATGGATAAAGTTACCCAACTTGCTACAAAAGACAAGTATGTAAAAATAGAATATAAACAAGATCGTGTGGGCTGGATTGATGAAGAAGATATTTGTAAAAATTAGATTTTACTATGGAGCTTTTATAATATCTTTTGTAACAGCCGTCTTGATGATACCTCTTATCATGCTTTTTCAAAATTATCGCTCTCTTATTCGCCACAAACTCAACGTTCTTATGCTCTATTTGTTGGGTGGCAAAGTAGTCAAAGAGGGGCAAATTGACCGTGATGCTCAAATTTATATCATGAATCATCAAGGCATTGTCGATATTATTGCTCTTGAGGCGACTCACAATATTGATATGAGTTGGGTTGCCAAAAAAGAGCTTTTTGATGCACCGTGGTTTGGTAATGTACTCAAATACAGCGACATGATCTCCATCAATCGAAACGACAAACGTGGACTTTTGAAGTTGTTAAAAGATGTCAAGCAGAGGCTCTATCATCAAAAACGCCCTATTGCTATCTTCCCAGAGGGGACAAGAAGCAACAAGCAACACCTTTTGCCTTTCAAAGCAGGTGCCAAACTCCTAGCGGAGTCTCTTAAGCTTAGAGTTCAACCCATTGTCATTACGGGTAGCAAAAAGCTTTTGAATGAACACAACAAAGAGGCAAACTCCTCTACTGTGCATTTTAAATATCTTCCCACGATTGATGTAGCCAGTAGCGATGAGCAGTGGTATGAGAATGCCAAAATCGATATGCAAAGAGAGATAGATTATGAATATACCCACCATCATCGCTGTCGTTAGTGGTGGGGCTTTGGGAGCTTTGGGGCGGCTCATTGTCCTAGAGACTACCCATCGCTACTTGCCCGATGCCACATTCCCCTTGGGGACGCTCTATGTCAATCTTATTGGGAGTTTTTGTGTGGGGATTTTATTTGCCTATTTCAACCACACCAATCTATCGCCCTATATCAAACTCTTTGTGGCTACGGGATTTTTGGGGGCTTTTACGACTTTTTCGACGTTTGCCATAGAGAGCGTGATGCTTATGGAAAATTCTAAATTTCTTTACGCTCTTTTTAATGTCATTGCCAATACGCTAGGCTCAATTGTAGCTGCTGCCGTTGCTTATTTTGTCACAACAGCGTTATTGCGTTGGTTGTGATGAGCTTTTGAGTTGCACAAGAGTCGCATTGATTTGCTTTTGAAAAAGCTCCAACGGCTCTTGATGGTTGGAGTATTTGATACTGTGATAGAGCCTTGAAACCTCCTTAAGGCTTTGTGTTTGGATATCTGCATCGACACGCTCCAAAAAACTTTGCATCGTCTCATGGGAGGCTTTGGAGTAGCCGAGTTTTTCGAGTCTATGGAGCAAAGGCTTGATGGCACACAAGGCTCTATCTGCGCATTTTTGACGTTGGAGCATCAAAAAGAGTGCAATACTAAGCAGTGAAATAAGAGCAATAGAGGCTAGAATTTTGATTAAAAAAACGGTATTTTGGAGTATCTCTTGCCAAATTTGTCGCTGTTTGGAGCGGTTGTAATCGAGTATCCAGTTATTTATAAGATATTTGATATACATAAACTGCATATTAATCTCTTTAAAAATTGAGTTTTGACTCATTGAACCCTCAAGATTATCGACCGTATCGAGTATGCGTGCTGCTGTTGCGGTAGGCTCAAAACGTACCCACCCTTTGCCTTGGAGATAAAGCTCTACCCATGCGTGTGCATCTTTCTCTTTGACAATTAGGTAGCTTTCAACCATATTTTTGCGAGAGGCTTTAAATCCTGTGACGATACGAGAGGGAATTCCCGCCATTCTTGCACTCTTGGCAAACGCCGAGGCAAAGTGGACACAATAGCCCTCTTTTTGTTCAAACACAAACGAATCGATGGAGCGATTGAGATCAAGAGGCTTGGGACGCAAGGTGTAGGCAAGATTTTGAGAGGCAAATAGCTCCATAATGGCGTTTGCTTTGGCTTCATCGCTCACCTTTTGGGCTTTGAGTCGCTTCATCTCTTTGTTCATTTGAGGATTTTGGGTGCGATTGACCCACAACGCCTCTTTGGGATAGCCCATGTCGAAATTAAATTGATAACTCAGTGCTGATGTCGCTTCGTAGCGGTGTATCTCTTCGATTTTTTTGTCGTTGATGGCGATAAAGTCATAATTTAATTTGCTTCTATCGGGGAGTAGCAGGGGTGCATCGAGGGTATAGAGCCAATATTGATTGTGCGGATGAAGCAGTATTTTGTATTGGACGACACTAGGGCGGGAGTAGGCAACTTGGGGGGCTTTGGTGTGTTGCATATTCAAAGGCAACCAGAGCGTACCTTGGTCAATATACAAAGCACTTCCTCTAAAGTAGAGTTGATTATCGGCTGGAATTTTATCTTTGGGGAACATTACCTCCATCACGACTCTTTCAGATGGCACAAGCAAGGCGTTGGAGTCAAGATGCATCTTGCCATCATGCCCTGTTCGCATCTCCAATTCACCCTTAAAACCAAACTCCGCTTTTTTAAACGAGATACGAGGAAAGACGATAAAAAGCACAATCACAGCAGGAAGTGAGAGCATAAAAAGCATCGTAGTAGTGCGGATAAGCGTGGAGAGTTTCGCCTCCATCTTCTCCCAAATAGCCAAAAGTACAAAAACAAAAAGCACAAAGATAGTATAGACAAGCATCGTAATAGTGGTGTAGTAAAAAAAGACCAACATCATAAGCAAAGCGGGGGAGATTTTGAGATAGCTGTTATACTCCCCTTTGAGACGTTGCAGTGTAATGGCATAGAGTAGCAATCCATTGACCACCGAAACAAAAAAGAGCATACGACTAAAATCAGAGAAGTTGTAGCTATCAAAAAAGCTTATCCCAAACGCCGCAAGTCCTAGCACGGTAGCGATGTGTTGGTAGCGTGCGGTGGTACGATGGGTGAGAATAAAAACAAAACTCATCAACAAAAAAAGCAACATCGGAAGCTTTTGCAAAAAAAGATGCGGAATAATAGCCAAAACCAAAGCAATATCCATCCGTTGTTCGTACGAGAGTCTATCAATATCAAGGAGTTTTTTGAGAGGTTTCATGGGGGGTTTCCTTATTGGTCTTCATGGGGTGTTTTCCCGTAGGTTTGGCACTGCCAAACGTCAAATTATAGTCAATTGGGTATAAAAGTTTAAAGCCCTTAAAAATGCTTAGGTTAAAACCAGAGTCCTTGAAACCCCAAATTTGCCCTAGACGTTTGGCAGTGCCAAAGCTACGGGTGTTGAGAGTAGATGTTTTAAAAAACTTAGTTTTATGAATCCTTCAACTCCCCGTTTTCATCAAGCATATCGATGCGTCTGCCTTGGGGGTCGAATTTGTTGCGGTAGTAGGCACGGATAAAGCCAAAGGTCAATATCACAAAAAAAGTAGCCGCTACCATGTAAAAAATCTCTCCGATACTCATATTTTATCCTTCATCTCTATTGTTATTTTTTGAAATCCCTCATAGTTTTGACGCAACGCTTCATAGGCTACTATCCCTACCGATACGCTTAGATTGAGGCTTCTTCCCTTGCCGCCCATAGGAATGGTGAGGCATCTATCGGGGTGGTTTTGGAGTACTTTTTCATCCAAACCTTTGGACTCTGAACCAAAGAGTATATAATCCCCCTTGCAAAATGCGGCATCAAAGTAGAGAGTATCGGTTTTGGTTGTGGCTAAATGGCTTCTATTATCAATAGGATGTGCCTCCAAAAAATCCTCAAAGCTCTCCCAAACCACCAAATCAAGCTTGTGCCAATAATCCAAACCTGCCCGACGCACCGCTTTTTGACTAATATCAAAGCCTAATGGCTTCACAAGATGGAGCGTTGCCCCCAAATTGACACAGAGTCTCCCAATCGTCCCCGTGTTTTGAGGAATCATGGGTTCAACAAGTACAATATTAAACATCTAAAAGACAATCGTGCGGTTTTGATGGATAAAGACTCTATCGTTGAGTACCAAATGCAACGCACGGGAGAGGACAATCTTCTCCACATCACGCCCTGCACTTTGCATATCTTGCCAACTATAATTGTGATTGACGGCTATAACATCTTGTGAGATAATAGGTCCCTCATCCAAATCGCTTGTCACAAAATGTGCCGTAGCCCCGATAATCTTAACCCCTCTCTCATAGGCTTGTTTGTAGGGATTAGCACCAATAA
Organism: Sulfurovum sp.; assembly: GCA_020721815.1. Lineage (GTDB taxonomy): Bacteria > Campylobacterota > Campylobacteria > Campylobacterales > Sulfurovaceae > FS08-3. The sequence continues at coordinate 15,212 of DYMA01000016.1, read as the reverse complement.
AAGCAGGAAGGAAGGAGTGGTGAATATTGATGATTTTCCACTCAAATCGTTTGACAAAGTTATCGCTAAGGATACGCATGTATTTTGCCAACACGATATAATCAAACGACAACTCACCCAAAACCTCAATCATGCGTTTTTCATGCTCGTGGCGGTCGATACCCTCCGTCGATACATGTATAAAAGGAATATCAAAACGTCTTGTTAGGGCTTTGAGATCTTTGTGATTGGCAATGACGGCTTCGATTTGGGCATTAAGCTCTCCCGCCTCCCAGCGTATCAAAATATCGCCCAAAGCATGCGACTCTTTGGTAGCGAGTAAAACAATTCTTTTTTTTGCAGGGACTATCACACGCACATGCGCTTCAAGAGGCACAACCGCTTTGATGGCATTTTGAAGCGTATCGACTTCAAATATTCCGCTTACTTTGGTACGCATAAAAAATTTATTGGTCTGTTCATCTACAAACTCTTGGTTTTTGTCAATATTGAGTCCCATCTCATAAAAAACTTTACTGATTTTATAGACCAATCCCTTCTCATCGGAACAGTCGATTAGTACTCTGGCTTCTTTCATCTACAAATCCGCCCCGAAGCTGCAACTTTCGATTTTGGCAACTCTATCGCTGTGGCGACCCCCCTCAAACTCACTGTTGCTAAAAGCATCAAGCATACTCTCTATCACACCCAGTCCTACCACACGACTACCAAAACACAAAATATTGGCATCGTTGTGGTTGCGTGTAATACCTGCCGTATAAGCATCGTGACACAAAGCCGCTCTCACACCTGCGATTTTATTGGCAGCAATCGAGATACCAATACCCGTACCGCAAATCAAAATCCCAAAACTACCCTTATCGCTCACAACGGCATTAGCACACGCTTTGGCAAAATCGGGATAATCAACCCGCTCACTGCTGTGGGGGCCCAAATCGATAATCTCATGCCCTTTGCTTCGCAGATACTCTACCACAAAATCCTTGACCTCAAACCCCGCATGGTCGGTCGCTATGTAAAATTTTTTCATTTTTTTCCTTATTGTTTAAATAAATTCTTATTCATTTGAAGACCCCAATTGAACAAAGAGTTGTAAAGTTGAGAATTTTTAAAATACTCCATTGAGTAAGCAACTCGTAAAGCTTTTTCTATCTCATTTCCATTAAAGTTTTTTAATAAATATTTGGCAATCAATTTTGTTACATCGTGTCCGCAAGATATTTGCAATTTATCCATTGATAACCTTTGTAAATCCTCTATTATCTCTTGTAAACTTTGTGACGTTAAGGATAAATTTGCATTTTTATTTCTCGAATGCTCCAAAAGTGTTTTTAAAAAACTCTCTTGATTAAAATTCACTCCTGTACTCCCTTGTTGAATAAAAGAACCGAAATTCAAGCCCTCAAATAATAAAGTATTATTGCCTTGTTTGTGATTAAACCATCGCAAATAACCAATAGTTATCGCAGTATCATAAATGTTGTCTTTAAGATTTGAAAAAAACGCCGAGTTATTTGATTGAGTATGAGCATATTCACAAATAAGTGCTTCTAGTGCATCAGATTCTATCATCGAGATTTCTATATCATGATAATCAGTCATAAATAAATTTTCTATCGTTTGGGTATTTTCCAAATGGTCAAAATCGGCATCTTTGATACCAATGACGTGTTGATAGCCCTCTTCTTGAAGTTTTTGAAGGGCTTGAATGACTTTCTTATTTCCATTGAGTGATTCAACCTCAACGCAATTCAAATCAAAGAGCTTTTTGAATAATCTAATATCTGTTTCACCCTCTAATAATACTAAAACTTTCTCTTCATTAGAGGGATGTTTAAGTATTAATCGAATAGCTACCAACTTAGATGACAACTCATTGGAGGTTTCTCTTAGGCTATTGGACAATCTCAGACTCCTCCAAATTAACGGTCAAATCCCACCTCTCATCAATAATAAAAGGTGAATGCGTTGCAATAACAATATCCATCTTTTGGAGTTTGATAATATCTTCAATATCTCTCAAAAATGCTTTTTGCCATACAACATGGAGTGATATTTCAGGCTCATCAAGAAGCACCAAAGAGTTCTCTTGGACTTTAAACAAAAGCTCAAAAAGCAAAACAACCTCATGCTGTTCACCCGATGAGAGGTCGGTAAGTTTTAAAATATCACCTTTTTTTGTTTTGAAGATAAAGCCTTTTTCTTTGTCTATTTCAATGGATTTAAAATTAAAGCGTCGTTCATTGAGAATATCACTAAAAAGTTCTATTTTTTGAATGAGTGCATCAAATACAGAGAGTTTTTGCTCATTATCTGCAATATACAGTGACAAAACCTTTGTTTCGCTCTCTTCAATACTATCATTTGAAAAGAGTGAGGTATCATCATCAAGTTTCAACAACCCATATTCAGATATCTTTTGTCGTTTTTCTTGTAGATTATTGAGTTTATCTTTGAGTTCATCAACAGAGTAGGAGTGACTATTTTGCCCAAAAAGTCTTTTGGGAAAGCTACTATCGAGCGATTGGGTAATTTGTGCATATTCACCAATCTTTTGTTTAATCAGTTTACTTAACTCTTGAGAGTATTTTTCTATTGTATCGGTGATAACTACATTTTCTCTCATACGATGGTCAGAGATTGGTTTTCTTAAAATCAAGCGTTGTTCTTGAATAAAATAGACGCTCATCTCTTTCAAGAAACTACTTATCTCCTTGGGAATATTACCATTAATGCGTTCTAATATCTCATCTGGAAATTCATCATTATACTGCTCTAATATCTCTTGGGTTGTTAATCGTTCACCTGATAATTCATGAAGCCATCGATCAGCTCCTACTCTTCGTATAAACGGTGGTGTGAAATCTTCGATTATATGAGAGGGTATCGTATGTCTTATCTCTTTTGAGGGATATACTGATGAAGCTATTTTTTTATTGCCCTCTTTTAAGGTAATCTCTATTTTCTCTTTTTTGACTATCTCTAAACTCTTATTATTATCAAAACTAAAAACAATTTTATCAAATATCAATTGGATAAAAAATGCAAACTTATTATTAAAGAGACTATAAATAATTTTAAGGGCTATTGTTTTGCCATAGCCATTGGGAGCAGTAAGAATGGTAATTCGCTCATCTTGATTTAAATCAATATCGTGATTAAACGTTCCAAATAAACCGTAGATTTTGACATTTAAAAGTTTCATTCTTTGCCCCTTTGTGCTTATTTACTCTATCGGCTTCTCAAACTGCAAGGTGTCGATATTGCGTCCTATGCGTCCCCAGCGGATAGAGAAGCGTTCTTTGTTCCATAAGGCTTCGCACTCTTTTGAGTCAAGTTCTATTTTGCCACACACTTCGCCCAATCGTGCATGGTCTCTTCCTATGCCGCCAAAGCCCTCGCCTTTTAATACTTCATCGTAGCTTCGATGCTCTACGCTAAAGTAAATAGCCCACGGCTTGCCTACGACCAAACGATAGGGGACTGATCCCCAAAATCGGCTATCGTTGGAGTTGTCACGGTTATCGCCTATCATATAGAAGTGATCCTCTTCGACTTTTTTGTACAAAGCATTGACGGGTTTTTGTTCCAATTTATAAGCAGGTGCATCAAGCCCGTGGACAAAAACAGGGTGCATATCAATATCTTTGTTGTACAAAACATAATTGAGGAGTATCTCAAAAATTGAGCTTTCCCCCTCGGGTTTGTATTGGATACCTGGGTATTTGGCTTGATAGGGATTGACCACCCAGAGTTTATCGTTGAGCTTTAGGATTTTGTTGGATGGATAGTTGCTTTTGATGTACTCATCGCCCTCGTGAAAGTGAATGAGCAATCGATTTTCGACGTAGAGTATCTCATCGCCCCCCACGGCAACGCAACGTTTGACGTAATGGACTTTTTCGTTTTGAGGATAACGGAAGATAACAATATCCTCACGTTTGGGTCGCTCACCCCCAAAGAGATGCCCATCTCCATCAAAATCTGGCACAATAGGAATCTCAAGCCATGGCAAATGGGGGGTTGGGATACCGTAGCTAAACTTTTTGGCAAACAAAAAATCACCGATAAGCAATGTACGTTTCATCGAACCGCTAGGAATCACAAAGGATTGGGCTACAAAAAAGATCAAAAAGAGTACAATCACAATCGTACCCGTCCATGTTCCTGAGAAGTGATAAAGCTTGAGTAAAAACTCTTTTGTTTTTTTCAAATTAGTTGTCCTTGTTTCTATTTTGTGCCGATTTTAGGGTATTGCTTAGCAACATAGCAATCGTCATAGGTCCCACTCCGCCAGGTACGGGAGTAATATAGCTACACTTTTTGCTTACGTTTTCAAAATCAACATCCCCCACCAAAGAGCCATCTTCTAAGCGGTTGATACCAATATCAATCACAATAGCCCCCTCTTTAATCATGTCGGCTTTGATAAGCTTGGGTACGCCTACGCCTACAATGACAATATCGGCTTTGGAAGTGTGTGATGCTAAATCTTTTGTAAAAATATGTGTGATAGTGACGGTTGCATTGGCGTTGAGCATCAAAGATGCCATAGGTTTACCCACGATGTTACTAGCCCCCACGACGCATACATCTTTGCCTTGAAGTTCGATAGCGTACTCTTTGAATATCTCCATTACCCCCAAAGGTGTACACGCCACAAAGCTATTAAGCCCTGTCACCAATCTTCCGACATTGTAAGCATGAAATCCATCCACATCTTTGATAGGGTCTATCACTTCTAAAATTTTAGTCGTATCGATATGTTTTGGCAGTGGAAGCTGTACCAAAATGCCATCAATGCGAGGATTTTTATTCATCATTTTGATGGTTTCGATAATCTCCTCTTGGGTAATCGTATTGGGCATTTCGTGCACAATTGAGTAAAACCCTACCTCTTTACACGCTTTGGCTTTCATAGCGACATAGGCTCTTGAAGCGGGGTCATCGCCTACGATAACAACGGCAAGGCCAGGGATAATGTTTTTTTCTTCAATGAGCTTGGCGGTGGACTCTTTGATACTGTTTTTGATTTTTTGCGATAACGCTTTTCCATCCATTAATTGCATTGCGGTGACTCTTTAAATTTTTGTGACATTATAGCAAAAAAAGATAATAGCACTAAAACGTTACGATAATCCACGCCCATAAGTCAAACTTCAAGAGATAATCAGTATCCTACCAAAAACAGTTTTGAGGATACCCAATGAATGATAGTATGAAATTAATCGCAAACATTATTGATGAGTGTTCAAAGGTCATTGTGGATAAAGAGTTTCAAATCAAGCTCTCTTTGGCTACCTTTTTTGCTGGAGGGCATATTTTGATCGAAGATATTCCAGGGGTAGGCAAAACGACTCTAGCCAAAACCTTAAGCCATGTATTGGGGCTTGATTATGCTAGGGTGCAATTTACCTCCGATTTGCTCCCCTCGGATATTTTGGGCGTAAACTACTACGACACCAAAGAGGCGACCTTTACATTTAAAAGAGGACCTGTGTTTACCCAATTTCTCTTAGCCGATGAGATCAACAGAGCTTCTAGCAAAACCCAAAGTGCCTTGCTTGAAGCCATGGAGGAGCGTTATGTCACCATTGATGGCAAATCGATCGCCTTGCCTTATCCCTTTTTTGTCATTGCTACCAAAAACCTTTTTGAGGAGATTGGTACTTATGAGCTACCCTCTTCACAACTTGACCGTTTTGCCGTCTCTTTTTCATTGGGTTACCCCAGTGCCAAAGCCGAACGTGAAATACTCAAAAAAGCCCAAAAAGCCGATATGCATACTCTACAAGCCCTTACAAAAAGCCAACTAGAGAGCATTTTTGCCTCCTATCAAACCGTCTATCTTAGTGAAGATATTTTGGATTTTATTCAAGAGATACTCGATTTTACTCGTAGCAGTGGACTCTACAAGGTAGGACTCTCGACTCGAAGTGCTTTGATTTTGGTCGATATTGCCAAAGGATGGGCTTTGGTTCATGGTAGAGATTACGTCACGCCTCAAGATGTTAGCACCGTTTTGCCTACCGTCACCTATCATCGCCTCAGTGCCGTCGAGGGAAGAAAAAATGCAGGGGAGATAGCCGATGAAGTACTTAAAAATGTTCATCCAGATAACCCTAACCGTCGTTAAATCTCGTCCTACAAAATATTTTTGGTTTGTCATCGCCTCGCTTTTTATACTCTTTTTAGAAGCCTATATGCACAATTTCAACATTGTCTTTATCGTCATGTTTTTTGTCTTCTCCATTGCGGGAAGTTCGGGGCTTTTGGGACGGCTTAATGTCTATTTTTTGGACGTTGCTTATCTCTCCAACGAACGCTTTTTTGCAGGTGAAGTCTCTAGCTATCGACTCCTTATCACCAATAACTTTCGTGCTAGCAGCTACTCTTTGGAGTTTATCAATGACCTCTTTTCAACCCCACTAGCTACCATCAAACCCTACGAACAAAAGATTGTCGAACTCCCCTATCGCTACACCACAAGAGGCGAAAAACCACTCCCTCAACTCACGATAAAAAGCACTTACCCCTTGCCGCATGAGTTTTTTTATCGTGACAAAATGGATATAAACCAAAGCATTGTTGTTTTTCCTGCGCCACTGGGTGTATCGCTCTTTTCTACCAAACTCTACAACCCCAATCTCGACGGTGAAATCAGTGACTTTGAGGGCATACGACGCTTTAACGACGGAGAATCGCTCTCGATGGTACACTGGGCGACACTTGCCAAATCGGGTGAGTTTATGTCCAAAAAATTTCTCTATCAAAATGAAGAGAGTGTGATACGATTGGTTTTTAGAGAGATAGAGGGGGATGATGAGTTTAGACTTTCGCAACTCACCCTATGGGTACTCGAATGCGAAGCCAATGGATTGACATTTAGCATCGAAATCGACAACCAAACCCTAGAGTCTCAAAAGATGAGCATTTTTGATATATTGAGCTTTTTGGGTAGGTATTAGAGTTTAGGATAGATGAAACAATCGATGGGCGTTTTGCGTCGTGAGGGCTTCCATCTCCTCTAAGCTTATGTTGCTTAAATCCGCCATCTTTTGGGCGATGATGTTGCAAAAACTCGGCTCATTGCGTTTGCCTCGATGGGGGTGAGGGGCGAGATAGGGCGCATCGGTTTCGATGAGAAGTTTGTGCGGTGGAATGCGGGGATAGACCTCTATCAATTTTCGTGCGTTTTTAAAAGTAATCACGCCACCAATACCAAAATAGAAGTTGTGATGAGCCAATTTGAGTAGCCCAAAATCGGCATTGTAGCAGTGCAACACTCCCCCCACTTCTCCCGCTTCATGCTCCAAAAGCAGTGCCATACTATCCTCTGAAGCCTCTCGAATATGGACAATCAAAGGCTTTTGGTACTTTTTGGCAAGATTGATGTGATCGACAAAGACCTCTTTTTGCAACGCTTTGTAGCTCTCAATTTCGCTCTTATCTTCGGGTAAACGGTAATAATCAAGCCCACACTCCCCCACCGCTACGCATTTGGGATGCGTCACAAACTCCTCTACAAAACTTCTATCGTAGAGATTGGCATCGTAGGGATGAACACCTACGCTAAAATAGATAGAGTCGTAACGCTGCGACAACTCCAACGCCCTTTGCAAAGTAGCAGGATGGGCAGCAGGGATAATAAATCGCCCTACCCTAGCCTCTTTGGCATTGTGCAACACACTTTCAAAATCATCCAAATAACACGCATCATCAAGATGGCAATGGGTATCAACTATCAAGCATCTCTCCACGCATTTTGAGTTCTCTATGAAACCCCCAATCTTTACGGTGGGCAATGGTAATGTTTTTGGAGATGGTTTCAATGAGCATTGATTCTTTGTCTTCAAGCATCATATCGACATGCCCTTTGGGATCGACTATCATCGTATCACCGTAGAAGTTCCAGCTAAATTTTTTGTCGATGTATTCGCCTACCCGATTGGCTCTTAGGATATAGCATCCGTGCAAAAAGGCTTTGGTTTTGAGAATTTCACGCCATCGATTGTGCGATTCAAAGGTCGAAACGGTGGGCAAAATAACCAAATCGACCCGCTTTTTCATCACCACTTGCCAAAAGTAGTCAAAATGCAACTCAAACCCTGCAAAAACACACACCTTGATACCATCAACATGAAAAATCATTGGCTCTTGCAAAGGCTCAGTTGCGTTGGAAAAAAAGTACTTCTCGTTCCAATGGCTGTAGGGAATGAGGATTTGTTGGGTGTAGTAAGCAATCGATTTGGGGGCGATTTTGGCAATCTCTTTGTAAAACTTTCGTCGCTTGACGGTGACAATAGGAGCAATAAAGGTAATATCGTACTCCATGGCGTAGCGTTTGAGTGTGCCAATGTTCTTTTGGGTTTGCTCTTTGATCATCGCTTGGGGCATTGATTCAAGCTCTTTGAAGAAATGATTGAGTACATACTCCCCAAAAACAATAATTTTTGCCCCTCTTTTGTGGGCGTTTTGGATATAAAATTCCAATTTCGTAGCATTCATCCCCAACGTGGGAAGCTGAAGTGCAGCGACTTTAATCTCTCGGGTCATTATCTTCTCCAAAATGTTTTTGTTCGATGATTTCAATCTTGGTTTTGGCCTTTTCTATCAAATTTTGAGCCTCTTTGATATTTTTAATCCCCTCTTCGTAGAGCCTAAGCGACTCTTCAAGGGTAATTTCTGGATTCATCAATTTCTCTAGTATCTCTTTGGAGTACTCTAGCTTCTCTTCAAATGTTTTGGGTTTCATTCTAAATCTCTTTGCCAAATAGTTTAATAGATATTGTATCTTATTTGCCGTTAATTATTAATTGAAAAACCCCTCCCTTGCATCCTCTTCTACTATTATTATATACATTATTATACATTTTACAGTTGAATTACTGAAGAGGGTTTATGCAAATTGTGTATATTATTGATTTTATGATAAAATATTGCCTTTGAAAAATATATTGGAGAGAATTGAATGCAAGATATGGACTATTATGAGATATTAGAGGTGAGTCGAAACGCTACAGGGGCAGAACTCAAAAAAGCGTATCGAAAATTGGCACTCAAATACCATCCCGATAGAAATCCAAACAACAAAGAAGCCGAAGAGAATTTTAAATACGTCAATGAAGCTTATCAAGTATTGAGCGACGACAACAAACGGGCCATTTACGACAAATACGGCAAAGCAGGACTTGAGGGACAAGGGGGCAGAAGCGGTTTTGGTTCGATGGATGATATTATGGATATTTTCAACTCTATGTTTGGTGGAGGCGGAGGTTTTGGCGGATTTGGTCGTCAAGCCAGACGTGACCCTTCGCAAAAATATGCTTTGGATTTTGAGATAGAGCTTGACCTAGCCTTCAATGAAGCGGTATTTGGATGCAAAAAAGAGATTCCTATCACCTACAAAATCCCTTGCGACGATTGCGGTGGCACGGGAGCCAAAAACGCTCAGATGACGACGTGCGACTATTGTAACGGACAAGGTCAAGTGGTGATGAAGCAAGGATTTATGACATTTGCCCAAGAGTGTCCCAAATGCAAAGGAGCAGGCAAACAAATCAAAGAGAGATGCCCCAAATGCAAAGGCGATGGTTATCAAGAGGTTAATGAGACCATTACGATTGATATTCCAGCAGGAATTGATAGCGGCAACCGCCTAAGAGCGCAAGGCTACGGCAACCAAAGCAAAAATGGTCAAAGAGGGGATTTGTATATTATCTTCATAGTCGAAGAGGATGAACACTTCATACGAAACGGCAACGATATTTACATCGAAGTACCTATCTTCTTCACCAAAGCGATACTGGGCGATAAGATTACTATCCCATCGCTCCAAGGCGAACTAGAGCTTGATTTGAAAGTCGGCACACAAGACAAAGAGCAGTTTGTATTTAACGGTATGGGAGTCACCGATGTGCATACCAAACGCAAAGGAAAACTCATAGCACAAATCAAAATCATCAAACCCACCTCCATCACCGCTCACCAAAGAGAGCTACTACGCAAACTCGAAGAGAGCTTCGGAGTCGAAAGCACACCCCACAAGAGCGCCCTTGAGAGTGCCTTTGACAAAATCAAAGGGTGGTTTAACTAATAGAAATCCGTAGGTTCGGCTTTAGCCGAACCTTTAAAAACTATAGAATACCTAAAACCCTAAAGTTGCTACGACTGTGGGTTGCATCGTCAAAAAGTCGAAAACAAATAAAAAGGTGACCAACTAAACACTGTTCTATGATTAATTTTATGGTCGATAAAGAAATTATGATAGTTTAATCTGTCAAATTTGGATTAATGTGTTACAAAATGTACTTAAAAAATAGTTTACTGTATTTTTTTACGGTCAATATAAGCAATATAGGCAATATAGGATACTATTTGAAAAATCAAAATAGAGGCTTAAAATGTTAGCAAAAATAGAAGTGTCAAATTTCAAAAGTTTCAAAGAAAATTTTATTTTTGATTTGAGCGATACCAATTCATTTTCCTTTAATCCTGAATGTGTAAAAAATAAAATAGTAAATAAAGCAATAATTTACGGACATAATGGATGCGGTAAATCCAATTTAGGATTTGCGATATTTGATTTAATTTCACATTTAACCGACAAACAAACAGAGCCAATATATTATAAAAATTACTTCAATGCCGACTTGGATGAGAAGGTTGCAACTTTTAAATTTACTTTTAAATTTGATGAAAATAGTGTTGAATACACTTATACAAAAAGAGATTATCAAAAATTAAAGAGTGAAGAACTATTGATAAATGGAAATCCTTTTGCTTCAATAGATAGAAAGAAAAGCACTATTTTTACGACATTTGCAAAAGGTGCTGAAAACTTAAATAGAGATATGAAAGATTCAAATATTTCTATTGTTAATTATATTGTTAAAAATAGCGTTTTAGAAGATGATAATGTTAATCAAATATTTAAACAATTTATAGCTTTTGTTGATAGTATGCTGTATTTTAGAAATCTGGATGATAGATGTTACATGGGATTAGAACAAGGTGTAGTTTTTATTGGGCAGGATATTGTCGAACATAGTAATTTAGAAGATTTTGAAAAGTTTTTGAATGATGTGGGGATTAATTGCAAATTAGTTTCTAAAAAAATAGGCGATAAAGAGGATATATATTTTAAATTCAAAAACAAAGAGATAGATTTTTTTGACATAGCTTCCTCTGGGACAAGAGGATTGGCACTCTTTTATATGTGGTATCAAAGACTAAAAGAAGAAAATAAAGTTTCATTTTTGTTTATTGATGAATTTGATGCTTTTTATCATCATGCTTTATCACGAACTCTGATTGAAAGATTAAAAGAGCTAACCAATACGCAAGTGATTGTAACGACTCATAATACTTCAATTATTTCAAATGATTTATTAAGACCTGATTGCTATTTTTTGATGTATCCTGATAAAATCAAATCATTGGCAAAAAGTACACAAAAAGAACTTAGAGAAGCTTATAATATAGAAAAAATGTACAGAGCAGGTTCTTTTGAGTAAAGAAAGTTATATTTTAATGGTATTTGAGGGAGCAAAGACTGAACCTCAAATTTTAAGAAATTTACAAAGCCATTTTTCATTGGACAAAAAAATTGTAAAAACTATCTATGAAACAGCTATATATTCGCTTTACGAAGAGTTTTTTATAAATGATGAATTTGATGAAGATTTGGATTTATTTACGATTATAAAAGAAAAAATTCAAAGCAGTGGTGGCGATAAGCTAAATAATATTTCAAGGGAACAAGTATCAGAAATTTATCTTTTCTTTGATTATGATGGACACGCAACCAATGCGGATTTGAAAAAATTACAAGAGATATTACAACTATTTAATAATGAAACAGAATATGGAAAATTATATGTTAGTTATCCAATGGTTGAGGCTATCAAACATCTTAAAAGTGGCATTGATTTTAAAGATACAATTGAAGAAAGCAACAGTGATTATAAAAAATTAGTTTCTGAAAATTGTGATGAACATTTGTCTCATTTAAGAGATTTATCTTATGACGACTAGAAGTGAATGATTGACGAGCATTCCAAAAAAGCAAATTTTATAGTAAATAATATGTTTGCATTTCCAAACGAGATTTTTGAACAATCTGAAATATTTAATCATCAGAAACAAAAATTTATTGTACCTTATAACAAAGTTGCTGTATTGGCTTCATTTCCTCTTTTTTTATTGGATTATTATGGCATCGAATATCACCTTACACACCTAAAAAAATACTCTATTGAAACAGGTCATTGGCAACAAAGTGAAGCAATCTAAAGTTTATTTCTACTTTTTTTAGTAGGTTCGGCTTTAGCCGAACATTTGGAGTTATTGAAAGCCTAGAACTCGGCTAAAGCCGAGGCTACGGCTGTGGGTTGCATCGTCAAAAAGTCAAAAACAAATTGAATATCGGTTTTGGTTGATTTGGAGACTAGGAGATAGTATTCGCCCGATTGCAATACCTTTTCGTGTTTGCTATCGAGTTCGCTGTAGATATTGAGCATTTTGTGGTCGTACAAACGTGCCTCGACTTCCGTACCTGTTGTATTGAGTACAAAATTGCCTATGCGTGAGGTGGTAAATTTGTAAAGTGCGTTATTGGCACTCATTGTGACTCTATCCCCCGCTTCAAGCTCTACATAAGCGTTGCTTTGGGCGTTGCTATCTTCGATACAAGGCGAGAAGATACCAAAAGAGGCGTAGTGGTCGCTATCGACAATCACATCGTAGCCGTTTTTGTTGAGATTTTCATAGAGATAGTTGTAAGTTGGAGTCATTTCACGAGAGTGGCTATCGTCAATAAATTGCAAATTGTTGTAAGCATCAAAGTTTTTAACGCCATAAACCAACACATTGCACTCATTTTTGATAACCTCAACCGTGTAATACTTCTCACCTATAAATGGATAGATACCGTTTGAGATGCTATAGGGAGATTCAAATGTCCCACTTCCACTCAAAGGGTACTCTATGTAGGATTTGTTGTCGTTGGTGGTAGTCGTATCGCTACTCCCGCACGAAAGCAAAATCAAAGAGACCGAGGCAATACATAGATGGATTTTTCTCATCGTTCTTTCTCCTATATGTTTTAATATTAAATTATACATATTTTTGGCTTAAGAGTTAAGTTGGTATAATAAACTTTATTGCGAAATGTTAGGGTATTATGCGTCAAATTGTCTATTTATTTATTTTTGCTATTGTTTTCAACGGTTGTGCCTCCAAACAAGTACCTATTACATGGAAAAATCGTATTGATATACGTTTACAACAACCCTTAGAACTCTCCTATACCTCGCTAGGGCATGGTGCTACGATACTCTTTTTGCACGGTTTTGGAGAGAGCAAACACACATGGCGATACCTTGAGCGAGATTTGGCACGCAACTATCGCCTCTATTCGCTTGACCTCAAAGGCTTTGGCGATTCACCCAAAACCAAAGATGGACTCTACTCTATCTACGACCAAGCCCTTTTGGTAGAAAACTTCATCAAAAAGCACCGCCTCAAAAATGTCACCATCGTAGGACACTCTTTGGGCGGAGGTGTGGCGATGGTTTTGGCACTGATGGCAAAAAAACACTCCCTCTCTATTAGGCGTTTGGTGCTTATCAATACTATGGCGTACAACCAACAACTCCCCTCCATGCTGCGTCTGCTCAATACTCCTGTGATTGGTCCTTTGGGGCTTCGGGTCATGTCGGGGCATTGGCATGCGCTTGAAGCCTACAAATACGCCTTTAGCGACGATACCAAAATCCCCAATGAGGGGGTAGAACAGAGTGCCAAAATGATTGAAAATCCCGATGCCAAATACGCCTATATCAAAACCGTAGCCCAGCTTGTCCCCGATGATATTGAAGAGATTACGACTCGGTACAAAAAAATCACCATCCCCACGCTTATCATTTGGGGTGAAGATGATATATCCATAGGTGTCTATAACGCCTATCGTCTCCACTACATACTGCCCAACAGTCGCCTCAAAGTATTTTCCAAAATCGGTCACATGCCCCACGAAGAGGCCCCCCAAAAGGTCATTCAAGAGATACGAAAGTTTATGAAAAGCAGCTAAAACAAAGAGTCTTTAAGGAATAGGCACAGCTTCCAAAATCTTTTTGATAATCCAATCGGTTGTAATATCTTCGGCTTGTGCTTCGTAGGTGAGGATGATACGATGGCGTAGTACCTCTAGGGCGATATAAGCCACTTCGATGGGTGAAACGTACTCTTGATGTTTGAGATAGGCAACGGCTCGTGCTGCTTTGTAGAGATCAATCGTCGCACGTGGAGAAGCTCCAAATTCGATATAGTGGCTAATCTCTTCAAGATTGTACTCTTGAGGGCGACGTGAGGCTTCGATAATATCGACGATATAACGCTCTACCTCTTCATCGATATGGATTTGCATAGCCTCATCTCTAAGCATCTCCAAATCTTTGGCAGAGGCGACTTGTTCGATAATTCCAAAGGTATTGTTGGCTGCTCGTCTTGCAATCTCTAGCTCTTGTTCTTTGGTGTTGTAGCCTACGACGACTTTCATCATAAATCTATCAAGTTGGGCTTCGGGCAACTCATAAGCACCCTCTTGTTCGACGGGGTTTTGAGTCGCCATGACCAAAAAGGGAGGCGTTAAAACAAAGCTCTCATCGCCAATAGTGACTTGCCGCTCTTGCATGACCTCCAGTAAAGCCGATTGGACTTTGGCGGGGGCACGGTTGATTTCATCGGCCAAAAGCAAGTTAGTAAAGACGGGACCCCGTTTAATCTTGAAGGAGTTGGTAGAGGGATCGTAAATTTCAGTTCCAATAATATCATTGGGAAGCAAATCGGGGGTGAATTGCACACGAGAAAACTCCAGTCCGAGGCTTTTGGATAGGGCATTGACCGATGTGGTTTTAGCAAGTCCTGGCACTCCTTCTAACAAAATATGCCCACGGCACAAAAGACCTACAAGCAACGCCTCTATCATCTTCTCTTGCCCTACAATGACCTTTGCAATCTCACTTTTAATCGCATCAATGACTTCTAATTTACTCAAAAAGTCCTCCCATAATTTGTTTTTGTTTGCCAAATTCTAGTAGTAGTTGTTAAATGGAAAGTAAATATTTCCCTATTCCCCCATTCTCATCGTCTGAGTTTGTGAAATAATAAACCCTTCGACTAGGCTCAGGGTGAACGGATAGCGTAAAACC
>DYMA01000015.1 GCA_020721815.1 Sulfurovum sp. | reverse complement strand
GCTTTTTGATTTGGGATAGGTTTTGCAACGTATCGAGTGAGTTGATAGATTGTGAAGTATGATTGGCGATTCGTTTCATGATTTGAAGTTCATCATCAAAGTTATTGTGTCGTGCTATTACTTTGAGCATGAAGCGATCGAGTTGGGCTTCGGGCAACCTATATACCCCCTCTTGTTCAAGCGGATTTTGCGTCGCCATGACCAAAAAGGGTGCTTCAAGCCCAAAGGTTGTGTCCCCAATCGTTACTTGTCGCTCTTGCATTACTTCTAGTAACGCCGATTGGACTTTGGAGGGGCTTCGGTTGATCTCATCGGCTAGGAGCAAATGGGTAAATATGGGACCTTTTTTGATCTTGAAATCGTTGCTTTTGGGGTCATAAATCATCGCCCCAATAATATCGCTAGGCAGCAAATCGGGAGTAAATTGAATGCGTTTAAAATCAAGCTTCATCGTAGCTGCTAAGGCTTTGATGGTTGAAGTTTTGGCGAGTCCTGGAACCCCCTCTACCAATACATGTCCCTCGCACAAGAGGGCGATAAGCAAAGCCTCTATCATCTCCTCTTGAGCGATAATGACTTTGGCTATCTCTTTTTTAATGTGTTCAATAACGGCGTACATATTTGCCCCTATAGTATAGATAGGTACTATTTTATCCAAAAGCTTTTTGTTTTATGCTTTATGCTTTGTTTTATAACTTCTCATTTGATAATTTTTTCTTACTTTCAAGTGAGTATCAAGGTAGCAAAATGTATAATTTCGTTACAATTTATCGGAAAATAGGAGTATATTTGTCTAATATTACCGTGATACTGCTGGGTGCTGGGAACGCAACACGTTTTCGTAGCGATAAAACGACACACTATCCCAAAAAGCAGTGGCTCTACAGTGGCAATCAACCCTTGTGGTTGCACGTTGCCAAAGAGTTTGAGGCATTAGGATTTGACGATATTGTCATAGCAACGACTCAAGAGGAGCTTGAGTATATGCAAAATTTTGCAACCTATCGCTTTGTGGTGGGCGGTGATACCCGTCAAGCTTCGCTTGCCCATGCTCTCAAAAACGTCGAGAGCGACTATGTGCTTGTCAATGACATAGCTCGATGTTGCATCGATAGAGCAATGATAGAGCGTATTATGAGTGCCAAAGGCGATTGCGTTGTGCCTGTACTCAACGCCGTCGATACGCTCTACTACGACGCAAAGCCACTGGATCGTGAGCGTGTAAAAATGATACAAACTCCTCAAAAAAGCAACACCCAACGACTCAAAGAGGCATTGGCACAAGATAGAGACTTTAGCGATGAGAGTTCGGCTATTGCTTCTATGGGTGGAGAGGTTGTCTTTGTGGAGGGTTCACCCCTTGCTCATAAACTCACCCGTATCAGTGATGTGGCTAAACTCTCGTGTCTAAAAGCCCCCAGCCGTGAGCAATTTGTAGGTTTTGGTGTCGATATTCACCCCTTTGAAGCGGGTAAAACGATGAAATTGTGCGGTGTTGCCATTGATAGCGTCGATTTTGGTTTCCAAGCTCATAGCGATGGCGATGTGGCGATTCATGCGCTTATTGATGCCCTTTTGGGGGCTTGTGGGATGGGCGATATTGGAATGCTCTATCCCGATAGCGATAAACAATACGCCAATATCGATTCAGCGATTTTGCTTGTCGATACGGTGGCTAAAATAGGCTCCGTTGGCTTTGCGATTGTCAATATCGATATGACGATTATGGTGCAAACACCCCGACTTCTACCCTACAAAGAGGCGATGAGACAGAGACTTTCGCAACTCCTAGCAATCGAAAAACGCTACATCAATATCAAAGCCACCACAGCTGAAAAATTGGGCTTTGTAGGACGAAAAGAGGGAGTAATGGTACAAGCCATTGCCAATGTGCACTATTTTGATTGGAGTAAGGTATGAAAATAATCATTGTAGAAAATGAGCTGTATTTGGCTCAAAGTATTGCTTCAAAGCTTCTTGATAGCGGATTTGATACCGAGATTTTTGCCACCGTCAAAGAGGCATTGGAGTCTAGTGGAGATGTCTATCTGCTCTCTACCAATCTCCCTGGACAAAACTTCTTTCCGCTTATTACCAAATTTAAAAACAAAATCATCATCTTGATGGTCAATTATATCAACAACAACACCGTAAGCGAACCTTTGGAACTAGGCGCCAAAGATTATATCGTCAAACCTTTTAAAATCGAAGAGTTGTTACGCAAAATAAACCACCATCAAGAGTATCAAAAGCATCAAATGAAAGGGGAACTCTTTGTATCTTATACCGATAATTTACTCAAAGAATTGACGTACAATTTTGATATTGATAGTGTTGGATTGCCGCTTGTTATTGAGACCAACTACCAACGCCTCGCCGATAAGATAGTTTTTGATTACGTCAATGCCAACGACTACACCCTTATCTATATTCCACTCACCCATCCCAATTGGGTCAAAATGATAGAAAAAAGCAATCCCCAGCACCTGCTTTATATTTGCGATATAGAAATTCTCAAAAAAGTTGAAAAAACCCAACTCTTTAAAACATTAGATGGGTATAATTTTATCATATCAACCACTTCTGGCGTGGAGACACCCTATCGTTGTGTCTCTGTTATTAGTGAATCAAAGCTCTACGATCAAAATGAGATATTAACCATTGACGACTATGTTAAATTCATCGTTACCAATTTTCAATATCAATTTCCCGATACAGAGCTATCCAAACAATTAGGCATATCACGCAAAAGTTTATGGGAAAAGAGAAAGAAGTATGGAATCTTCAAGAAAAAATAGTTCAATTTATATCGATACCGAAGCCCTATCGACTTTGGCACTCGTACAAGAGGGGCTTATTGCTCCTGTAGGGGGGCTTATGAGCAAAGCCCAAGCCGATAAGGTCAATGAGACCAAAATGTTCAAAGGTGTTCCGTTTCCTTTTTCGTTTATTTTGGCTCCTAGTGGAACGCAAAACAAAAAAACATTGGCAAAGCTCAAAAAGGGTCAAACCATTGATTTGGTTTCCAATAAGCAAAAGGTAGGAGAACTTCACGTTCAAGAGACCTTTGCCATCGACCCTACCCAACGTCTCCACCGAATTTACGGCACAAGCGACCCCTCGCATCCTGGAGTCAAAAATACCATGGCACGGCTAGGCGAACGGGCATTGTGCGGCAAATACCATGTGGAGTATCCCATGATAAGCGATACCAAACACAAAGTCACGCAAGTGATAGAGCGAACGGGGGCTAAAAAAATATCCGCCATGATGCTCGCTGCCAATCCGCTCAATCGTGCGCATGAACGCATGATACGCCAAACGCTCAACGGTTGCGATTTGCTCATTATCTTTTTGCGTAAACCCTTCACCAAAGAGGGGCTTGATTATGCTATTCGTGAAAAGGCTCTCAATGCCTTTATCGACAACTATTTGCCTCGTGACAAAGTCATTGTGATACCTTTTGAAAATACCTATATTTTTGCAGGATACAATGAGCTGATTTTGGATGCCCTACTTGCCAAAAACTACGGATGCAATAAACTCGTAGTAGGAAGAAACCACGCAGGATTGGGGTTGTATTTTGATAAAGATGGATTTAATACCATTTTTGATACATTCAAAACCATTGATATAGAGATTGAGATGGTCGATGAGTATGTCTATTGCAATGTCTGCAACACTTTGGTGAGTCTGCAAACCTGTCCGCATGGGCAACATCATCATGTCCACTACCATTCCGATTCGATTATGAAGCTTATCCAAAGCGGTATTATTCCTCCTACCATCTTGGTACGCAAAGAGGTGAGTGCAACTATCCTCTCAGCCCTCTTTCCCAACCGCTTTGAGAACCTACTCGATCTCTACTACTCACTCATGCCCGATAGCGGACTCATCGAAGAGAAAAACGAAGAGGAGTTTTATATCAAGCTTATGGAGCTGTATAAAACGACATCGCTTAGTTAAAGGAGTCTTAATTGAACATACAAAAACTATTTCTTACCTTTTTTGGTTCGGGTCTAGCACCCAAAGCATCTGGGACTTTTGGGACGTTGGCGGCTTTGCCTATAGGGGTAGTAGTACTGCACTTTTTGGGGATTGATTCGCTTTTTATGCTTACATTTGCTGTGACGATTATTACGGTATTTGAAATCAATAAATACGAAAAATTGACAGGTGAACACGACCAAAAAGAGATTGTCATCGATGAAGCCGTAGGGATATGGATAACGCTTATGATAGTCTATGCAACGCTTGAACAACACTCTTTTGCCTATGCCCATCCCCTTGCTATTGGGCTAAGTTTTGCTCTTTTTAGACTCTTTGATATATGGAAACCCTCCACAATAGGCAAGATAGATAGAGAAGTCAAGGGAGGTTTGGGCGTGATGGGCGATGATATTTTGGCAGGCATGGCTGCGGGAGTGATGAGTGCTTTGATTATTATCGGAGTTGCCAAAGCTCTTTAGGGAGGGTGGAATGTTTGAAAAACCCAAATTGACCGAATACATATTGGCACGAGTGGTTAGTATTGCTATTTTTATTATCATCATTGCAGGGATATTTGCCTCTATTGTTTTCCCCGAGCGTTATATTGTACTTGATTTGTCGCTTTTAACCATTGCTCTTACTATTCTCATTTATGCGGTTTATCTTATGATTGAGCGACTCGAATTGAAGCTTAATCGTATCAATCGCCACCTTGTCGAACTGACCGACAACAGTGACCCCGACAACCATACCTTTTTTTTCACGCGTGAATTTGAAAATATCAATCAAAACCTCATTGAGATACTCAAACAAGCCCGTAAACGCTACAGTGACAAACAAAAATACAACCTCAAACTCAAAATCAAAAACCAACAACGCAGCGATATTTTGGCCGCCATTGCGCATGAGTTTCGCAATCCTATCTCCTCGATTATGGGATACTCGCAAACGCTTATCGAAGATGAGATGATAGCCCCTCCGCTCAAAAAGAAGTTTTTGCAAAAAATCTACAATAATTCAACCAAAATTGAAGAGATTTTGAGTCGTTTGTTGCTATGGAACCACTTCGAGAGCGGACAAATGCAGTTGCAAATCTCCCATTTTGATCTGCTTAAACTTACCCAAGATGCCATTACCCAACTCCAAGAGAAATACAAAGAGCGTGAGGTTGCCATTGAAGCACCTCAAAGCATCAAGATGAGGGCTGATCGCACCATGATAGAGATTGTATTGAAAAATTTAATCGAAAATGCACTAAAATACTCCAAAGACAAAGTAGAGGTTCGTATCGACAATGCTTCTATTTTTGTAATCGATCAAGGAATAGGTATCTCTCCTACCAAAATCAAAAAGGTAACCAAGAAGTTTTACCGTACGGGAGACCACGATTGGGACAACTCTATGGGGTTGGGACTTTCGATTGTCAAAAATATCCTCAAAATGCACGGATGGAAGCTCCAAATCCAAAGTCAAGAGGATAGAGGATCAAAATTTGGCTTTGATTTTAGTACACCAGCACTCTACGAAAAGGAAAAACCGTGATTGTTCACATTGTAATGTTTAAATTTAACGAAACCAACAAGCAAGCGCACATCGATAAAGCAACTCAAATGCTTAGCGATTTGGCTCACAGCGTACCAACGCTCAACTCCATAGAGATAGGCAAAGATTTCTCCAACCAAGAGCGTTCTATGGATCTTGTCATTACGACTACTTTTGATACCCAAGAGGCTCTAAACGCCTACGCCATACACCCCGCACATCTCAAAGTCGTAGAGTTTATCAAAGCCACCACGGAGTACTCCAAAGTGGTTGATTACGAGAGGTAGTTGTTGCATTATCTAAGGGCGTGACCACGACAAAGTAAAAAATATCGTATCCGTCTCAGTATAAAATATATGCAATCTAATATAATCAATATTTTAATTTATTTGTACTATAATACAAAATATAGACTATTTAACAACTATTGGATTCATAATGATAGAACAACTCCAACTCCTTTCAAGTCAAATCTTGGCTCAAAAAGTGCCCCAATATAAGAGATTTCTCTTTAATACAATTGATTTTAATGAACGCTTGATTGGGATATTGGGTTCTCGTGGGGTGGGTAAGACAACCTTGTTGCTTCAATATCTCCATAGCATATTTGAAGAGAAGAAAGCACTCTACATTATGGCAGATCATCCCTTGGTGGTTGAACTAGGAGTTTTTAATATCGCCGATGAGTTTCAAAAGCGAGGTGGAGAGGTGCTTATTGTTGATGAGATTCATAAGATTAAAAATTTTGAAATTGATTTGAAGTTGATCCATGATAGCTTTTTTTCACTCAATGTGGCTTTTACAGGTTCTAATGCTGTGGCTATCGATAATGCAAAAGCGGACCTAAGCAGACGAGTGGCTATCTATAGATTGCCCGTGCTTTCGTTTCGAGAATTTTTAGAGCTTGAAACCAATAAAACTTTTGAAGCTTTAAGCCTCAATGAGATAATAGAAAATCATACCGTATTGGCTACAAAGATACTCTCAAAAATCAAACCCTTCGCCTATTTTGAGAAATATTTAAAGAGTGGTGCGTACCCCTTTTTTCTTACCAGTCAAAACTCCTATATTCAAAAGCTACTTAGCTCCTCTATGCAGGTACTCGAAACCGATTTGCCTATGATATACACCATAGACCATGATAAAATCAATTCACTCAAAAAGATGATGATAATGCTTTGCCAAAGTGAGCCTTATGATATTAATATCTCCAAACTTTGCGGTGCAGTGGAGCTTAACCAAAGAACGCTCTATAAATATCTAGGTATTTTACAATCAGCAGGACTCATTAGAATGCTCGGAGCAAAATCAAACGGGGTGAGTATTATTTCAAAGCCCCAAAAGCTTTATCTTGATAATACCAATCTCTTTTCGATATTTTGTGACGCTCCAAAGATGGGTACGATTCGAGAGACTTTCTTTGCTTCATCGGTTGCCTATGAGCATACTATCAACTATCCTAAAAGTGGTGATTTTATATTGGATGAAAAATACACCTTCGAGATAGGAGGCAAAGATAAAAACTTCAAACAACTCAAAGATGCCCACAATGGATATGTAGTGGCTGATGATATTGAGATTGGAATGGATAAAAAAATTCCTCTTTGGTTGTTTGGGTTTATCTATTGACCCTAACCCCCTTTGACAATGCGTAGCAAATCTTTTTGGTTTCTTGTGTTCTTATTTAATAGCGTATTGGTATTTGGGAATTAGAATTTGTTTTTTGTTTGTGTTGGTTTGTGAGGAGGATATTATGCTTACAATTGCAATATATGACCTGCCTCTTTGATGAGATAGGTAATAGCCATTTGACTAAAAAATTCATTGGCTTTTTGGGCATTGATAATCCTATCTTTGCCTCCCAAAAATACTTCAAGGATTACTCCTCTATCAATCAACTCTTCTATTTTACATTTATCCCATTTGTGACGAAGCAGTATCTCCAAATCCTCTTTGGTGTGTGGGTAATAATAGTGAGATAGTTCTATTTTGCTGGGGTAGGCGACATTGGCAAAAAAGCTCTCTTTGTAGCTAGGGGTATCGAAATAGTTGAGCTGTTTTTGGATGTAGCTCTCATTTTTGTCTTCAAAAAAAGCGGGGGAGAGGAGTATCAATCTATCTATTTTTTTAGTGCTACTGTAAGCATACTCAAACGCCTTAATCGCTCCATAGCTAAACCCCGCCACGACTCTATCACCCTTGGGAATGCAATGAGCAAAAAGCTCCTCTTCGTTGGCAAACAAAAAACCGTTAAAGTAGTGCATTGTGTTTTCCTTGATAGTCTATTTCGCAGCCTTTACCCCTCTTTGTAACGAGAAAAAGCTAGAGTCTTTGGGGCATATCCTCTTTAAAAGAGCGTTTACTTGCCTCTTGCAAAATCTCAATAGCTCCCAGTTCTATCATTTTGGAAGCCAAATCGATTCCCAATGTTGCACACACTTCTCTTTTGGCACTTAATTTGTGATGCAAGATATGCGTTCCATCGCTGTAGCCAATCATCGCTTCGATAGTGACTTCATCGCCTTTGATAGTGGCATTAACGGCAACGGGTGCAGAACATCCCGCCTCAATTTTGGCTACAAAGTCTCGTTCAAGGCTCGAACACAAAAAGGTATCGGCATCGTTGAGGCACATGGCAATCTCACGTGCTTTGGCGTTGGAGGAGACAATCTCAATACCCAAAGCAGCTTGTCCCATGGGGGGTATTATTTGCGAAAGTGGGAGTTTTTGGGAGTAGGGTACATTTTGAATCAAATCAAGTCGTGCCACACCGATATAGGCCAAAATAATGGCATCGTACTCACCCTCGCTCAATTTTCGCAAACGAGTATTGACATTGCCACGCAAATCTTTGAGTCTCAAATCGGGTCGAATAGCCATAATTTGCATTCTTCGTCGCAGTGAGGTAGTCCCTACAATAGCACCTTTGGGAAGCGATTCTAGGCTTGGGTAGTGGTAAGAGAGGAAAATATCGCTTTGGTCTTGACGTTTGGTAATGGCTACAAGCTCCAATCCATCGGGAATATAGGTAGGTACATCTTTGAGTGAATGAACGGCTATATCGGCATTTCCTGCTAACATCTCATCTTCAAGCTCTTTGGTAAAGTGTCCCTTTCCGCCAATGAGTGCCAAAGGACGATCCAAAATCTTGTCTCCTTGACTCGTAATCTCATTAAGTACTACCTCAATAGTAGGGTCTATTGCAGCAATGGCATCTTTGATAAAATAGGCTTGCCAAAGAGCCAATGCACTGGCTCTTGTAGCTATTGTTAATCTGTTATTCACTAATGCTTCTTACAATAAACTATTTTGCAGAAATCAGTTTTTTGTAACCGTCACGATTTTTATCCCACTCACCATCGACGTAAATCGTAGGCGTTCCAGTCACCATCAATTTGGTTGCCATTTTGGTATCAAGTTCCATTGCGGTGGTTAGATTTTTATCTTCAAGTTGTGCTTTGGTCACCTCTAATCCTGTTTGTTTTTTAATTTCAGGAATAATTTTATCCAAATTGGTCTCTTTGTAGTCAATCTTCATCGTATAAAATTTCTCAAACTCTGCAATTTTGCCTTGTGATTGGGCAATGTGCATCGCTTTGGTCAATGCATCAGAAACAGGATGCAATCTTAACAGTGGCATATGGTAGTAGTAGAGTGCAAATGTTGAGGGGTTTGCTTTGACGGTTTTGAAAATATCGGGTACAATTTCTTGACAAAAGGGGCATTGTGGGTCACTAAAGACTAAGATTTTGTGCTTGGCATCTTTATTACCCATAAGCAAATGAGCATCATCATAAGAGTCATTGGGAACGAGAGGGCGAATCTCATTGCGATAGTTTTTGCCATTGCTGTGATTCATAAGGACAGGCGTAATCAAATCTCCATTGACAAACATCATCTCGGGTATATCTATATCTTTGCCTTCAACATTCACAGAGAGATTGGTTAGCAATACATCCCAACCTTTGAGTTCAGGCACTTGTTTGGTTTCAATTATTTTAATTGAATTGATTTTAACGCTAGGATTTTTGATAACGTGTCGTTTGACATATTTGATAAGTTCCTTTTCGGTGGGAACGGCTGCACTAAGACTTACTGAGGCGATCAGAGTCGCTGTTAATAACTTCGACATCAATGACATCATCATACTCCTTTTGGGGGTTAAATTGATTGTTTGGTTTTGTGGGGCTAATTTTAGCGACAAAGTGTAAATAGAGTGTGTAGAT
Organism: Sulfurovum sp.; assembly: GCA_020721815.1. Classification (GTDB taxonomy): domain Bacteria; phylum Campylobacterota; class Campylobacteria; order Campylobacterales; family Sulfurovaceae; genus FS08-3. The sequence continues at coordinate 14,335 of DYMA01000015.1, read as the reverse complement.
AAGCAAAATTAATCCTAAAATATCACTTAAAACACCAGGTATAATGAGCAATAATGCACCAAAAATATAGGATACGGTGCTATCGTGAAATCGTTGGATGGTAAATTTTTGATTAAAGAGTTGGTCTGCACCGCTTAAGAGTGCGATATGGGAGTTTTGAATGAGGATAATACCTACAAGCATCGAACCCAATATCCACGCCAAAGAGTAGCCAAAGCCAATAGCAATGCCAACTTTTAGGGAGAGGATAAACTCTAAAAACAACAAAGGAAAAAGAAAAATCATCCAAGCTTCTCTTGCATTGTACTCACTACACGTTCAAGCGATACTTCGATGGAGGTGAGGCTTTTTCGCTCGATAATCTCGACGATACCTTGTTCTAATTTTTTGCCTACCACAATGGCGTAGGGGATACCAATGAGTTCAAAATCATTCATCTTAAAGCCAAAACGCTCTTTTGCACGGTCATCCAAAAGGGTTTGAATGCCAACTCCATTGAGAGCCTCATAGACACGCTCTCCTGCTTCAAGCTCTTGGGCTTTTTTGGCATTGGAGATAATGATATGGACATCGTAAGGGGCGGACTCTTTGCTCCAAATGCACCCTTTTTCATCGTGATGCTGCTCTATAATAGCCGCTACCAAACGACTCACTCCAATCCCGTAAGTACCCATTACAAAAGGTTGCGATTTGCCATTGGCATCCAAAAACTCCGCTTTCATGGCACTTGAATACTTTGTACCCAATTGAAAGATGTGACCCACTTCAATGCCTTTAGTATGGCTTAGTGTACCGCCGCAACAACTGCAACCATCGCCCTCTTGTACCGCTATCAAATCGGCGTAAAGCGTCTCATTGTTGGGTGTATCGATACCCATTAGATGATAATTCACCTCATTGGCACCGCACACCATATTGGTCTCATGGTAGAGTTCTTTGTCGATTTTGAAAACTATTCCAACGGGTAACCCCTCAATTCCTACATACCCCGCTTTGAGTCCAACCGCCTCAATCTCCTCTTGGGTAGCATCCACGAGTTCTAGGGCATTGACGGCGTTGCAGGCTTTGGTCTCTTCGAGTTCATCATTGCCTCGTACAAAAAAGATAACGATATGAGTTTGGGTCTCATGTATCGCTTTTTTGATGACGGCTTTGATGGTTTGGTGAGCCTCAATGTTTAAAAATCTGGAAACCTCTTCGATGGTTGTGAGATTAGGGGTTTCAACTTTGCTTTTCTCTAGGGCTTGTTTATCGTATTGTTTTATTCCTCTTAAGGCTGCTTCGATATTGGCAGCGTAGTCGCACCCATCGCATACCACAATCGTATCTTCACCGCTTTTTGCCAATACATGAAACTCTTTGCTCCCGCTTCCCCCAATAGCTCCACTATCGGCATCAACGACTCTAAACTCCAACCCCAACCGTGCAAAGATTGTACGATAGGTAGCCTCCATCAAGGCAAACTCACGCTGCATATCCTCGGTGCTGGAGTGAAAAGAGTAGCCATCTTTCATCAAAAACTCACGCCCTCTCAAAAGTCCAAAGCGTGGACGGGCTTCATCACGAAATTTGGTATGGATTTGATAGAGATTGATAGGCAAATCTTTGTAACTGGTGATGCGATTTTTGACCAATTTTACCATCGCTTCTTCATTGGTAGGACTTAAGACGTAGTTGTTTTGTTTTCTATCTTTGATACGCAACATCTCCAATCCCATCTTGGTAGCTCTGCCGCTCTCTTCCCATAGCTCCAAAGGCGTTACAAATCCTAGCTGAACTTCCAAACATCCTGCTCTATCGAGTTCCTCTTTGACAATGGCACGAATCTTGTCCAATACCCGTTTGCCCAAAGGCATAAAGTTGTAAAGTCCCGCTCCCTCTTGATTGATAAATCCCGCTTGAATAAGAAATTGGTGCGAGGGCAGAGTCGCTTCGGCGGGTGTCTCTTTGGTGGTGGGTATAAAACTTTGCGAAAATTTCAATCTACACTCCTTAGTGTTTCGTTTTTATTTGCTTTTTATAATAGGCTACTACGCCCAATCCAATACCAATTAAGGCAATGATGAAGACAATCGTAGCAACAATCACTTCATTGCCAATTGGTTGTGACAACTCAAACACTCAAAACCTTATCGCATCGAGGACAGAGAGTCTCTTCGTGGCTACTTGCATAACGCCAACATCGTGGGCATTTGTGCAACGTGGCTTTGTTGATAGTATAAACACTTTCATTAAAGGCAAAACTTCCCACGGTTTCACTCTCGCTCTCTTGGGTGATTGCTGAAACCATAAACCAATCCTCTAAATCTTTGGAATCTTTGATAGTAAGCGTCTCAATATCACCTGCAATCTCAAGTTCCAATGTCGATTTGATGACTTTCTCTTTTTTGAGTCTATCCACCTCTTCGTAGAACTTCTCTCGTATAGCTACCATCACTTCACCGCTAAAGCTTGGCTCAATGTAGGGGAGTGGCGTGTAAATCGTATCAAAAATAGAGCTTCTATCGCCTTTAAATACCTTTGGGGCGTACTCCATAATCTCATCGGCAGTATAGGTAAGAATAGGTGCAATAAGCCCCAACATCGCTTGAGAGATGAGCAACATTGCCGATTGAGCCGATTTTCGAGCCAGTGACTCTTTGTGTTCGCAATAGAGTCTATCTTTGCAAATATCCATATAGATACCGCTTAGTTCATTGGTAAGGAAATTGTTAAGCAAAGCAAAACCACGCAAGAAGTCGTAGTTGTCAAAGTTGGTTTTGACCTCTTCAAAGATACTTTTGGCTTTGTTGAGTACCCATCTATCAAGTTCACCATAGAGATTAGGCTCAACAACCGCTTCCAAACCGTCCATATTGGCTAGTAAAAATCTAAACGTATTGCGTATTTTTCGATACTGCTCGGCGGATTGTTTGAGGATATTATCGGATATTTTAAGGTCACTTTGATAATCGCTCAACGCTACCCAAAGACGTAAAATCTCCGAACCGTACTCTTTGATAACCTGCTGAGGCTCTACACCGTTGCCTAGAGATTTGCTCATCTTCATGCCCTTCTCATCGACGGTAAAGCCGTGCGTAAGAATCGCTTGGTAGGGGGCTTTGAATTGGGTTGCACTGGAGAGTTTAAGCGAACTTTGAAACCATCCACGATGCTGATCGCTTCCTTCAAGATAGAGATTGGCTGGATAGTTTCCTGCATCGTAGTTACGGCTTTTGAGTACCGCATTCCACGTTGAGCCGCTATCAAACCAAACATCCAAAATATCATCAACCTTTTCAAGCTCTTGGGCATTGTAGCCACTACCAGGGTAGAGCAACGCCTCAATAGGCATAGTGTACCACGCATCGCATCCGTGTTGTTCAAAAATCATCGCTACAAAATTGAGTACTTTTTCATCAAAAATGACCTCTTTGGTGCTTTTGAGCCTAAAAAAAGCGATGGGTACGCCCCATGCTCTTTGGCGAGAGATACACCAATCGGGACTCTCATTGACCATGGCTTTGATGCGATTGATACCCCACTTAGGATAAAAAGTTGTCTTCTCGATCTCTTCCAATGAACGCTCTCGAAGCGTTTTGTTATCCTCCCCAAAAGGCTCATCCATAGCAATAAACCACTGTTTGGTAGCTCGATAGATGAGGGGTTTTTTGGTTCGCCAACAGTGAGGATAGGGGTGAACAAACTTGCTGTGTTTGAGCAGATTTTCACCCAATAGCTCCAAAATAGGCTCATTGGCTTTGAAGATGTGCATCCCTACAAAATCGTGTGCATTGGGCAAAAGATGAAGTCCTACTACCGATTCATCATAACACCCTCTCTCATCGACGGGCATAATCACTTCCAGAGCGTTTTTGAGTCCGACGTGGTAGTCATCTTCGCCATGCCCAGGAGCGGTATGAACGCATCCGCTTCCTCCATCCATCAAAACATGCTCACCTAGCACAATCTTAGAAGTACGACCGTTGAGGGGATTGATGGCTAGTAAATGCTCCATCTCTTTGGCACTAAGGCTGCGTACAATAGAACCGCTAAGTACCCCCTCTTGCAGCATCGTTTCGTAGCGTTTTTGAGCTACAATGTGTCCATCATGGCTTAAAACATAGATTTCGTTGGGGTTGAGAGAGATACCTGTGTTGGAGGGAAGTGTCCACGGAGTCGTTGTCCAAATTACAATCCCTGCTTTGCCCTCTATGCCGAGTCTGTTTTTAGTCTCATCGCTAAGTTCAAAATGGACATAGATGGAGTGATCTTCTTTGTCTTGATACTCCACTTCGGCATCGGCAAGTGCCGTTTGAGCCGCCCATGACCAATAGATAGGTTTGCTTCGTTCTACAAGCAACCCTTTTTGGGCTACGTCGCAAAGCGTTCTGTAAATATTGGCTTCAAATTTAAAATCCATCGTCACATAGGGATTGTCCCAATCGGCAATAACGCCTAGCTCCTTAAAGCCCACTCTTTGGATATCAATAAATTTAGCAGCGTGTTGGCGACAAAGCTCACGAAATTGGGTTACGGGCATTGCCTCTTTTTTGCTTTTGCCAATTTTCTCTTCGACTTTGTGTTCGATAGGCAATCCATGGCAATCCCAGCCTGGCGTAAAACGTACCGCCTTACCTTGAAAATAGTTGTGTTTTACGATAATATCTTTGAGGATTTTATTGAGGGCATGACCGATATGAATATCTCCATTGGCATAAGGAGGTCCATCGTGGAGTGTAAAGAGTTCGCACTCCTTACGATTGGCTTTCATTGCCTCATAAACTTTCTCATCAAACCACTTTTTGTATCTTTTAGGCTCGTTGCTTGGCAGACTTCCACGCATAGGAAAATCAGTTTTTGGTAGTAAGAGCGTATCTTTATAATCCATTATTGTTTACCTTAATTCATTGTAAAAATTTAGCGATTATATCCAAATCTACTTTAGCCTACGATGTATTAAGCAACTAGCAACAGGAAATGTTCATAATTTTAATATTAAATAATGAAATATTTAATCAAAAATGATACAATGTCGCATCTATTTATCAAAGGAAACACTCATGCGTTTTTTGATTTTTTTTCTTATTAATGTTTGGCTTTTTGCCGAAGTTGATGCAACGATTCGGATTGAAAAAGATGTCGATCAACGAAGCAGTATCGCTATAGTTGATGAAAGCAGCGTTGAACCCTATTTGGCTTCTAAGTTTTTTAAGATTTTGCAAGATGATCTTAAAATCACAGGAAACTTTGCGGTTGATTCAACACACTATTTAGGCAGCTCCGCCCCCAGTGGAGAAGGAAAAGATTTTATTATCCAGTACAATTTTTCAAATGCTTCGGGTGCTTCGCTCAATCTTAAGCTTCTCAAAGCCTCAACCAATGAAGTAGCGTTTAGCAAAAACTACAACATCGGTTCGCTTGATAAATATCCCTTTTTGGTGCATCAAGCCGTAAGCGATATTAATGATAAGATTGGTTATCCATCGGTAAATTGGATGAATCGCTACGTTGTCTATTCACGATACTCAGGCTCCAAACAGAGTCAAATTGTATTGGCAGACTACACCATGACCTATCAAAAAGTTATGATTAGTGGAGGTTTAAATCTCTTTCCAAAATGGGGCGACAAGGCTCAAAACACCCTCTATTACACAAGCTACAACGCTGATCTTCCTACACTCTACAAGCTCAACATCTACTCAGGAGGCAAACAAAAAATTGCCTCTTCAGAAGGTATGATGGTTTGCAGCGATGTTTCACCCGATGGAAGCAAGATTTTGGTCACCATGGCACCCAGTGGGCAACCCGATATTTATGAAATCGATACCCAAAGCGGTGTCAAAAATCGCCTCACAACCTTTAGCGGTATTGATGTCAATGGTAAATATGCCGAGGGTGGCTCTTCTATCGTTTATATCTCCAATCCTTTGGGGTACGCCAACGTTTACAAAAAATCACTCTTTGGTACAGCCGTTGATCAAATCGTATTTCACGGACGAAACAACAGCACTTGCGATGCCAATGGCAATAAAATTGTCTATTCAGCACGCGAGAGTTCAAACAAATACAGCAACAACCAATTTAATATCTACCTAGCTTCAAGTTCAGGTGGCGATACACGTCCTTTGACGACAGGTGGGATTAACCAATTTCCACGCTTCTCCAACGACGGTAACATCGTGATGTATATCAAAAATTCACACTCTATTGGCTATATCAATATCAACAAGCGTCAAACCCTGCTTTTCCCAATAGCAGGAAATAAAGTACAATCAATCGACTGGTAAAAGGAGTCTATATATGAAAAAAATTGCATTCATTCTAACACTTGTCCTCATCGCTACAGGATGCGGGAAAAAAAGTAAAGTCAAACCATCCAATGTCACCAATTCAACTGAAACCATTACTATTAATGATGGAGATGTGAGCAAATACAACAATAGCGACGATGGATTGGACGGTAGCAGCGGCGGACTTAAGAGCATCTATTTTGAGTTTGGTCGATACGATATTACTTCCGATATGGAGAGTCGAATGACAAGCAACGTTGATATTGCCAAAAGCAAAAGCAACATTAGGCTAGAGGGTAACTGCGATGAATTTGGAACCGATGAGTACAATTACGCACTGGGACTCAAACGTGCCAATGCCGTCAAACAAAGTCTTGTATCAAGAGGAATCAGTGCAAGCAATATCACACTTGTATCATTAGGAGAGAGCAAACCTCTTTGTACGCAACCTACCGAGCAGTGTTACGCCAAAAACCGTCGGGTAGATTTCCATTAATACCCTAATACCCGCAAAGGAGGCGATATGAGACCTATAAAAACGATTATTGTATCTTCATTGATAGCCTCTTGTATGCTTTTTGGAGAAAACTATGGTAGCGAAAATGTCGAGACGCTTAAATACAAATTGGCGCAACAAAAAGAGCGTATTGATGGGCTTACACGTATCGTAGAGGGAAAGGCACAAACCATTAATGAGTTGCGAGAAAATCGAAGCGGAGGCAGAGGAAGTCCCTACTCCGATGAAGAGCTTATTCGACGTTTGGGCAAAATGGTAGATAATATTAATGAGAACTACGTCTCCAAAGCCGAACTCAAAAGAGCATTGGATAATCTCAAAGATGAGTACGGCGAGAGCGTCGAGAGCGTCGAAAGAGAGGAGTTTGAACCCATCAAACGCAAAAAGCCTCCAAGAGATGAAACCATTGAGGCAGATTTGGAAAACAGTGAACCCATTGAGGAGAAGCTGCCCAAAGAGCGTATCTACAGAGAATCCAATGAGAATGTTGAGAGTGACAACGAAGAGGTGGTAACGCCTCGTGTCTTTGATGAAAATCAAAATACTAAACCCGTGACCATTAATGATACTCCAGCAACGGGCACACAAGATGCTCCAGTAGATGGCTCAAATGCTTCACAATATGCCTTAGCCGTACGACTCTACAACAAAAAAGAGTACAATCAAGCCAAACTCATCTTTCTCAAACTTGAAAAAGAGGAGTTTAAAGTCGCACCGACGAGTTACTATTTGGGAGAGATTGCCTACTTTTCCAAACGCTACGAAGATGCGATTTATTACTTTAAAAAAAGTGCCAAACTCTATCCCAAAGCCTCTTATATGCATACGCTACTGCTTCACAGTGCCATATCATTGGAAAAAAGCGACCAAAAGAGCGAAGCGGTTAAGTTCTATCGCAAAATTGTCAATGAGTACCCCGATAGTAGCAGTGTTGGGATTGCAAAAATGAGATTAGAGAAGCTGCAATAAGATTATATTCAGCTATTATAGGTACAATAGCCTCTACTACAAATAACGGAGAAACAAAAATATGTCAATCGTAGAAGATAAAAACAGTGTCGTTTCAATTTCTTATCAAGTGACCCAAGCAGGTCAGAGTGAAGTAATTGATAGCAACAGAGATCAAGCTCCATTGGAGTTTATTACAGGTCACAACCATATCATTATTGGGTTGGAAAAAGCATTAGTAGGGATGAAAAAAGGTCAAAGTGGTGATATGCTTATCAAAGCCGATGAGGCTTATGGTGAACATAATCCAGAACAAATCGAAACATTACCGATTGATCAATTTAATGGAATTGAACTCAAAGTGGGAATGGTTTTATACGGTCAAGGTGAAGGGGGTATGCCCATTCAAGTTACCGTTACAGACTTTACCGATAGTGAAGTAACCATTGACTACAACCACCCATTAGCAGGAAAAGATTTGATGTTTAGCGTAAGCATTCTTGATTGTCGTGAGGCAACTGTAGATGAAGCCCTAAGCGGTGAAATCGAAGGAAGCGGTGGCGGATGTTGCGGCGGTGGAAGTTGCGGAACGAACGATCACCATAATCGTGACCACGGAGACCACGGTCACGGTGGCGGATGCTGTAGTCACTAACTGTAAGCCCTTTGTGGGCTGCAGTACTCTTTTAAATTTCTGCCAATATTCTCTAATCAAGTTATCTATAATCAACATTTAAGTAAAATAGCCTCTAAAATCAACTTAAATTTTAAGGCTAATTTCACCATGATCGTACCCATTCATTTACTCCATGCCAATGATGTGCAATATACTGTTACCATTGATACTTTGCCTCGTTTAGAGTTTAAAAATAAAGTAGCTATTATTACCAACGAAACCATTGCTCCGTTGCATCTTGAGAGAGTTTTGAGTTGCATTAATGCCCCACAACTCAACGTGGTGACAATCAAAGATGGAGAAGAGTACAAAAATCTTGCGACCGTTGAAGAGATTTTAAATCAACTTTTTGAATACCGATTGGATAGAAAATCGACGCTCATAGCTTTGGGCGGTGGGGTGATTGGTGATATGACGGGTTTTTGTGCGAGTTTGTATCAACGAGGTATTGATTTTGTACAAATCCCCACGACACTTTTGGCACAAGTCGATGCAAGTGTAGGGGGAAAAACAGGAGTCAATAATGCCTATGGCAAAAATCTCATTGGAGCTTTTTATCAACCCCGTGCGGTCTATATCGATACACAATTTTTGGAGACACTTCCACCTCGTGAGTTTGGAGCGGGAGTAGCTGAGATGATAAAGATGGCGGTGATGTTTGATAGAGACTTTTTTGACTCAATTGAAAAAGAAGATTTGAGTGACCCTAAGATACTCAAAACATTTATCAAGCGTTGCGTCGAACTCAAAGCCCAAGTGGTTAATGAAGATGAGAAAGAGGCGGGTATTCGAGCGGTACTCAACTACGGTCATACGTTTGCTCATGTAATCGAGAACGAAACCCACTATACCACCTATCTGCACGGTGAAGCGGTGGCTATTGGGATGATGATGGCCAATGAACTTGCCCTTGAAATAGGACTTCTTAGCCTTGATGATGCCATTAGGATTGCCAAACTATTAAAACGCTTTAGATTACCTACAACCTATAAAATTGAAGATAGTGATAGCTTTTATACGCATTTCTTTTTGGATAAAAAGAGTGCCAACAATACCCTTACGTTTATTCTCCCCAACGGCACAATAGGGACACATACCATCAAATCCGATATTGATGCCGTAAGCGTCAAAAAAGTCTTAAAGAGGTTTGTGTAAGATAAATGAAAAAAGTAGTAACGATTATAGCTTTTGCAACGCTTTGCCTTTACGCTCAAAGCAGTAATGTTTCCTTAGAGTCCAACGCCTCCAACGCAACGCATATTCAAGAGGCTCAAAAAAACATTGAAAAAGAAGAACTCATCAAACAAAAAAACAAACTCGACGATGACATTAACGAAAATAATATTTGGCTAAAAATCTACAGCAACTATCGCACCTACGAAAAACTCATCGCTCAAAATGATCTGCTTGACAAAGAGATTAAACGTTTGGAAAATCTAAAGTCTCTTACAAGCAAACAAGAAAAACAACTTCAAGATTTACAAAACGAACAACGAACCGTATCGGGCAAACTTCAACTTCTCAAAGAGTATGAGAAAGACCCTTTTGAGAAGATTCTCAAACACAACAATATCGAAGAGACACCCAGTGTGGGCAATCCCATTGCGATACTCAACGCCATATCGTATCAAAAAACACTCAACAGCGATCACAAAGAATATCAAGAACGCTACGATTCGCTTCAGCAGATGGTCAATCAAATCAAAGAGGAAAAAGTAGTACTCCAACGCATCATAGAACTCGATGAGTCCAACCAAAGTCTGGTCGCCTATCAAAATCAACTCAGTAGTTTAGAGCGGAAACTTGTTACGTTTGATGAGCTTTTGGAGATTTTTAAAACGACAAAAAACGTGTATGAAAAAAAGATTGAAGAGATTAATCTCAAACTCAACAGTGAGATTAAAAGAGAAATAGAAAAAACCCTTACATTAATAATGGCGATTTTCTTTTTTGTTATTATGTTGGTGATTTTGAAGCTTCTTACCAAACGCTATATGCTTGATGATGATCGTGCCTACCGTGTCAATAAAGCTCTCAATATGCTCTTTTTTACCGTTTTGATTCTTGTATTGCTCTTTAGCTATATTGAAAATGTCTCCTATTTGGTCACCGTACTTAGTTTTGCTTCGGCGGGTATTGCTATTGCTATGAAAGATTGGTTTATGAATATGCTAGGATGGATTGTGCTTGTCACAAGTGATTCGATTCGTATCGGCGATAGGGTGAGATTTGATAGAAACGGTGTGGTTTATGTGGGTGATATTGTTGATATTTCACTGCTTCGTATGACCATGCAAGAGGATGTGACGCTTACAACCTACACCCATAACCGTAGGGCGGGACGTTTTGTTTTTATCCCCAATAACTATATTTTCACCGAAATGATATCCAACTACTCGCATGCGGGTCTCAAAACCGTATGGGATGGGATTGACTTTATTATTACCTTTGATTCGGATGAAAAACGTGCCATGTCGATAGCCAAAGAGGTGACCAAAAAATACTCCAAAGGCTATACCGATATAACCCGTAAACAACTTAATGCTCTTAGAAGTGAATACAGTCTCAAAAATACCAACGTCGAACCTCGTATTTTTGCCTTTTTTGATACCTACGGCATTAAAATTAGCTCATGGTACCTTACCAACTCCTTTGCTACGCTTAAGCTTCGCAGTACTATCTCGATGGAGATTATGGAACAAATCAAAAAAGAACCCAATATCTCTCTGGCTTATCCTGCTCAATCGCTCTTTATTGACAAAAACGTACGCCAAGCGGGATGCAAACCCCTTGAGCCCAATCAACCCCCTAAGGCTTCAACCAATGAACAATAAAGTCTTTTTCAAAACCTTTGGGTGTCGCACCAATCAATTTGATACCCAAGTGATGATTTCCAAACTCAAAGATTTCAGACTTAGTAGCGAAGAGGAAGCCAATACCATCGTTATCAACTCCTGTACTGTTACTAATGGAGCCGATAGTTCAGTGCGTAGCTACATCAACTCTATCAAAAAAAGCAATCCTCAAGCCAAAATTATCCTAGCGGGGTGTGGGGCATTTTCCAAAGGTGAAGAGCTTTTGGCTCAAAAAAAGGTTTTTGGTGTGATGGGTCATTCGCAAAAAGAGGCGATCAATAGCGTACTTCAAGCCCCCCAGCCCTTTTATGAATTGGGCGATATTAACCACATCGACAACTCTATCGTAGCGGAGTTTGTAGGCAAGAGTCGAGCTTTTATTAAGATTCAAGAGGGGTGTGACTTTCGCTGTTCTTATTGCATTATCCCTTTTGTGAGAGGCAATGCACGTTCGCACTCTGAAGCTACTATCTTAGAACAAGTACGCATACTAGCTAGTAACGGCTTTGGAGAGTTTGTTTTGACGGGGACCAATGTGGGAAGCTACGGCAAAGATACCCACTCCTCAATCGCCAAACTTATCCAACGCATTGCTTCGATTCGAGGGGTTAGGCGTATTCGTATCGGTTCACTTGAACCCATGCAAATCGATAGTGAATTTAAAGAACTCCTCAGTGAGCCTTTTATGGCAAAACATCTCCATATCGCCTTGCAACACACCAGCGATAGGATGCTTGAGATCATGAACCGACGCAATCGATACAGTAGCGATAGAGCCTTGCTTGAAGAGATAGCCCAAAAAGGGTATGCCATTGGTACAGATTTTATCGTCGCCCATCCTCACGAAACGACCAAAATATGGGAAGAGGCGATTGAGAGACTCCAACAACTCCCTTTGACGCATATCCACGCCTTTCGCTACTCCAAACGTGACAATACTCCCTCCGCTTCAATGAAACCACTCGTTGGCGGTGAGATAGCCAAAGCCCGACATCAAGAGCTTGTCGAAATCGTCGCCCAAAAAAACCTTGCCTTTAGACAACAACACGCTCACGATTTGGAGGTATTGGTAGAGAGTGGCAAAAAAGGGGTCTATGCGGGATTTGATCAATACTTCAATCGAGTTGAAATCACAAGCCAAAATGAGGATTTAGCCTCAACGTGGCAATTTTTGAAGGAGGTCACAGTAGAAGATGCAACCAATCGCACAACTCTTTAAAATAGAAAAAAATATCAAAGCCATTGTCGCTCTGGTGGTGCTATTAGTCGCACTCTTGCTCTATTCAGCGTTGCGTGATCGTTCCAACGTCATTACCCTCCAAGAGGCCGATAAACTTATCAAACAAAACGCCGTTGTAAGCGTCTTGCAAGATAGGGAGTATTTCTATTTCTTTACCGACAAAAGGGCGTACAAGATAGCCAAAGATGCCGTCGATAACAACTTCTTGTACCGTCAATACAAAGTCGAAATACGATTTGATAGAAGCAAAATCTACTACACCCTATTGGCTCTTTTTGTGTTGTTTTTGGTCATTTATCTTATCAAAAAAGAGCGATACCCAACGCAGTGGCAAGAAAAACCCATCGCATCACCCAAAGAGCTACAAACCCAAGAGACTCCCAGTGAGACACCCAAAATCTACTCTATCCAATCCGATATTGGCTTCAAGGATATTGCAGGGATTAGCGAGGCAAAAGAGGAGCTTAGTGAGATTATTGATTTTTTGAAATCGCCTCACAAATACACCAAACTTCACATCAAACTCCCCAAAGGTGTCTTACTTGTAGGACCTCCAGGGGTGGGCAAAACCTACATCGCCAAAGCCGTCGCAGGTGAGGCAAATGTCCCTTTTTTCTATCAAAGCGGAGCATCATTTGTGCATATCTATGTGGGTGTAGGGGCTTCGAGAGTCAAAGAGCTTTTCAAAGAGGCCAAACGCCAAGCACCCAGTATTATCTTTATCGATGAGATTGATTCTGTGGGCAAAAAGCGAGGAGAGCATCGCAACGACGAACGAGAGGCGACGCTCAATCAACTGCTTACAGAGATGGACGGCTTTGAGGATAGTTCGGGAGTCATGGTGATAGGGGCTACCAATAACCTTGAATCGATTGATAGTGCTTTGCTTCGTTCGGGGCGATTTGATAGACGAGTCGAAATCTCCTTGCCCGATATGGAGGATCGCCAAAAGGTACTCGAACTCTACCTTGCCAATAAAAAACACGATGTCGATATAGAACAATTGGCGCGTGTCACGGTAGGACTAAGCAACGCCTCACTGGCAACGCTGGTCAATGAAGCGGGGCTTTATGCTATCAAGCAAGGGCGAGAGAGTATCAGCGATGATGATTTTGAAGCCATTCGGGAAAAAGTTGTCAATGGACGCAAAAAAATCAAATCGCTTAGCTACAAAGAGCGAGAGCTTCAAGCCCTCTACCAATCCGCCAAAGCCATTGTGGCGACATGGTACGATGTGGAGTTTGACAAAATCGGCATTGTCACCACCAAACTCATCGAACACGACGTGGAGATACTCTCACGCACTCAAATCCTTGACCTTGCCAAAATCTTTCTTGCAGGTGCAATCGCCACCCAAAAGCACTACCACGATAAATTTACCAACGCCCAAGAGGATATCAAAAGAGCCAAAAGCATCATCGACAACATCTACGATACATACTCCATGGGTGATCCTTTTGGCTCTACACTTCAAGCCAAAGAGCAAATCTACCGTGAACTAAACCAAGAGATAGAAGAACTCATCGCCAAACTTGATACGGTACTCGATAGAGTCACAACCTATATGCTTCGCTACGAAAACATCGACCAATCCAAAGTCAAAGAGATACTACGGGAGGTGTTTTGATGCAAGATAACCCCATCGAAACCTTTTTTCTACACCTCTCCAAGCCCAACCCCGTACCGCTTATGCTTATTGCCCAAAGCGGAATCAATCGCTTATCCTACATCAACGCCATCAAACACAAAGCCCATGAGTACTACTCCATCATCTATCATCTGGGTTTGCCCACCGATGATATGTCCAAAGAGGAGTATTTTGAGGAG
>DYMA01000187.1 GCA_020721815.1 Sulfurovum sp. | reverse complement strand
TATCTCATATTTTTTGCTGTTTTTATTTTAAGGTTTTTGGGGTAGAGGGGGGGGTAAGTGGTTACAGATATTCAATTAAACCAACTCGTTTAAGGTTGGGGTAAGGGAGTTGTTTCACGGTCTCTCCCCGATGGTAACCCATACCCAACATCAAATCAAATAAACATATGAATCCATCGACAGATGGCAAAAAAAGAGAAGTGAATATTAACTGGTTCTCATCGTCCCGAGAGTGTGAAATAACTGCTAAAAAAGTGCTTCGACAAGCTCAGCACGAACGGTTTTACGGTATCCGTTCACCCTGAGCCTAGTCGAAGGGTTTATTATTTCACACTCTCTGGAGCTTCGTAACGAGTAAAGTCCCACTTCCGAAATGTCACTCGTCTGCATATTTTACAAATAGAGTGCAATAGTTTTTGCGTTTGGATTGCAGGAACACTTATTGCATCTTTATAAATAAAAAATGGGGATAGAGTATGGAAAATATAAAAGAAAAATTAATCAATGGAGAGCTTGTACCCTTTGTGGGTATGGGAGTCTTTGCCAATACCCAAGCCAGTGATGGCACACAGTTGCCCTTTGATAGCGATTCGATGATACTAGCTCTTAATAATGGTCGAGCGATGAGTGCAAGATTGATGTATGAGTACAGTCGAGCCGCCATGAGTTTAGAACAACGCAAAGGTAGAGAGTATATCACCCAAATGACCAACCATATCTACGCCTCCAAAGAGTATGCTCCTCCTTTTGTCTATCAATACCTCAAAACTCATCAACCCAAATACCTAATCGATACCAATATGGACGACAGCTCTACTACCGTTTATGAAGATGTGGCTCACTTTATGATTACAGGTGTTTCACGCGTGATGGGAGGGTATGAACGCTTTGTTATCTATCGCTACAACCTTGAAACCAAAGCGTATATTAAGATAGAAAATGAGTTGCTTGATGATTCATTGCCTATACTCTTTAAGCCTATGGGGTGTATGACTCCAAAGATGGATTTTATTGTCTCCGATGCCGATTTTGTCGATTGGCTTACTGAGGCGATGGGGGGATACGCCTTGCCGCCTTTTCTCAAAAGCTACAAAAACGATAAATCTTATCTCTTTTTGGGTGTCGATTTTGGTCGTGATACCTTTAGAATGGTAGCCAATGAGATTACACTAGGGCTTGGTGGCGGAGTGGTGGTGACAAATAAAGAGGAACTCACCAAAAAAGAGCAAAAATTCATCGATACCCACAATCTTGAAGTTATCCAAAACGAGGTTGATAGCTTTTTAAAGGAGTTGTAATGGAGCAAAGCAGACTAATGTGTGATTTTTGCGGTAAGGGTGTAGCGGAGGTTGATAAAATCTTTAGTGCTGAAAATGCCCATATTTGCAACGAGTGTATCGAAACGTGTTCAACCATTCTCCACAAAGAACATATCAAAAAAAATAAAAAAGAGTTTCAAAAGGGTTTAAGCATCCCTACCAAAATCAAAGAGCATTTGGATGGCTACGTGATAGGGCAAGATGAGGCAAAGAAAGTACTGAGTGTCGCACTCTATTCACACTACAAACGCATCGAAAAGCCTATTCTTCATGACGTAGAGATTGAAAAATCCAATATCATGCTTATAGGACCCACGGGAAGCGGTAAGACGCTACTGGCTAAATCGTTGGCAAAGATTATGAATGTACCCTTTGCGATAGCCGATGCTACGGCTTTGACAGAGGCTGGATATGTGGGTGAGGATGTCGAATCGATCCTCTCACGCCTTTTGGCGGCGGCGGATTTTGATGTGGCTAAGGCTCAAAAAGGGATTATCTACATCGACGAAATCGACAAAATAGCCAACAAAAGCGAGAGTGCTTCAAGTGGACGAGATGTAAGCGGTGAGGGGGTTCAACAAGGATTGCTTAAGATTTTGGAGGGCGGAGAGGTCTATGTGCCTATCAAAGGAAGTCGCAAAAGCTCTTCTGCGGAGACGATTTTGTTTGATACCACGCACGTGCTTTTTATTTGCGGCGGTGCATTTGTGGGGCTTGTGGAGGATGATAAGCACAAACGCAAAGATAAAACGATGGGCTTTTTAAACGCCAACGCCGTCGAATCCCAAAAAGAGATAGCACCCAAAGATTTGATAGGTTTTGGACTTATTCCCGAATTTATCGGACGTATTCCCGTGGTAGCTACGCTCAATCCGCTCACAATTGAGGATCTTGTATCCATCTTGCAAGAGCCAAAAAACGCTATTATCAAACAATACAAAGCCCTCTTTGAGCTTGATGGGGTGGAGCTTGAAGTAGAAGATGAGGCGTTGCACCATATCGTTCAAATGGCGTGAGAGACGGGAGTAGGGGCTAGGGGACTAAGAGGAATCATTGAAAAAATCATGCTCCCGCTTCAATACGAACTCCCTGCCAAAGAGAATGTCGATAAGTGCATCCTTACCAAAGCCTTTATCAAGCAAGAAGCCGATGTGATACTTGAATATACCAGCCAAACGGAGCGTGAAAATGGATGATTTAGCCTCGGTCTATGAGTGGGCAAAAACTTATGATTTTGATGAGATAGAGTTGCAATACGCTACGATTTTGGCTCTCAAAATCCTTGATGGGCAGTGCAAGATGGATTATGACAACTACAACCTCTTTATGTCTGCTTATGATGGCATTTGCGACAAAACCGCCTCCCCACTCAACAAAAAAGTACACCGTATCATCGCTCTAGCACGAACCGACGACCCCATCATCCCCAAAGCCCAATACAAAGAGGCAATCCACGCCCTTAGAGTAGCTATGATGCACGATATGGACAAATCCACCATGAAAGCCTTTAAGGAGCTGGTGTGGGGGAGTATCTGTTGATGGGTGGGTTGCAAAATTTTTTTAGCTGTACATTTGAGATTGTGAAATACTTAAAACTCGGCTAAAGCCGAGGCTACAGATTCAAAGTCGTTGCGTGTGGCATATTTAAAAATAGATTGCTTTGTGTCTCGCAAAGTGTGTAACATCAAATCACAATCATCAATATGCCCCAAAAGCAGCTTCGATTTGGGGGCGGGATAGTACTCTGTACTCCCCAGCTTGTAAATCCTCTAGTGTTAATGTGCCAAAGCCAGAGCGGTGCAACGCTGTGACGTGGCTGCCAAGGGCTGCAAACATTCGTCGTACTTGATGGTAGCGTCCTTCGGTGATGGTTAGCTGCATATAGGTATCGTCTATAACGCTCAATTGGGCAGGAAGGCAGGGTGTTTTTTCGCCCTTTAGCATCAGTGTCCCCAAAGCAAAAATACCCAACTTATCATCTTCCAAAGCCCTATCGAGTCTGGCTTCATATACTTTTGGTACTTTGTGTTTGGGGGAGATGAGGCGGTGCAACAAATCTCCATCATCGGTAAGCAAGAGCAACCCGCTTGTCTGCTTGTCCAATCTTCCAACGGTAGAGATTTTTGGAACTCTTTTACGCCATCTTTGCGGAAGCAGCTCATAGACCAATCGCCCCTCTCCATCGTCGTGAGTGCATATATAGCCTATGGGTTTGTGCATCAAAATCACCATCCCAAAAGGCGAATCAAGTGGCTCATTGTCAAATAGTATCTCATCGTGAAGTACTTTTGTATCGGGTTTGAGAGGAGTATTTTGGATATGTTTTACGATACCTTTTCGCAGTAAAAATAGAACATCTTTGCGACTGCAATAGCCCAAAGATGAGAGAAGTTTGTCTAGGCGAATTTTTGATTTTTGAACGAGACTCATGCTATCACTCTTGTCAATATGCCCGTTAAGGGAGTTTGAAAGGCATTGTATCTCAAAGAATTTGATAATGAGCTTACTCCACGACAGAGTAAAAAATATCGTATCCGTTCACCCTGAGCTCTGAGCTTGTCGAAGAGTCGAAGGGTCTTGAGTTTGATGTACTTCGACAAGCT
>DYMA01000186.1 GCA_020721815.1 Sulfurovum sp. | reverse complement strand
GATTACGGAATAGAGGCGTATGGCGATATGCTCTTTACCTCTACCGATTTTGCTCAAAAGCACCCTAAAGTGGTCGAAAAGTTCTATCAAGCCTCCAAAAAAGGGTGGGAGTATGCCTTTAATCATATCGATGAGAGTGTCGATATTCTCTACAAACACTACAATAGCCTAAACAAAACCAAAGCGATGCTTCTCTACGAAGCCAATGTTCTCAAAACGCTTAGCGGTATCCATCAAGGGATCTTTGGCACACTCGATTGCCACCGTCTTGAGCTTCTAGCCAATACCCTCTCGGTACTCTTTCCTGATAAATACGATTTGAAACTCTTAGATGACTTTATCTATCATCCCAAAATGCAACTCACCCAACAAGAGAGTGCCTATATCGCCCAAAAACGCTCTCTTAGAGTCTGCTACTCTCCTGTTTACTATCCTGTATTGTCCCGTAGTGGCAGTGAGCCTATCGGGATTGCCATTGATTATCTCCAAGAGATACAAAAACGCATTCCCTTAGAGTATCACTATGTAGCCTTTAATACACGTCAAGAGCTTATTGCCAACGCTCAAAAGGGTCACTGCGACCTCATCCCCATCATGCTCAAAAATCCCAATCTCTACCATGATTTCTTGACTCCAACTCATGCCTATATCAACGACCATCTTGTGGTTGTGACACCCAATCAAACGCACTACGTTGATGACCTTAGTAAATTCAAAGATTTGCGTATTGGTATGAGCAATGCCGATAGGAGTCTAAGTGAACATATCAAAAAACTCTATCCACGCATCACTTTCGTAGAGCTTCAAAACGATAGCTTAAGTCAAATTGTAGAGGGCAAAGTCGATGCTATTGTTACCTCTTTTATCCGTGCTACTTACCATCTGCCAAACTATCCTGAGCTTAAAATTCTCATGCGTATTAGCGACAACAAACTCCAAGGAAGCATGGGTGTAAATGCCAATGATGCGATGCTTTTGACACTTCTCAACAAAGCCCTTGATACCATCCCTAACAATACAAAGAGTGCCATTTTGTCCAAATACCATATCAATAAAGTTGATATTCAAAGAGTCACTGATTATACGATACTCTATCGTACTATTGGATTGGCTCTTGTGGTTGTATCGATTATTCTAGGATTCTATTTTCAGTTGAAAAAACGCAATACCATCATTAAAAAACTCAATGAAAATCTTGAAGCCAAAGTCAAAGAGGCGATTGAAGAGGTACGCAAAAAAGATCAAATGCTCCAACAACAATCCAAACTCGCCCAAATGGGAGATATGATATCGATGATAGCCCACCAATGGAGGCAACCTTTGAGTTCTATGAGCAATATTGTTGCCAATTTGCAAATCAAGCTTCTCATGCAACCCGACAAACAAAAACATAACTACTCTCGTCTTTTGAATGAGGAGTTTAAAGCCATTATGGATCTTATTCAAAATCTCTCTAGCACCATCGATGACTTTCGCTCTTTTTACAAACCCTCCAAAGCCAAACAAGTCGTCACGCTTCAAGAGCCTATCAAAAAGGCTTTAAATATCGTCAATGCTTCACTTGAAGCCAAAGAAATTGCCATCAAAGAGAGACTAAGTGTCAATAGACCTATCGCACTCTATACCAATGAAATCATTCAAGTCATTTTAAATATCATCAAAAACTCTGAAGATAACTTTATTGAAAAAAAGACCCCATACCCTTTGATTGAAATCTCTACAACTCAAGAGGAGAGTCGTGTCATTATTACCCTTTGCGACAACGGCGGAGGGATTGATAGCGATATTCTTAACCGTATTTTTGACCCCTACTTTAGCACCAAAAGCGACAAAAACGGCACAGGATTGGGGCTGTATATGTCCAAAATCATCATCGAAGAGCATCACAAAGGCAAACTCGAAGTCTATAATCAAAACGGTGGGGTTTGTTTTAGAATTATTTTGGATATTGCATTGTCTTAATGAGTATTGGCAATACCCGTTATTTGTAAATAAGTCGCAAAAACCCAAAACCAAAGAGCAAAAGGGCAATGTTTTTGAGACTCTCATCGTAAAGCAAAACAAAAAAACCAGCCAAAATCAACCCAAAAGAGAGAAGTGTGGGTTTGACGCTGTTTTTTAACTCTTTGCTAAGCCACTCAATTTGAGCCTTTGAAAGCTCTATCGAGAGACTCCCTTCGCTTAATTTTTTGACAATGATTTGCATATCTTTGGCGATAAAGGGTATCTCTTTGATTTGACCAATAAGAGCCTCAACTATCCCCTCTTTGGCTCCGAGGGCTTTGGGAATGTTGGATTGCAAAATGGGCAAAATATCTTTGATACCGTTGAAGTTTTCGATATAGGTCGTCCCCAATCCCTCAATAATCGCACTCACTCTTAAGATATAAATCGCATCACTTGGGAGCTTGAAGGGCATATTACGCATCGATTCAAGCACCTCAAAGGCAAGGAGTTGCATCGATTGGCTTGAGAGGTTGTCGTTGGAGAATATATCAAACATCTTTTGGGTAAAGGAGGCAAGTTGGGCGTTGGGTGCTTCATAAGCGATTGTGCCTAAGCGTTTGTTGGCACTGATGTAGAGTTCATAATCTTGCTCATTGGCGGCTTTGATGAGTTCGATAATGGCGATACGGGTCTCATTGGGAACGGCTTTGACCATACCAAAATCAAGCAACACGAGTGAGCCTTTATGGGTGACGAGTAGATTGCCAGGATGTGGGTCGGCATGAAAGTAGCCATTGATAAGCATCTGGGTGGTATAAAAATCAACAAGCTTAGTGATAATGGATTTGAAATCAATCCCTTTGGCTAAAATCCTCTCCTTATCATCAAATCGATACCCCTCTTCAAAGCTCATCACAAGGGCATCTTGCGAACAATAGGCTTCATAAGGCGTAGGAAACGTCACACCGCTATCGTGATAGATTTGGCGAAATTTTTGAAGATTGCTAAGTTCGATAGAGAGATTGACCTCCTCTTGAATCATCGTAGCAAACTCCGAAAGTACCGCCTCAATGGAGTTTTTGGTGTAGTAGGAAAAGAGCGGACGAAAGAGACGATTGAAGAAGTTGATGATAACAATATCAGCTAATATCTGCTCTTTGATACCCTCTCGACGCAACTTAACGGCTACTTTTTGCTCCCCTAGATAGGCGATATGGACTTGCCCAATCGAAGCCGAAGCGATAGGAGTGGATTCAAAGCTATCAAAAGGATTGGTGGGAAATGCTTTGGCAAATATGCGTTCAAACGCCTCATGGGACATAGGCGGGAGTTGGTCGTGGAGATTTTTAAGCTCCTCCAAATACTCCGCAGAGAAAAAATCCGCCCTTGTAGCAAGGACTTGTGCGAGTTTGATAAAACTTGCCCCAAGCTTCACAATGGTAGCTTGAAGCTTTTGGGGTGAAAGGGGTCTAAAGCCCAAAAAACTTGAACGTTTTTTAATGACCAAAAAAAGGGTGAGTAAAAATGTAAAAACACCGTAAACCCTTCCAAGAGAGTAGAGTCGAAGCCTTTGAAGCGTTTTTATTGTCGCTCCTCTTTGAGCTTAGCAATATCCTCTTTGGTAGCAATGCCCAATTCATCAATGACCTCTTTGAGTATCTCTTTGAATTTGTTTTTGAGCTTCTCATCCTCCTCTTTGCCTTTTTGTTCTATCGATTCTAAGAAACTTTTGGCATCATCGGTTTTGATTTTGCCTTTCTCTTCGAGTTTTTTAATCTCCTCCTCAACTTTTTCTTTGAACAGTGCTGTAGCACCCATACCTGTATAAAATATCTCTTTGAGCATCGTTTACTCCTTTGTTAAATTTTTATAATGATACCATACTCCTACCCTTTTTGTAGAGTCCTTTTGTAGGGTTATGCCTTTTGTCTGTATCTTTAAATGATAGTAATAGTATGCTATAATACCCCAAAAAGGAGCTTAGATTATGCGATTTCTCAATATCCAAACCG
>DYMA01000014.1 GCA_020721815.1 Sulfurovum sp. | reverse complement strand
GAGGTTTTTTACTTTAATTTTGGCTTAGGTGATGGGGTGAGTGGTTACAATTTTTCTATAGGGGTAGAGAAGATTACTTATTGATGCTTTAAATCTCTATCTATCTCTTTGATAGGCTCTACTAACCAAAAACTAACCACTTTTTGGATAAAATATTTATCTTTATTAAATATTTTTTCTTTGCGTAGAGTGCATTGGAAAAATGTCTCAAATGATATATTTTACTACAAATTGAATAGAACAACTGGAGCAAAAAGATGGCTGAATATGGGGCAAATAATATCAAAGTTCTCAAGGGACTTGAAGCGGTACGCAAACGACCAGGGATGTACATAGGTGATACCTCGGTTAAAGGGCTTCATCACCTTATTTACGAAGTAGTTGATAACTCCATCGATGAGGCAATGGCGGGGTATTGCGATACCATCAAAGTCACCCTTACTAAAGAGGGTTCGGCGATTATCGAAGATAACGGAAGAGGTATTCCTGTAGCTTTGCACCCAACGGAGAAGATTTCTGCCGCTACGGTCGTACTCACCGTACTCCATGCGGGTGGAAAATTCGACAAAGATACCTATAAAGTTTCGGGCGGTTTGCACGGGGTTGGGGTTTCGGTTGTCAATGCCCTATCCAAAGATTTGCGATTGGAGATTTGGCGAGAGGGAAGTATCCACCATCAAAACTTTGCCAAAGGTATTCCTCAAGATGTGTTGTCCATTACAGGTAGTACCAAAAAAACAGGAACCAAAGTAGAGTTTTGGCCCGATGAGACTATCTTTACGGAGGGCGTAGAGTTTCAATACGATATTCTTGCCAAACGCTTCAAAGAACTAGCCTACCTCAATCCCAAAATTCAAATTCACTTTCATGATATGCGAAGCAACAAAAAAGAGTCCTATCACTTCGAGGGGGGTATTAGTGAGTTTGTAGCACATCTCAATACCAAAGAGTCTCTCTCGTCGATTCAATTTTTTACAGGTAGTGCCGATGATATGGAGATGGATATTGCTTTGATGTATTGCGATAGCGATATTGACAAGGTAGTATCGTTTGTAAACAACATCAAAACGCCCGATGGCGGGACGCACGAAGCGGGTTTTAGAGCAGGACTTACACGCAGTATCTCGCAATACATCACCAAAAACGCCAACGCCAAAGAGAAAGCTACCAAAATCACAGGCGACGATACCAAAGAGGGGCTAGTTGCCGTCATTTCCGTACGAGTACCCGAACCGCAATTTGAAGGACAAACCAAAGGAAAGTTGGGTTCGAGTTATGTACGCCCACTGGTTCAAAAATTTATCTATGAGCAGTTCAATAAATACCTCGAAGAGACACCCCTAGAGGCCAAAAACATTATGGCGCACGTCCTACTAGCCGCTAGAGGTAGAGATGCAGCCAAAAGAGCCAAAGAGCTTGTCAAACGCAAAGACTCGATGAGTGTAGGTACTTTGCCAGGGAAATTGGCGGATTGTCAAAGCAAAGACCCCAGTCTCTCTGAAATCTATCTCGTCGAGGGCGATTCGGCGGGGGGTTCGGCTAAACAAGGGCGTGATAGAGTCTTTCAGGCTATTTTGCCCCTCAAAGGTAAAATTCTCAACGTCGAAAAGGCACGATTGGAAAAAATCCTCAAATCCGATGAGATTAAAAACATGATTACCGCTTTGGGGTGTGGGATTGGCGATGAGTTTGATGAGGAGAGGCTTCGATACCACAAAATCATTATCATGACCGATGCCGATGTCGATGGAAGCCACATTCAAACTCTTTTGATGACCTTTTTCTTCCGTTTCTTGCGTCCTGTTATCGAAAAGGGATACCTCTATTTGGCTCAACCGCCTCTCTATCTCTATCGAAAAGGCAAAAATGAGATCTATCTCAAAGACGACAAAGCCCTCAATGATTTGCTCATCGAACAAGGAATTTCGGTTATAGAGAGTCACACCATGGGAGATAATGACCTTATTCATCTCTTCAAACTCGTCTCCTACTATCAAATCACCCTGGGCGAACTCGACAAACGCTACTCTATCCCCGAACTTATTCGCTACATTGTCGAAAACTCCAATGAAATCCACAGTGAAAACTTTATGGAAAAGATGCCCAAAATCAAATCAATGATTGCCGATTTGGGCTACAATATCCTCAATGAAGTGCAAAGCGATGAGAGAGTCCATCTCTATGTCCAAACCAACGAGGGGCTAGAGGAGTTTGTACTTGAGGCACAACTCTTTGAAAATCCCCACTTCAAAGAGGCGATGAAAATCAACCAAAACATCAAAGAGTTGCTCACCGATGAGTTTATGGACAAAGATTTGGTTGGTTTGCTCGAAGAGGTCAAAACCCAAGCCAACAAAGGGGTCTATATCCAACGCTACAAAGGTCTAGGGGAGATGAATCCCGAACAGCTTTGGGAGACAACCATGAATCCTCAAGATAGAGTCTTGCTAAAAATTAACATTGATGATTATGAGAGTGCTAGTGAAACCTTCTCGCTCTTTATGGGTGATGAGGTCGAACCTCGCCGAAACTATATCGAAACCCACGCCAAAGATGTCAAACATTTGGATGTCTAACCGATGCTACTCTCAACCCTCTTAGAGCGTGAGCGTCGCTTTAAACTCGCTTTACGGGCGGGTATTCCTGCTCTTTTGTTTATCTTTGTAGTGAGCTATATTGTTTTTATCAAAGATACCAATATTACCATATCGATTCGTGATAGCTTGATTATGGCGGGGATTGTTTTTGCTACTATCTACTTCATCTACTTTATGCTTGAATTGGCGACTCGTGGTACTTTGCTCGACAAAGAGACGGAGGGGTTTAATCAAAAAGCCTTTTTAAATGTCATCAAGCACCGCAAACCCAAAAGCATCGCACTATTAGCCATTGGCAATATCGATACCATCAACCAAAATTACGGTTTGGAGAAGGTTACGATGGTACTCCACGATATTATCGCAGCACTTGATATCTATCTCACCCAACACGGCGTAACCAACACCATCATCGGTCGCTATTCGGGAACGAAATTTTTAATCGCCCTCAATCGTAATACCCAAGAGATTAAAAACATACTAGAAAGCTACATCAAAGAGTATCATGAGATAGCCCAAATTGAGATTGATTATATCTTTTCGGTGGTAAGTAGCAGTGAAAACTACACCAAAGATATATTTTTTCTCATCGATTCCATCGCCCACAACGTAGATGAGTCGCAAGGAGGCTCTAAGGTCATTGTCAAAGATGCCAAACATGAACAAGAGCTAGAAGAGTGGGTACAAGAGGCACTCAACAGTCGCTTTTTATCCTTTAGCTTCCGCCCGTTGCTCAATAGCTCTACGCAAAAGGTTGATATCTATACCATTACGCCCAAAATTATTCTACGCAACACAACAGAGCTTCAGCCTAGAGAGTATCTTCCTATTATTAACCGTCTAGGATTGGGGCAGATTTACGATTTGGCACTCTTCAAACAAGTCGTCGATACCGCTTCGCTTATTGATGATGCTATCTCACTAAGCTTTAATATCTCCCCTTTTTCGTTGCGTGATCGGGGATTTTTGAAAAATGCTTTTGATTATATGGAAAAAGAGCAGGTAAGCCCCTCTCGTCTCATCCTTGAAATCTACGAAAAAAACACCCATCACAACCTAAGCAGCTACCTCAAAACACTGCAATTCATTCGAGAAAAAGGGGTGCGTATCACCATTGATAACTTTGGGTCGTCCAACTCTTCGTTTGATTATATTAAATATTTTAAATTTGATACGGTACAGTTTGATAGAGATTTCGTAAGACGCCTAGACAATCCCAAATCGTTGGCTCTTTTTACATCGCTTATGAAAATGTGCAAAGATCTCAACATCATCACTATCGCCAAATGGGTCGATGAGGAGAAACAAAAAAACAGGCTTATCGAACTGGGTATTGACTATATGCAAGGCTACGGAATCCACAAACCCATCTCCAAAAGAGAACTCATCATACAACACCACTAAGGAGCAAAAAATGAAATACGGTGAACAAGAGATTGTTGAATTTACTATCGATGCCCAAGAGAACTATTGGCCAAATAAGCATCCCAAAAACTATCGCATCGATATAGAGTTGCCTGAGTTTATGTGCAAATGCCCCCGTTCGGGCTATCCAGATTTTGCAACCATCAAACTAAGCTACACTCCAAACGAGAGAGTCATTGAACTCAAAGCCCTCAAACTCTATATCAACTCATTTATGAATAGAGAAATATCGCACGAAAACTCTGCCAATGAGATATACGATGCTCTCAAAAGAAATCTCCAACCTAGATGGATGAAGATAGTAGCTGATTTTAATCCACGAGGCAATGTTCATACGATTATTACGATTGATAGTGACAAAGAGTAACTAGAGCAATCTATCCAAAAGAGCTTGTGGAGGCAAAGCACACGCCGATTTTTTCAAAAATCTATGGCGGTTTTTTGCTACTCTATCATAAAAAAAATCTCTCACAAAACGAGGAACAACCATCAAAAGATAGAGCAACTGCCACCCATTGCCAATATCTTTGAGCAGTCGCAATACTCCTGTGCTTTTGGAGTAGAGGCTTTGACCATCGATATAATAAAAGGTGTTGGGGTTGGGAGTAACGATTCCCTTTTGTGCCAATTTCTCTTTAGCGATAGCACTTTGAAGCGGAGCAAAATATATCTCTCGCTTCTTATCTATGGCAAAGATAAACTCTACCGATTGGGAACATATCCCACACTCCCCATCAAAAAGCACGATTTTCATATTAGCTCCTTTTTAAATCTCTCACCAACAACATTCACGGGGTATATTTTGCATATTGTAGCCTAAATAGAGCCAAAAATATTTTAGGGTGGTGCTTTTTTTGCGGGAGCATTTATAGTATAATTTTAAATTCACTACTATATAAAGGCAAAATATGAGAGCATTACTAAGTGTAAGCGACAAAGAGGGCATTGTAGAGTTTGCTGCCTCTTTGATAGAATTGGGATTTGAAATTATCTCTACGGGTGGTACATTCAAAAAACTTACCGATGCAAAAATTAAAGCAATTGAAATCGATGAGATTACGAAATTTCCCGAGTGTTTTGAGGGGCGTGTCAAGACGCTCAACCCCTATGTGCACGGAGGGATTTTATACAAAAGAGGCGTTCAGGCCCACACGAAACAAGCCCAAGAACTAGGCGTAGAGGCGATTGATTTGGTTTGTGTAAACCTCTATCCCTTCAAAGCTACCATTGAACGCACCGATGATTTTGAAGAGATTATCGAAAACATCGACATTGGTGGCCCTACCATGGTACGCAGTGCGGCTAAAAACTTCCAAGATGTTATCATTGTTACTTCACATTTGGATTATCATAGTGTCATTGATGCCCTCAAAAACCAAGAGGATAGCTTTGAATTTAGACGCAATTTGATGATAAAAGCCTTTGAACATACCGCTGCTTATGATGCGATGATTGCCAATTATATGAACAAGCGATTTCATGATGGATTTGGGGATTATCAATTCATTGCAGGTAAAAAAGCATTTCAAACACGCTACGGTGAAAATCCACACCAAAGAGGTGCATTGTATGAATTTGACAATTATTTTACCAACCACTTCAAACAACTCAAAGGCGAAGCGAGTTTTAACAATATCAACGATGTCAATGGAGCATTAAAAATCGCTTCAAGTTTTGGCGATGAAAATGCGGTGTGCATTGTCAAGCACGGTAACCCTTGCGGATTTGCCATCAAATCAACGCTAATAGAGAGTTACGAAGAGGCGCTTAAATGTGACCCTGTGTCGGCTTTTGGCGGTGTGGTGGCTATCAATGGTGTCGTCACGCAAGAGTTGGCTACCAAAATGAATGAGATTTTTTTGGAAGTCATTATTGCTGCTGATTTTGAACCAGAGGCTCTTGAGGTGTTTGAGAGCAAAAAACGCATCAAACTCTTTGCACAAGGGGGCAAAAAATTGATAATGAGCCACGATACGCACGATTTCAAGCACGTCGATGGGGGATTTGTCTATCAAAACAGTGATTGCATTTGCGACAATGAAGTCCACAATGCACACCAAAAATCGACTCTCAAAGCCTCACCGCAAGAGAAAAAAGATTTGGAGATTGCATGGAAAGTAGCAGGACTTACCAAATCAAACTGCGTCGTTTATGTCAAAAACAGTGCCATGGTAGCGGTGGGAATGGGCATGACAAGCCGAGTCGATGCGGCTCAATGTGCGTTGAAAAAAGCCAAAGCAATGGGGCTTGATGTGAGCGGCAGCGCTATGGCAAGTGAAGCCTTTTTCCCCTTTAGAGACTCCATCGATGCAGCAGCGCAAGCAGGAGTCAAAGCCATTATCGAACCTGGTGGAAGTATCCGTGACGATGAAGTAATCCAAGCCGCCAACGAACACGGCATTGCTCTGTATTTTACAACCGTAAGACACTTTTTGCATTAATCTACTCTATGTTGGTACCTAATATCAGTAAATAAGAAAGAGTACCAACAATAAGCCAACGCTATAGAGTATCTTGTTTTTGATTTGGGTATTCCAGAGGATTTTTTGGCTCACTTGATCGCCCTCTTCGATTTTGAAAGGGAGTGTGGGGTGATAGGTGTTGGTGAGGATGTAGCGGTTCTCCTTGTGAATCAATCGCCCATAGACGGTGACAAGCGTGTGTTGTTTGAGAGTGTAGGCGGTGTATTCGTAGCGTTCAAAGGATTGGGTGAGTTTGTCTTGTTGGTAGGGGTAGCCCTCTAGCAAGGTGGTGCTTGGCAATGTATCGCTTTTGATGGCTAGGATTGCGTGGCTATCAACTCTAGGCGAGGTATCAAGCGATACGGCTATCTTGCGATTGTGGGTATCAAGCAATTCAAAGAGACCCGTGGTTTGGCTATAGAGTGTCGTGGAGACCTCATGCGTTCCCTTTTGAGGCTTTTTGCGTTTGTATTTGCGAAAACCCAAAATGTAAAAGTGATAAAAGGCTACCTCTTTGCGACTAATGGGGCATTGATGATGTCTTGGAGAGATAACTTTGCCCTGAAATTGAACGTAGCACCCTACCAAAGCTTCATTGAAATAGGGGGTGTGTTTGAAGCGTTGATAGGTTTTGTAGCTTTTGACAATGGCGATAAGATTGCCAATGAGCGAGACGACGACAATAATGGTAACTATCCACACCAACCCTTCCATTAGCCGTTGTTCCCGTTGTTATTATTGTTGTTATTGTTGCTAGAACCGCTAGTGGATTGATTGGTTTGAGGCTCTTGGTTCTCGCCCAAATAGTAGCTCCCATCGATGCGTGTTATCTCATGACCGTCAAACTCATAGATGTACCCATCGTTCCCACTATACGCCATGGATTGCGTTACGATGGCACCGTTTAGGAAGTAGAGTTGCCCATGATGGAAGATGACTCGGTGGGTGGGCGAAGTCAAAAAGTGAGCTATGGTCTCAATGAGTTGAGGGTTTGTTGTGATGCCTGCCTCTTTCAAAAAGGCTTTGATTCGACGCTTCATGGGATTCTCCTTGGGTAGGGTTGTTTGTATGGTAGCATACTATGATAACGGTTTGGCTCTAAATAGCATAAAATTCGATATTAGCAAAAGGCAAATTGATGGCTTGAATATGATAAAAGGCATTTTTTTGCTGTTTGGCGTAGTGGTATTCGCGCATGGTTTTGGTCGTAATAAAGAGATTGTTGCGTACATCATCGATCAAAAGATGGCTATGGTGTCTCAAAATCGCACCCAAATCAAACTCCCACAAGCCGTTAATGTGGGTCACACTACCCAAAAGCGAACCCCAATAGAGCGTGTAATCCATAAGATGCTCTTGTTTGTTTCGCCCCTCATCGCCGTAAATGACCCTCGTATCACGAAGAAGCATGATGTGTAAGGCATTATTGACGATGTTTTGGGTATCGCAATGCACCTCAAAGGCTTTGGGGTCGATGGATAGTACCAAAGAGCTATCCTTTTCCCAAAATAAAACGCTCTGTTTGGTTTTGAGTATCGCACTGGCAAGGGGATAGGATTTGTTATTGAGCTTAAGAGTAAACAATCTATCGCTGTATATTGCTTGTAATACGCTATCGTTTGCTATGAGCGATGAGAGAGCGTTTTTATCTTCGTAGAGTTCGTGAGTAATATTTGCCAAACGTTTGGGATGAGGTGTCAAACGAGGAAGTTGTGCGATTTTGTTTTCGTAGCAGTAGAGACGTACTTGCGACTCCACTTCATCGGGAGCAAACGGGGGATAACGGCTAGGATTGTCTTGATAGATTGCTTTTTGCAATGCACAAGTATAGCTTTTGTGCGTTTGGTTTTCACTGCGTACAAAGGTACAGCCCAAATTGCAATAGCCAAAGTAGCGACAGGTGAGACACTCTTGATCGATCCCCAAAGCGTTTTCGTTGGAGGCGATTTGTTCATAGCCTTTTTGGATAATCCCCTCGATGGTATCTTGATAGATATTGCCGTATCGATAGGCTTTGGAGGATTGTCCTCGTGGGCAGGAATAGACCTCGCCATCAAATTGCACCAAAAAAAACTTAGTGCCACAATTGGAAGCACTGCAACAATATTCGGGAGTAAACTCTCTAAACCAATGCTCCCTAAACCCCTCTTCAAGCGGTGTACCTCTAAAGCTCTCTTGCAAAGCTTTGTACAAAATGACCTGCTGGGCATCGTTTAGCATCTGCGTTCCCTCGATTTTGCCCCCAAACTTCTCCTCATTGCGCAGTGAATCAAATCCAAACATGATATTAAAACGACTCATATCAAGCCCTATATCGTAATGTAAGTATTTAATATCGGCAACAAAGGCATCAATATGCTCCAAATGTTCACGCGTCACTACGCACGATATTTTTTTGTGGTGAGGATAGGTGGCTAGGAGTTTGAGATTGTTGAGAATTTTTTCAAGCGTAGAGCCTCCCTCTCTATCAACTCGATACTTTTCATGCAAAAAAAGCGGCAAATCAACACTGGCACTAATCGAAACGCCGTATTGTTCGCAAAGGGCGTAGTGCTTGTCAAAAGTATAGAGATTGGTTTTGATGTGAATAGGATTGTGTTGATAGCCAAAAGACTCAATGGCATAGTGATAGTTGCGGTAATAGGCATGGGCAATCTTAAAAAGTGCTTCGAGTGTAGAGGAGGGCAGGGCGGTCACCTCACCACCGTGAAATGAGAGATTGTAGGGGATATAGCCCTTTTGAGTAAATGTTTCAATAGCGTATTCAAGCGTCTCTACCGCCTTTTGGGTATCAATTTTGACCTGCGTCTCATCGCCCAAATAGCAATATTGACACCCCATATTGCAAAAAAGTGTCGGAACATAGAGCAGATGAATCGCTTTTTTGTAAGGCTGTGCCTCCATTGTGTCTCCTTTGATTATCAAAGATTGATACTATTGTATCCTATTTGGGTGTCAAAAAGGTGAATATTGCCACGCTCTTGCGGTTTTGAAGTCTATAAAACCATAATAAAACAATCAATTATTAACCCCAAATAAGTTACAATAACTCCACAAGAAGAAGCAGATATAAAATTTATCAACCAAACTGAATGGAGTTTGGGGCATCATGCATTGACTCATTTGTAAATATCGCCTAAAAGCTGTGGTTATTTTTGAAAATGAAGAGGCAGGGGTTGATATGGCTATACTTTCAGGAATTTTAGATGAAAATATAATCAATATTTAGTTTACAAATAAAGGAGATGACGACTATGCAAAAGTTTACAATTTCAAAAAATGAATACTTAAGACAAAATATTAATGCTTACTATCACACTAATTATACAAAAATGGGAAATCCTAATAATCCTAATTATTTAAATGACTTGAAAAATACCTATGGAGGCCCAATAGCTAGTGATTCAGATGGATATAAAAAAAGCTTGTTGGAAAAATTACAAAATGCAGTTAATGAGTTAGCAACAGTATTGCGAGGAGATTTACCTGTAATTTCTAAAGAGCTAAAGTCTAACTCCCTTATTGTTTGTGTAGTTCCTGGGTCAAAAGCAGAATCAAGAGCGTGATAGGTTGCAAGCTCTTTTTAGTGATAGTATTGTTTTATCCGCTAGTTATGCAAAAAATAATTTAGGCAAAGATAGTGGTTCTAGGTTAGCAATGGGTTATGCTTTGAACTATTCTATTCCTAGGGCTGTTATTTATAATCAAGCTACTGATATAAATAATCCAAAATATGATTTAAATAGGCAATTAATCGAAGAAGAGAAAGAAATAGCTATAATTAATCATGATAATTTATATTCCACAATTCAAAGAATCATCTCAAATAAGTCAACAATAGCAAAAACCAATACATTTAGACAAGGTAGTTTATTTGACTAATATAATTTCAGATAGTACACAATAAACTAGTTTAAATCCGATTTTTCCCAAATTGCGGTTTGGGAGCGAGGTGATTTTCAGTCTAAACCAAACGAACTTGCTTTAAATATTTAAAATCTTTTTGATTTATAGTGTAGAGGTCAATATTGTACATAATCACACTTGAAGCAATGAGGGCATCCATAATTTTGGTATTGTGCGAGAGACTATAGCGTTCTACTATTTTTGTGGCTAATGCAATAATCTCTTGGTTGATATTTAAAATTTCAAATCTTGTGATATGTTTTTTGATATAGTTAAGCTCTCTTTTATCTCTTGCTCCTTGATAGAGTTCCATAATAACAATATCATTGATATAGACACGCTCAAAGCTTTTTATTTTATGAATGACACTTTGATTGCCCTTGAGGCACTCTATTGCAATGTTTGTATCGATAAATACTATCGCCATGATTTCTCTCTTAGATCCTTAGCATAAATAGCTACATCTTCTACATTAGCAAAGGGATTATCACTCTCTTTGATATCATCGACACCATCAAACTCTAATTTATAGGAGTGTTTGGCAGGATCCAAAGGAGTAACATCAAACTCCTTTTGTTGTTTGTATTGTTCTAGGTTTTTTAAAATAAAATCTGAAAAAGCTTTAACATCTGACTTTAACTCATTGATAAAAAAATCTTCTATTTGGGGGTTATTGATGGTGATAATCATAGAGTACTCCTTTGATTGCCTAAAGATTGATGCTATTGTATCCTATTTGGGTAGCAAAAGAGAGAAAAAGAGTGGAGGGTTTTCACTCAATATCCTATAAAGAAATAATAAAAATTTTGGTATAATATTCCTCGCCCAGCGTTACCAAGGAGTGCAAATGGAAGAGATTATTAAACGACTACAAATATTAAAACTATCAATTGCCTTAAAAGATTTTGATTCAATTGAGTTGCAAATCAAGAGACTAGAAAAGCTCAATGTCAATCAGCAAGTACACAATATTATCGCCCTTATCAAGAATAGACAACACTATCACGCTATGCTATCTATCAATGCTTACCCCAATGATCTCTACAGCAACGAGTACTACAGTAAAGTAAGAGCCGAAGAAGAAGCGGTGATTGATGAGTTTGAACTCTTCGAGAGCGGTGGAGGTAAGATGCATGAACCCGTCACCAGTGCCAAAGTGCCTCTTATTGAGAAGATTGAAGATGAGACGCAAATCCTTAAAGAGTTGCAAGAAGAGGAGGAGAAGATAGCACCCACTCAACCTCAAGAGTCCGATGATGAACCCCAAGAGCAAGGGGTGATTAAAAACAGTTGGTTTGTTGATGAGGTCGCCACCAAAGAAGAAGAGACCAATCAAAGCCCCCAAACTCATGAAAAGGTACAAGAGTCGCAAGAGGAGACTCAAGAGGAGGAGATTGCAAACACTCAAACCAAAGAGCCAACCAACACCTACGATAGTTGGCAAGAAGAGAGTAAGATTGCATCCCAAATCGATACATCCAATCCTCTCTCCTACACCAAAGATTACACCTTTGATGAGCCTCTTAAGCCATTGGAATCCAATACTTATGACCACAATTTGATTATGGAAGATGATTTGGACGATATTGCCAAAGATTACTATCGTCAAAAATTTGAAGAGGATATTGATCATGTCAAATACGGCAAAGTTCAAGAGAGTAGCCCCAGTGAAGTACCCACACCAGAAGAGCCTAGTGGAATGGACGATGAGGGCTTCTATCAACCCATTCAGTTTTTAGACCAAAAATTTGACGCTACACTTAAACGTTATCCTCAAAAAGAGCCTATCGAATCCAACATTGACTCCATTAAACACATTGTAACACTCTTTGAGCAACCCTATGGCGAAAATGAGATTGATATTGCACTCAAACAATTTGATGAGTTTAAACGCAACGAAGAGTATGAAGAGGCTGCAAAGATTTTGCTTCTTCTTGCCAATACGCAATCGCAAACGGCACACTTTAGATTGGCAAGGGAGCTGTTTAAAGGGGATGTGTTGGTACAAAACTATCCAGAGGCCTTTATTGCGATGAATGATTTGGCTCTTGAGGGTTATGTCGAGGCTATTTGCGATTTGGGACAATTTTATGAGTACGGCATAGGCATCAAAAAAGATCGCAAAAAAGCCCTTTCGCTCTACGAAGAGGCACACCAATTGGGACTTGAACGAGCCAAAGAGCTGTACGACAAACTTCAAAACGCAAAAAAGAACTTTTTTTCCTATCTATTTGACTAGCAAAACCCGCAAATAGAGGGATAGAGCTTTTGGTATCAATAAATATAAAAATATTTTTTGATACCAAAAAATATTAACAAAGCGGATCGATTTTTACCCTTGCGGGATGGTATCTATCGTCAAGATTTGCATATTTTATTAACTATTTTTATATCTTACATCAAGTTTCAATGTAGATTAATCACAACTTTACTAGAATATCGGAATAAATTTAAATACAAGGTACTATCAATGATTGGTTGGATGCAAAAACACAACAAATACCTCATTGTCACAATTTGGATAGCCACAATAGCATTTATCGGTGCAGGTTTTGTGGGATGGGGAAGCTACAGCTACGGCTCAAAGTCAGGAGCTATTGCACAAGTAGGCGATGTGGAGATAACAAAAGCCAAATGGAGTTTGACCTATAGCAATCTTTATGAGCAATACAACGATATGTTTCAAGGCAAATTTGATGATGAACAAGCCAAAAAGATGAATTTGCAAGGTCAAGCCTTCAACTCCGTTGCTACACAGGCGAAGTTGCTCAATCTTGCTAATGAATTTGGTATTTTGGTGAGCGACGAAGAACTCAAAACAAAGATTTATGCAATCAAAGGGTTTCAAAAAGATGGCGTATTTAGCAATGAGATCTACACCCAATACCTCAAAAGCATTCGTCTTAAAGCCAATCTTTTTGAAGAGATTGTACGAGATGATGTGAAAATCAATAAGCTTTTTGATCTGCTTAATGTACAAAGCCTCGATTTTGAACAGAGTATTTTAGCCGCTTCGATTAATCTAGCCGATAAAATTGCTTATCGTGTGATTACTTCTAATGACATTAATATTAGTATAGATGAAAAGGAACTCAAAAAGTATTGGGAAACAAACCAAAATGAGTACCTTAGTCCCAAACGCTACAGTTTTGATGCGGTGTGGACTCCTACAAAAGATACAGAGTTTACACAAATCGAACTTGACGAGTACTACAAAAACAACAACTTTAACTACATTGATGCAAACGGTACACAACTAGACCTAGAAGAGGCAAAAGAGAGCGTTGTGCGAGACCTTAAGCTCCATAAAACCAAAAAAGAGGCACAGCGAGCCTATATTGATTTTAAGAAAAACAAAGTACAAAAGAGCGAAACTTTTACATTGGATATAAAAAGTCCAAAGTTTAACCAAGCGTTGTGGGATGAGATTGCAACAAAAGCCGTCGGGGATATTCTCAAACCCAAAATAGTAGAAGATCAATACGTCACCTTAAAAATTGTAGAGATTGAACAGCCCAAAGTGATGAAATATGAAGAGGCACGTTCAGAAGTTGTGAAGAAATATGAAAATTTACAAATTTTTTCTCAAATGGAGCAGATTGCGAAGAATACATTAAATAATATTAAGGATAATAATGTTACTATTATTTCAGATTATCTTACGTTGAGTAGCCCTATTGAGCTAGAAAACTTAAGCATGGATGAGAGTAACCAATTCCTAAGCCAATTGTTTAAATCAACTGAGGCAAAAGGAATGTTCACGGTAGGCAACAAAATCATAGTATATAATATCATTGATCAAAAGATATCAGATAATAATGAGACAAATACGGGTCAAATCATATTAGATACTATGAATAAGATGAAAGAGAGCGATTTTCAAAAAAACCTCCTCAAAGAGTTGGATAATAAGTACAAAATCAAAACATTTGTAAAAGGATTATAAAGTGACAGAGACAATTTTAGCTATCGATATAGGTTCTACAAAAGTTTGTGCCATTATAGCTGAGATTGAAAACGATCGAATTCAAATTATCGGTCATGGTATCGCCAAATCTCAAGGTGTCAAAAAAGGTAATATTACCAATATTGAACTGGCTTCAAAGGCCATTAAAAAAGCATTGGGCGATGCTAAAAGAATTGCAGGTAGCAACATATCTACCGCAACCATCTCAATATCAAGTACCTATGCCAAAAGCATTAAATCCAATGGAATTGTCAATATACCCAGCAAAGATGTAGGAATAAAAGAGATTAATCGAGTCATGCAAACCGCTCTTTATAATGCCAATATTCCAACCGAATACAGTCTGCTCCATGTGCTTCCGTACAACTTTAAAGTCGATGAACAAAGCCTTATTGACGACCCCTTTGGAATGAATGCCAATCGGTTGGAGGTTGATGCCAATATCATAGTGGCCCAAAAATCAAGCCTAAGCAATCTCCAAAAAGCCATTAAAGCAGCAGGTGTAGAGGTTGAAAACATCGTCGTAAACGGTTACGCTTCCCTTATCTCTACGGTTACCGAAGATGAAAAAGAGCTCAATGTTGCCGTCATTGATATGGGTGGACAGACTTCCAATCTCGTACTCCATGTGGGCAATGCTATTCGCTACAGTGACTTTTTAGCTGTAGGTTCCAACCATATCACCAATGACCTATCCATGGCACTGCACACCCCTCTACAAGTAGCCGAAAACGTCAAGCTTCGCCATGCCAATTTGATTGAATCCTATAACGACACCATTGAATTGCCCATTATTGGTGACGAACGCAACACCAACAGTGTCTCGCTTGATACGGTTCACAATGTTATCGTATCGCGTGTAGAAGAGACACTATTGTTGCTCAAAAAATCAATCGATGAGAGCAAACTCAAAGAGCAATTGGGGGGCGGAATTGTCTTAACGGGAGGAATGACCAAAATCAAAGGGATACGAGAGTATGCCCAAATGATTTTTGGTGGAATGCCCGTACGGGTTGCTTTCCCTTCCAAAGTAAGCGGTCTATTTAATGAACTCAAAGATCCCTCTTTTGCAACCGTAGTGGGACTCTTGCTCTATCGAGCAGGACATCATACAGAGTACGAGATTAATATCAATCAAAATCTTCTCCACTCCAAAGGTATCTCCGAGAGCTTTGCAGAGGATCACTCTTTGCAACTTTCCGATATTCGTCTCAATGATGTCGTAGAAGATACAAAAAATGAGATACGACAACGCAAGGAGCAACAATACGTTGCCAAAAAAGAGAAGAGTGAGATTGGTTTTTCGTTGGATGAGCTTTCGTCCAATCCAATAGAAGAGAATAATCCATTTAAAAAATTTACAAATTGGGCGAAACAGCTCTTTTAATCTATCAAAAAGGAGGTTATAGTTATGGAAGATTTTGAAATCAAAGAGATCGATTCAAGTAAAAACAGAGTCGAGGGTGCGCAAATCACAGCCATTGGTGTGGGCGGAGGTGGTGGAAATATGATTAATCATATGATCACCGAAGGAAATATAGATATTCATCTTATTGCGGCCAACACCGATGCACAAGCCCTTAGTACCAATTTGGCTACTTCAAAATTGCAATTGGGCATTAGTGCAACCAGAGGACTTGGTGCAGGAATGAAGCCTGAAAAAGGACGTGAAGCGGCTTTGGAGAGTTACGATGAAACCAAAAAAGCTCTTGATGGAAGCGATATTGTTTTTATCTCAGCAGGTCTTGGCGGAGGGACGGGGACGGGTGCGGCTCCCATTATCGCTCAAGCAGCCAAAGAGATAGGGGCTTTGACGGTATCGGTTGTAACTACTCCTTTTAAATTTGAAGGCAAAAAACGAACCAAATTGGCAATGGAAGGACTTGAAGAACTCAAAGCCGAGAGCGATTGTATCATTATCATTCCCAATGAGCGACTCTTATCCATTGTAGAGAAGAACCTTGGCATGAAAGAGAGTTTTAGACTCGTTGATAATATTTTGTCACAAGCCGTTGGCGGTATCTCCAATGTTATTCTTTCGCATGGAGAAAACGATATCAATCTTGACTTTGCCGATGTCAAAACCGTTATGTCGCACAAAGGTATGGCACTTATGGGTGTAGGGCGAAGCACAGGAAGTGCGGCTGCTAGTAATGCTGCAAAAATGGCGATTGAATCTCCACTGCTCAATGATGTTTCCATCAATGGGGCAATGGGTATATTGGTTCACTTCCATATTCACCCCGATTATCCTATGCTTGAAATGAGCGATGCAATGGAGACTATTGAGGAGAATGCTGACGAGGATGCTAACGTGATTTTTGGTACAACTACCGATGAGAGTATGCCCGTCGATGAAGTACTTATCACCATCATTGCTACAGGATTTGAAAAAGAGAGCAACATTAAAGCAAGCTCTTCTACTAAGCGAAGCCCTGTACGAGAGATAAACAATAAAACAGTCAAAGAGAGTGTTGCCAATCCTTTTAATAGAGAAAAGATGATTGTCAATGGTTACAACGGTGGCGGACACAACCCTGTCAATAGTGATGATCCTTTGGATATTCCAACGTTTCTTAGACGACAAATGGACTAAATAGAATTTTCCTAACATAACTTTCCGTGAGAGAGCCACCCCTCTCTCAACCTCCTACCTCTCTTAGCTACCTATCAGCCAATATAAGATACTATTTGTAATTATATTTTTTATTTTACAAAGGATACAATGTGAATATTGTAGAGGGTAATTTAAGCGTCGATAAAAGCAAAAAGATAGCGATTATCAATGCACGATTTAATCATTTTATAACCGATAGATTGGTAGAGGGGGCAAAAGATGCCTTTATTCGTCACGGTGGCGATATAGCCAATTTGGATTTGATTTTGGTACCTGGGGCTTTTGAGATTCCTTTTGCACTTGATAAGGCATTGGCTAAATACGATGCGGTGTGTTGTTTGGGTGCGGTGATTCGGGGTGCAACGCCGCACTTTGATTATGTATCGGCAGAGGCGACCAAAGGGATTGCAAGTGTCACACTCAAACACGGCAAACCCGCTACTTTTGGAGTCCTTACCGTTGATACTATCGAACAAGCGATTGAACGAGCAGGAACAAAGGCAGGAAACAAAGGTGCTGAAGCGATGATAGGACTTATTGAGATGATCAATCTCTACAGTGAGCTTGCTTAATGGCTACACGACGACAAGCCAGACGAGCCGTAATAGGACTTCTCTACGCCTACGATTTGGGCAATGAGAAGATAGCCAAATACTCCGATGAGATTTTGGAAGAGAGCAAGATTCGCAACAAACAACGGGATTTTTCCAATAAGCTTTTTGTAGGAACGCTTGAGCATCTGGATAGCCTTGATACCCAAATCAAAGAGCATCTCAAAGAGTGGGATTACGCCAGTATCGGCAAAGTCGAAAAGGCGATTATGCGTTTGGGTGCTTATGAGATACTTATTCTCAAAACCGATAAGGCTATTATCATCAATGAAGCTGTAGAACTTGCCAAAGAGTTGGCCGATGAGCGTTCGCCAAAATTTATAAATGGTGTATTGGACGCTCTTAACACCTAGTATTTAAAAAGATTGGATGGAGTAGATTGTACTCAAAAAGCAAAGGATTATCAATGCAAAAACTCTTATTAGTTATGATTGGGTTGTTTATCGCCTCTCAAACACTGCTCCATGCCTCGACACAAAAGAGTACCTGTCAAAATATCATCGAGCTTCAAAAGCGTTATGACAACACGCCCTCACCCCAACTGCTTCTTACAATAGGAGAGATGGCTTCCAAGCTCGAAGTGAGCCTTGATGAGTATGAAAAAGATACTCTCCTTGCTACGAGTTGCCATTTAAAAGTTGTCAAGTCTGCAAATTATGGTGATTTTGCATCGTACGATGGCTACCACTTCAAAAAACTGCTTTTGGAGTATCCGCAATCGGATTTAGTTGATGATGCAACCTATCACCTTATCTATATCTCTGATGATGTCAATAACTTCACCGACCTTACTGTCGAAAAAGCCAAACTTCAAAAGTTTATTAAACGCTATCC
The DNA here is from genome assembly GCA_020721815.1 of Sulfurovum sp. Taxonomy (GTDB): domain Bacteria; phylum Campylobacterota; class Campylobacteria; order Campylobacterales; family Sulfurovaceae; genus FS08-3. The sequence goes on along the minus strand of DYMA01000014.1, from coordinate 5,973 downwards.
CAAAAGCAATCTTGCTCCAAAAGCCAAAAAACGCATAGCTTTTATAACGCAACATATTAAAAATGGTGGAGAGTCAATCCTTGATTGAGTATAGACGCTAATAGAAAAATTTTGCAATTTACCCTTTTAAGCTACAATTCACACTAATTTTCTATTGGAGTACTCTATGTTGAAATTTTCGATTATTGCTACTATTATATTGGTCATTATGCAATTTATCACGATTGATATTGCACCGCAAACGACTGCCAAAAATGAGATTGTTGCTCCTAAAGAGGTAATGACAATCTTGAAAAAGTCCTGTTATGATTGTCACTCCAATGAGAGTGTTTTGCCATGGTATGGGAAGGTAGCACCTATGTCGTGGGCAGTTGGCAATCACATCAACGATGGCAGAAAAGTCCTCAACTTCTCCACTTTTTACACACTCCCCAAAGCCAAACAAAAAGAGATGTTTGAACGCATAGAAGAGTCAATCGTCATTCGTATGCCGCTCCCTAGCTACACATGGATACACCGTGATGCCATACTAACTCCTCAAGAGAAAAAATTACTCCAAAAATGGAGCAAAGAAGAGTTTAGGAAGCTGTAAAAATGAAAATACGATAATCGGAAAAAATCTTTTGATAATAACAATTTAATCTCTTGATTAATAAATTGTTAAATCATAAAATGATATAATTCTTTTGTAACAAACGCTAAGCCCCTACTTGTGACCATGTTTTAAACACATCATGCATCTATAGATACGCTTGGCTTTTTCTTAGTTATATCATCCCTTGTAAAATGAAATTTTTTATCTTTTTAAACTCTTTTTGTTTCATCTTCTTAGTCAATCTTTTGGATGCAATCTGTATGTAATAATCACTTCTAAAATCTCTAAAGAGTCGTTCGATTTCATCGTGTTTAAAGCCCCTTATATCCACATATCTATCGAGTTCATTAAGCATAAAAAACAGTGACATATAAACATCCATAAATCTATGATTATTAAGATTTTGACTCAAAGTCAAAAAATGAGCTGTTCTTGAGACTGTTCTAAAACTGCGGTTAAATAGTCTCTCTCTGTGTGCTGCACGATTACGCACTTCATTGACTCTCTCAAGATATGGCAAAAAGTGATTTGCATTGACACCAAAAACTCTAGCAATATTTGCTTCTAAATCAAAACGTTCAATCTTGATATATTTGATTAAATAGATGATTGTTCCCAAAGTAGCACTCTCTATAAAATAGTGAAATGGAGGATAGTTAATATCCCAATAGGTATGAATTAACTGTTCACCATTAAGGTAGTGCAATCGATTGGTAGCAAAATCGTATTTTCCTTTATAATAGATTCCGTAGTGATGATAGGTATCATTTGAAGCAGCAGTATTGCGAGTATTCCAGTTTTGGAGCGAAGCTCCTTTGAGCTTTGGATTGGATATTTTATAGTTATTTGCGATAAGATAAAAGAAAGGATTGTCTTTTTGTGGGTGTCCTCTGTGCAAACGATTGATTTGATAGTAGCAAAGCTCCACAACTAGTGCTTTAAGCTTAGTTTCAATCGTCGATGTCATGTCCATCAAAAGTTTACTCAAATACTTATCAAAAAAATAGACCATTAAAACATCATCAATACTGTATTGGAAAAGATTGGATTTGAAGGCGTAAGTATAACCTTTGAACTTGAAGATACCAATATCACTTATAAGCTCCTCAATCTCACTATCACTCAAATAATAACTTCTTTGCAAGTTACTATTATATAGTTTTTGAAGATAGTTTTGAATTGTCTTGCGATTGTACTGGTAAAGGCTCATATTTCACTCCAAGTTCTAGTTTAAATAAGTCTGTCATTATACCCTATGCTCTGTTATGTGAGACTGGAAATCTTAATGGCAAAAGCGATACAATTAGAAAATAAAATGAGCACACTTATAGGCACAATTGATAACTTAAAGCTCATAAGATAGCGATAAAAAGGGAGTTTGTGAATGAAAATACGCATCTACTACGAAGATACCGATACGGGTGGGATTGTTTATCATGCCAACTACATCAAATATTGCGAACGTGCTCGAAGTGAACGCTTCTTTGCCAATGCACTATCGCCTACGCAAAACGGGTGTCATTTTGTGGTGAAAAATATCGAGTGCGACTTTTTGGTATCGGCAAAGCTGGGCGATTGGCTTGAAGTAAGGAGCAAACTAGTAGCCTCCAAATCGGCTTCATTGGTACTCAATCAAAGCATCTATCGCAACGATGTGAAGCTTTTTGATATGAATATCGTTTTGGTCTATGTTTGCGCAGAGGGTAAGATTTCCAAAATCCCTCCACACTTTAAAGAGATGTTGCGTTCGTTTTAAAACTGCATACTTTTGGGTTTGTTGATAATGTCAAAAAACTCTTTGCGTGTCTTTTTGTCGCTCTTGAAGAGTCCTCTAAGTGCCGAACTTACCGTCGTTGCGTTGATTTTCTCGACCCCTCGCATCTCCATGCACATGTGCCTTGCCTCTACGACTACCGCTACGCCTTTGGGATTGATGGTTTGGGTGAGTGCTTCGGCGATTTGTTCGGTCATTTGCTCTTGGATTTGGAGTCTTCTTGCGAAGATATTGACCACTCGGGGGATTTTGGAGAGTCCTACGACTTTGCCATTGGGGATATAGGCTACGTGAACCCGCCCGATAATGGGCAAAATATGGTGTTCGCACATCGAATAAAACTCAATATCACGCACCACTACCATCTCATCGTTGGTCGTCGTAAAAAGAGCTTGGTTGAGTACTTCGTGGGGGTCTTGATGATAACCTTGTGTCAAAAACTCAAAGGCTTTGGCTACTCGCTGAGGCGTTTTGACAAGTCCTTCACGCAAGGGGTCTTCGCCTATGAGTTGCAAAATTTTGCTCACCGCCTCTTGAAACTCTTGATGTTGATTGTCGTTCATGAATGTCCTAAAATTCTAAAATAAGTAGTAGATTTTATCTCATTTCCCTTAAAATTAATACTTATATTTTCATTTCTCTTTTAATAGCCGTAGTGTATATGGTTATAAATTTTATACCCAAAATGCTCCCTCGTTCCACCTCTCCTAAGAGTGTGAAATAATAATGGTTAAAATAGTGCAGGGTGCAAAAAAGCCAATTTTGCAATAAATTGACACCCTGCGGTTATTTCACAAGCCCTCCCGAGGTGGAACGAGTAGTCATTTCTCTATCCCTACAGAAGAGAGAAAATCAAATATAATCCAAAGTAGTGTATAATCTTCCTATTTTACTAGAGGGTTACGCTTATGAAATCGTTTGCAATTTGGAGTATTAATCTCTACCAAAAGCACATTTCGCCTCGCAAGGGTTTTCGTTGTGCTTATGGGGTTTATCATAACAATGGGACTTGTTCTAGCATCATCAAATCGCATATTCAACAACATGGGGTTATCAAGGCTTATCCCATGATACGAAGACAATTTGATGCTTGCAAAATAGCCTATGCTGCTCTTCTAGCAAACGCTCAAGAGGAGAGCGATTCCAATAGTTGCTGGAAAAAAACCAAAGAGGAAGCCCAAGATCAAGTTGCAGAAGAGGGAACGCAATGCGCTTGTGATGCTATTGGCGATAGTTGCACTTGCGATGCAGGTATTCCGTGCGATTGTTCATTTTGAAAAAACTTAGACCTAACTGCTCTCTTCAATTTCCACTTTGATTTTATCTTGATACCAAAATATGCTATAATCAATCAAAAATCACTTAGGTAGCACCATGAAAAACCTCTACATTAGCGCTTCATCAACCCACAACGGCACACTTATTGTCGCCATGGGAATTATGGAGATACTCAAACGCAATTTGCGTCGAATTGCCTTTTTCCGTCCTATTATCAAAAACAGAAACCACCCCGATAACTCTATTGAGTTTATACGCAAACACTTTAATTTAACCATGGAGTATGAGGAGTGCTATACTTTCAAGCTTGATGAGTACGAAGAACTCGTAGCCAAAGGGGAGCGTGATGAGGCGATTAAAAAGATTATTGCGCACTATCACACACTTGAAGAGGCGTACGATTTTGTTTTGATTGAGGGACTCTCAATGCCCAATTTTTTGTTGCCCCAAGAGTATGAGATCAACTACCAAATAGCCAAAAATATCGGCTCAGCTATTATCAATATCATCAATGTCAAAGGGCTTACTGCTCACGAGATTACCGAAGCCTTTGAGATGGAACAGCGGCATATCGAAGCCTTTCATCTTCAACCTTTGGCGACTTTTTTCAATCGAGCTTCCCAAGAGCATATCGAAGCACTCAAAGACTCCAAACACACGCTTTTGTTTTTGCCCGAGATGGAAGAGCTAAACTACCCTACCATCGAAGAGATTGCCCACTCCCTTGATGCCACTATAGTACTAGGAACACAAACCCAACTTCAACGCATCGTCAAACGCAACAAAATCGCCTCCATGCACATCGAACATCTGCTCAAATACATTGAACGAGGGGATCTTTTTGTCACTTCTGGCGATCGAACCGATGTGATTTTGGGCATTGTAAGTGCTAACTACTCCAAAGATTTTCCCTCTATTGCGGGTATGGTTTTGACGGGAGGATTTGTACTCGAAGAGGATTTTATGAAGCTGCTGCGAGGACTCAAACAATTTAGCGTTCCTATTATGTCAGTCAAAGAAGACACCTATACAACCGTCACCAAACTCCAAAGTTTAGGTACCTATATCTCGCTTGACAACTACCGCAAAATAGCCCTTGCTATGGGAATATTTTCGCAACACTTTGATAGCACCCTTATCGAAAACCTCATTGCCCAAAAGATTGACAAGAGTCTATTGACTCCTTTGATGTTTGAGTATCGCACCGTCAAAAAGGCCCAAAGCAACCTCCAGCGTATTGTGTTGCCCGAAGCCCAAGATGAGCGTATCCTAAGAGCCGCCGAGATACTTTTGCGTCGAGGTGTTGCCACGATGATACTTCTAGGAGACCCCGAAGAGATTTGCACACGCTCCAAAGATTTGGGGCTTGATCTCTCCAAAGCGACCGTTATCAATCCCAAAGATACGACACTCGTCAAAAAATACGGCAAAGCTTTCTATAGATTACGCAAACACAAAGGGGTTACTTTGAAGGGTGCGATGGATCAAATGGGCGATATTAACTACTTTGCTACGATGATGATAGAGTCCAAAGATGCCGATGGGATGGTTTCGGGGGCTATTCACACCACCGCCGAGACGATTCGCCCCGCTTTGCAAATCATCAAAACCAAACCCTCTATTGAGTTGGTCTCTTCGCTCTTTTTTATGTTGCTTGATGAAAAGGTATTGGTCTATGCCGATTGCGCTATCAACCAAAACCCCACACCTAGCCAATTGGCTCAAATTGCTATCTCCTCAGCCCACAGTGCTGCAGCCTTTGGAATCGAACCCAAAGTCGCCATGCTCTCCTACTCTACAGGTAGTTCTGGAAGCGGTGAAGATGTCCAAAAGGTGATGGAAGCCACCCAAATCGCCAAAGCCTTAGCACCCAATTTGCTAATCGAAGGTCCCATTCAATACGACGCTGCGATTGACAAAGGAGTAGCCAAAACCAAACTTCCCAATAGCCTAGTAGCAGGAGAAGCAACCGTACTCATTTTCCCCGATCTCAACACAGGAAACAACACCTACAAAGCCGTCCAACGAAGCTCCAACGCCATTGCCATTGGCCCTATTTTGCAAGGACTCAACAAGCCCATCAACGATCTCTCACGAGGATGCACGGTAGAAGATATTGTCAATACCGTAGTCATTACGGCTATTCAGGCGATGGAGTAGGGAGAAGTTGGGTTATAATGAACCGTTAGACCAATAGGGCATCGACGAGAAAAAATGAATGGATGATGGTATAATAGAATAAAAAGCTTAGGGGAAACTGTGTTGATTATGGAAAACTATGCTAAAATCCAACCACACATACAAAAGGAGCAACCATGCCAAGAAG